>SHAK01000026.1 GCA_004213515.1 Limisphaerales bacterium | reverse complement strand
TTAATGGGTAATAACCAATGATTTTGATTAGTAAGTATCCTTTAGTTGTAAGCTCAAAGCTGGATTGTTTTAATATTATAAACTATTTTATCTCCCTCAATTTTTGAAAAGAAAAAAACATAACTTTTATCTATTTTTGATTCTTATTTTATGTGAATTATTTTTTCTTCACCCTCGAGCTGACGAATTTAATTTTTTTGAAAAAAAGATTCGTCCTCTTTTCCATAAGCATTGTTATGAGTGTCATTCATCAGAAAATGGCAAAAAGAAAGGTGGGTTGTATTTGGATAGTCGCCAAGGCTGGGTAAAGGGAGGGGATTCCGGTCCCGCGGTTGTGCCAAATAATGTAGAGGCAAGTTTGCTTATAAAAGCTGTAAACTACAATGACACCGATTTGAAAATGCCTCCTAAATATCGATTGTCAAAAGAAGAGAGGTCGGTTTTAGCTGAGTGGGTGCGTTCTGGAGCTGTAGATCCGCGTAAAAAAAATAATATAGAAAAGGTCGAAGCTTTAAATTTAGCTGAAGGTCGAAAGTCTTGGGCTTATCAACCATTGTTAAGCACTTCTGTGCCTTTGATAAATATTCGTAATTCAAAAGATAATGAGTTAAGTGAAATCGATCGTTTTTTGATTCAGCGTTTAAATGAAAAAGAAATTAAAACGGTTAGGCTAGCTAAGCCTGAAATATTATTGCGTCGCCTTTTTTATGATCTAATTGGATTACCACCTAAAATTGATCAATTAAATGATTTTTTAAATGATCCTTCGTTTGAAACCTATTCATCTTTTGTTGATCGACTTCTTGCTTCGCCCCAATTTGGTGAAAAGTGGGGGCGACATTGGCTTGATGTTTCTCGATTTGCAGAAAGCAGTGGTGGTGGGCGCAGTCTAATGTTTAAGAATGCCTGGCAGTATAGGGATTACGTTATTGATTCATTTAATAGTGATAAGCCCTTTAATGATTTTATTCGCGAACAGATTGCTGGAGATTTATTGCCATATGATGATTATAAAAAGCGAAATGAATATTTAAAGGCTACAGGCTTTCTTGCTCTTGGTCCTCATAATTATGAATTGCAGGATAAAGAGTTATTAAGGATGGAGGTCGTAGATGAGCAGATTGATACTATTGGTCAGGCCTTCCTTGCTATGACAATAGGATGCGCACGATGTCATGATCATAAATTTGATCCAATTCCGACAAAAGATTATTATGCTATGGCCGGTATCCTTCGGAGTACCCAATCACTTGTTCCTGGGAATGTTTCTGGATGGGTCGAGCGTTCGCTTTCCCCAAAGCCAGTAATTCAGGATTCTATAAAACGGCATGTAAAAGAGACAAATCAGATTGCCTTAAACTTAAAGAAAGCAAAGAAGGAATTAACCAACGCTGAATCTCAATTCAAAAGACACGGTTTCTTTGTGGATAATATTGAATCAAATATAATTGGTGAATGGATGGAGTCGACAAGTAATAAAAATTTCTTTGGGGAAAATTATATTCATGACAAAGGTGAAGGAAAAGGTGAGAAAAAAGTGGTTTTTACAAAAGAGTTGAATGAAGCAGGCGAATATGAAGTTTGGCTTGGTTATACACATGGAAAAAATAGATCAGCAGATGTTCCGGTCACAATTGAACATTCTGAAGGTATAACAATTGTTAGTGTTAATCAGCAATTAGAGCCTTCCATAAATAGTAATTTTTTTGTTTTGGGTAGATTTAATTTTAATATTGGAAAAGCAGTGGTACGGGTTTCGAATGAAGGCACTAAAGATATAGTGATTGCAGATGCAGTGGGTTTTATTCCATTAATAAAAAAGGATGATAACCCTAATCATATAGTTAATTTGAGTAAGTTCAGGCATGAAATTTCTCTTTTAGAAAATAGGCTTAATTATCTTAAGAAAACAAAACCGACTGAACCTCAAAAAGTCATGTCAGTAAGAGACCAAAAAGAAACAAGTGATTGGCATGTGCATATTAGGGGTGAAATCCGTAATAAAGGCCCTTTAGTTCCTCGCGGTTTCTTACAGGTCGCAAGTAGTGAAGAAATAGGATCCAGGCCGAATATTGTGAATGGAAGTGGGCGGCTAGAGCTAGCTGAATGGATAGCGAGTGAACAAAATCCTTTGACACGCCGAGTAATGGTAAATCGCATTTGGCATTACCTTATGGGGCAGGGGATTGTTCGAACCACTGATAACTTTGGTCTTATGGGTGAGGATCCAAGCCATCCTGAGTTACTTGACTGGCTATCTTCAGAGTTTAGTAGAGATAATTGGTCTGTAAAAAATATTGTAAGACTTATTGTCCTTTCTCGAGCTTACCGATTAGCTTCTTTTGGGGATAGCTTAGGAAATAAGGTTGATCCGGAAAATCGTTTAATTTGGCGTGCAAATCGAAAGCGATTAAGCGCTGAATCTATTCGTGATTCTATTCTTATGGCTAGTGGTCGTTTGAATATGCGACAAGGAGGCTACACGATAAAAAAGTTTTCACAGTACGATTTTGGATATAAATATAATACTATTCGGCGGAGTGTTTATGTGCCGTCATTTAGAAATACTTTAATGGAAATTTTTGAAATTTTTGATGTTGCTAATCCGAATGTTGTTACTGGTCGACGAAGTGAGACGACTCTGCCAACGCAGGCTTTATATTTACTTAATAGTCCATTTGTTAATAGTGAATCTAAATTAGCTGGTGAGCGTATAAAAAAAATGGAGGAATCTGATGTTGATCGAATTCGAACTGCCTACTTTTTAACCCTTGGAAGAATGCCTAGCTCTTCTGAATTTGAATTAGCTTTAAAATTTGTTTCTGAAAACACCTCTAATAAACAAAATAATATTTGGGGTTCGTTAATTCATTCAATTATTTCCAGCGTGCAATTCCGATACTTAGATTGATCTATTTAAAAAATGAGTCGTAATAAAGATCGAATATCGATAGATGGTGGTGAAAGTCTTAAACAGAATCCATTTGAGAATTTAGATTTAAAAGGATTACCTTCAGGTCCCGAAATATCTTCAAATATGGAAATCGAATCAAAGCGCGATAAAAAAAAGACAAATCGCGGTCGTGTTGATATTATTCGGCAGACAGCGCATCGGGGAGGGAAATCAGTAACGGTTGTTACTAATTTCCCTCCTGTTGAGCTTTTAGAAAAAAAGATGCTAGCAAAAAAAATGCAAAAGGCATGTTGTGTAGGGGGAACAGTCAAAGATGGTAATATCGAAATCCAAGGGGATAAGCGCGATGAAGTAAGCCGAATTCTTATTGAGGCGGGTTTTAAACCTGTCTTTGCAGGCGGTTAAATTTTAATTCCAAACAGTACAGATCCCAGTATCTAAACTACGAACAAAGTTTTTCCTCTTTATTATTACTTTATGTCTGCCTTCCGTTTTTTTCATCATTCAGTATTTGACCTCATGAAATGTGGAAGTGCAATACAACCAATTCAAGTTAAGTCCGGATTTGTATACTCAAAAAGAACGACTATTCTCTGGTATACTTACACAAATAACAGGATGTACACTAATGAGGATTGCAGCTATTTTTTCCTTTGTATTGATCCGTCGTAATGAAATCTGGTGAATTCCATATAATTTGCTTAAAGGCAAGAGATCGGTTTGCACCAATATTGAGTCAAACTCTTGTGCTGAATATAGAGACAACACAGACTGACTTAAAAAGTAGCATTAAATTTCTAAATTTTATAAAAATACTGCAAATAAAGGCCAAAGCATGAACGAAAAAGTCTCCCGTAGAGCTATGTTAAAGTCGGCAGCTTGTGGGTTTGGTTCGTTGGCGTTAACTGGTTTATGTCAACAATCGGCATATGCCTCCTTAAGCAAGGCTTATCAGAGCCGTCCGATGTTTCCAGCAAGGGCTAAGCGTATTATTTTTATTTTTATGGCTGGAGGCCCTAGTCATGTTGATTCTTATGATTACAAGCCAGAGCTAATTCGTAATCACGACAAAGATTATGATTTTACAGGCGTTAGGTTTGGTACTTTTGGTAAAAAAAGTAAACGCAAACTAATGAAGCCACTATGGGATTTTAAACAATATGGTCAAAGTGGTCAGCATGTATCTGAATTATTCCCTTATACGGCTCAAATGGTAGATGATCTTTGTTTTATAAAGTCTATGCATACAGAAGGGGTGGCACATGGCCCTTCAACATTGTTTCTTCATACTGGTGCTACTAATTTAATTCGTCCATCTGTAGGAAGTTGGGTCACCTATGGTTTAGGAACAGAAAACCAAAATCTTCCTGCTTTTGTAACTCTTCAGCCTTCTAGTTCAAAGGGTGGCCCTCGTAATTACTCAAATGCTTTTTTACCTGCAATTTATCAAGGAACAGCAATTGGCAAGGCAGGCCAATCAGCAAATGATGTGGCATTACGAAATGTAGAGAATACTTTACTATCTCCTACTGAGCAGGAGCGAAGGTTTAATTTACTTAAGAGTTTAAATTCTGCTCATTTGAAAGAGAGGCCGAGTGACGATCAGCTTGAAGCTGTTGTTGAGTCTTTCGAATTGGCATGGCGTATGCAAATGAATGCTCCGGAAACTTTTGATTTGAAAGATGAGAGTGATTCTACAAAGCGTCTCTATGGAATCGGAGAGAAACATACTGATGATTTTGGAAAGCAATGTTTAATGGCCCGCCGAATGGCTGAATCAGGTGTTAGATATATTCAGGTTAATTATGCTGATGAAAGCACTAATCCCAGATGGGACCAGCATAGTAATATGCCAAAGCACATGGATCATGCAAGAGCCACTGACAAGCCTGTGGCTGGTTTATTAGCTGATTTGAAAAAAAGGGGCCTTTTGGAAGAAACGCTTGTTTGGTGGGGAGGAGAATTTGGCCGTACTCCTTTCTCTCAAAGCGGAGATGGTCGAGATCATAACCCTCGAGGATTTACAACATGGCTTGCGGGGGCTGGTGTTAAGCCAGGTATTTCTTATGGTGAGACGGATGAATTAGGAGATACTGCAGTTAAGAATAAAGTTCATATGCATGATTTACATGCAACTATTCTCCATATTCTTGGATTGAATCATGAAAAGTTGACTTATCGTTATGCCGGTCGTGACTTTAGATTAACTGATGTTCATGGGAGTATCGTTCGAGATATACTTTCTTAGTAAAAAAATGTTTTTCTCAATTTCTAGAAATTATCGTAACTAAACATTTTTAGTGTCGCCAAAACCTCCGCCTCCTGGAGTTTTTATTATTAGGCGATCACCTGTCTCTAAAGATTTTTGTGTAAAAGATTCTAGTTTGATTTTATTTCCCCCTTTCTTTATCAAGTACTGTTCACCAGGTGTTCCTTGACTTCCTCCATCAAGACCGTATGGGCCTTGGTTGCGATTCTGAGTTAAAAGTGAAAGTGAAACAGCTTCAGTAAAAAGAAGTTCACGGATAACCCCATTACCTCCATTGAATATCCCTTCACCTCCTGATCTTTTTCGTATTGAGAATTTTTCAAGCCTAACTGGGAATCGCCATTCCAAAATCTCAGGATCGGTTATTGCAGTATTTGTCATGTGCGAGTGGACTGCGTCCGTTCCGTCAAAGTTAGGCCCGGCACCGGTTCCTCCACAGATAGTTTCGTAGTAACTACATTTATCATTACCAAAAATTAGATTGTTCATAGTACCTTGGCTAGCAGCAACAACGGCAAACGGTTTCAATAGTAAATTGACTAGTTTTTGGCTTGTTTCAACATTTCCTCCAACAACAGGAGGGGATTTTTTTGGGTCTTTGGGAAAATGAGGATTTAGAAGGCAACGGGGTAAAATGATTTCAGTGCAATCGAGTAGTCCTTCATTAAGTGGAATTGACTCATTAACTAGTAGGCGCAAAACATAAATGATAGCACTCTGGACGATTGCTGGGGTTGCATTTAAATTGCCAATATGTGGTGGGCTGGTTCCATTAAAATCAAATTTAATTTTATCTTTCTCTACAACAATTTTAGCAATTAGCTCTGAACCGTCGTCTAGTTTCTCTTTGGTGAAAAATTGTCCTGGATTCAGTGATTTAATGCACTTGGTAATTGCAATTGAAGCTCTAAATCTGAGTTTCTTAATTTGATTAATAATCTTCGGTGTTCCGTAGAGCGAAGCCATTCTTTGAAGAGTTCTTATACCAAGTAGGTTTGCAGCAACCTGAGCTTTTATGTCTGCTATGTTATCTTCCAGACAACGGGTTGGCCAAAAAGAGCTATTTAAGATTTTTTTAATTTCATCAAATTGTGGCTTGTTAGCCTGATATAGAAATGTAGGTGGGATTACAATTCCTTCCTCTGAAAGAGATTTTGCTCGAGTAGGCATTGATCCCGGGCTTATACCTCCAAGTTCAGCATGGTGTGCTCTGTTGGCAATGTAGCCTATCAAAAGGTCGTTATTATCAAACACAGGGCTTATCAGTGTGATATCTGGTAAATGTGACCCTCCGTGACCAGGGTGGTTTGTTATAATCATATCTCCCGGTCTGATTTTTTTGATCGATATAACAGACCTAACACACAATCCAAGTGCTCCCAGATGAACAGGTATGTGAGGGGCGTTCACAACTAATTGTCCATCAAGATCAAGTAGAGCACAGGAAAAATCAAAGCGTTCCTTTATGTTAGTTGAAATCGCTGTGCGCTTTAGTAATTGCCCCATATCCTCAACTATCGAATTAAACCTGCTTATAAATAATTCCTGTTCAATTAATTGGTTTTGCTGAAAGTTTTTAGAAGTTGATTTGGAGGGTGTTTTTTTTAGTTTTATGGTTCCGTTTGAACCAACAGTGCCAGACCAATCTTGATCGATATTGACTGTACAAAAAAAATCTTGAACTAGTGAAGGTCCTTTAATCTCCACTCCAGTTCTTAGATCTTTTCTCGAAATGACACCTTCTTGAAATGTTAATTTTTTTGGATTTGAAAAAATTTCTTGTCGAGTTTTGGGTGGGTATGTTGACGCAATAATTCTAATTGAAACAACTTCTATAATTTTATTATTAGGCCAGTAACCAAATAATTTTTCATGTCTATCTTTAAATGAATTAGCTATATTTATTTTTGGTTCATATTCAATTTCCTCAGTCGATTCTTGTCCTTGATGCCTTACTGAAATTAATTGTCGCCTCACAAAAGTCTCTTTGCTTTTAAATCCTTCTGAATGGAGTTGAACTAGAGCTTTATTTTTTAAACTTTTAATTATTCCGGAAAGTTGATTTTCAATACTTTCGAGAGGTTTAAGTATTTGTTGTTCTGCAAATCGTTCTACAACAGCTTCACGTAATCCTCTTGCACTAAGTAAGCCGGCATCATTGGGGCAGAGGATTGAAGTGATGCCCAATTTGTCAGCGATTGAGCATGCATGTTGACCTCCAGCTCCTCCAAATGCTACTAAAGTGTAATATTGTGGGTCATATCCTTCTTTGATTGAAATTTTACGAACTGCGTCTGCCATCCGTTCGTTTGCAATATCGAGAAAACCTAATAGTAGTTCTTCGTCTGAAATTTTTTTAGGAATCTTTTTCTTAATTTTATCTAATGAATCTTGTGCGGCCTTAATGTTTATCGGAATACCAAGCTTATTTGGGTTTAGTCGGCCAAGTAGCAGGTTTATATCGGTAATAGTTAATGGGCCGCCTGCTCCATAACAAGATGGCCCAGGTGAAGCTCCTGCACTTTTTGGGCCGACGAGTAATTCTTCACCATTGTAATCGCAAATAGAACCACCTCCAGCAGCTACGGTTTCAATATCTAGGACAGGTGTAACTACTCTTGCGTTTCCAATTTGATGTTCAAATTTATAACTATATTTATTTTCATATCTGCATACATCAGTGCTAGTTCCGCCCATATCAAAGCCAATTATTTTATTATAACCAGCTTGCTGACCACAAAATGCAGCCCCTATCACACCACCTGCAGGTCCGCTTAAAAGGCTGTCTTTAGCTTTGTAAGCATTACTAGAGATAAGCCCTCCAGCGCTAGTCATAACATGCAATTTTCCATTTTTAATATGTTGTATTACACCATCGAGGTATTCTTGCATTAGTGGAGTAAGATAAGCATCGATTACGGTAGTCTCTGCACGAGGTAGTAGTTTTATTACCGGGGCCAGATCGCTAGAAGTTGAAATATGGCGCCACCCGGATTTGAAAAGATGGTCACGAAATTCTTTTTCGTGTTTCGGATTAAGGTGGCTATTCAGAAAAACTATGGCAGCAGCCTGGTTTTTGTGAGAAGGAGGAGTTATATGTGGTAGATTAATTTTGCGTATTTGTTTGCCAGTGGCATCCGTCCGCTCGTTTACTCCAAATACATTCAATGTTAGTGGGGCTGATTTATGTGGATTTATATCAAATAGATTCGTGCGTTTCTGATCCCCTATTAATAGTAAGTCTTCGAATCCTTTTGTGATAAATAATTTAACATCTGCGCCTTTTTTTTCTAGTAGAGCATTAGTACCTCGTGTTGTTGCGAGATGCATATTTAGTGGTGGCAATTGTTCATTCGGTAGTGTTCCAGTAGCTAAATATGCAGCAAGTATGGGGGCTTCTAGGTCAAATGAAATTTCGATTGATTGCCCTGAAATTATTTTTTTATTGAGAGGTTTAGATATACTAAATTTATTCTGAGTCTCTTGCTTAGTGATTTTAAATAATTCTGTATTCTCTCCAAGTACTCTTATTGATTGCCCTAATGAAAAATGAGGAGGAATTTTTTGAAGTAATTCAACTTCAATTTCGGTGGGTGAATTAATTGAAATTAATTTGCCTCTTAAACAGCTACTTGATAATACTTTAAGGCGTTTAATTTCTCCAGTTGTCGATTGGGAAATACAATCTGTAAATGTGCCTCCGGTATCAATCCAGATTTTCCATTTTTCTTTCAAAATATTATCGTATTTTAATTTTTGCTTCTTGAGTTTTATTGAAGCTAATATTTTTAAATTTATATTGCCTTCAATTTCCAAAAACTAGCTTAATACTTAGTGTTTTTGTCGTAGATCTAATTTTTTGTTTAAGAATGTATTTTTTACCCAGAAGCAAAGAATTACTTAATGCTAAGGTTTTATTAAATTATCATGTCACCCTTGCTTAGTTCAGAAGCTCTCGCTGCCAAGCTGTAATTTTGATAACATAAACCTGTGAGATTTAATATATTTAACTTTTTCATTCTCGCTGCTTTAGGAGTGGTTTTAGGAGGATGCTCTACTACTACTCTATCTCCAAAATCAAGTTTTACTGTTCCTTCAATTATCAATGATCGAAAGATAATGAGTCAAATGACTGATAAGGCAACAGAGATGATGGATTCAGATTCTGTTGTCAGTATGCAAACCCTTATAGCTAAGTTAAAAACTGAGCCAAAAATAAAATTAAATTTGTCTAATTCCAATCTAACTAGTCCCAGCGAAGCTCAGAAGGCAATAGCTGTCGTTGGTGGAGTTTATAAGTGTAATCGTTGTACTCTTTGGCATATAGCTCCGGCGAGCGGTTTCTTTATTGCAGATGATTTAGTGGTAACAAATTATCATGTGGTTGATCAACCGGAAAGATCCAGTCTTGCTGTAAGATCATTTGATGGAAGGGTTTTTATGGTTGAAGATGTTATAGCAGCTAGTGAACGATTTGATTTGGCAGTTTTGCGTGTTCCTAAAACAGGCATAAAACCAATTTCTCTCGGACAAGCGGCTCCTGTCGGGGCGAAAGTTGATTTAATTAGTCACCCAAACCGCAAGTTTTACACATTGAGTGAAGGTCGAGTGGCACGTTATTTTATTACGCAACGTAATCGCAAAACTGTTCCAGCAATGGCGATCACTGCAGATTTTGGAAAAGGCTCTAGTGGGGCTCCTGTATTAGATAAATTCGGCCAGGTTGTAGGAATTGCTGCTAGTACTGAGTCTCTTTATTACACAGAAAAGGAGGGAGTGCAAAAAAATCTACAGATGGTTTTCAAAAATTGTGTTCCGGTTAGTCAGCTTCGTGAACTGATTGGTGGTTAATGAATTGATTAATCTTCATTTGGAATCCTTATGTTTTCGACTAAGTCCTGTACCTCTTTAGGTGCTTCAATCGAGGCTTTTGAAACAGCGAAAGCAACAGCAAAATTAACGAGTGCTCCAACAGCGCCAAATGCGTTTGGAGTTATTCCTAGAAACCAGTTTGGTTCCATGTTTCCTAAAAAGCTAGTGCTAGAGATAAATAGGACACCTTTATGCTGAAATACGTAAAGTAATGTTATTCCCATTCCAGCAATCATGCCGGAAATTGCACCTTGTCGGTTCATTTTCTTTGAGAAAATACCCATCATTAGCACTGGGAAAATTGATGACGCTGCTAATCCAAATGCAATAGCAACTGTACCTGCAGCAAAGTCAGGAGGGTTTAACCCGAAATAACCGGCAACTATAATTGCTCCGACCATAGCAAGGCGACTCGCATTAAGTTCCTGTTTTTCAGATATTTTTGGATAAAGTATTCCCTTTAATAGATCGTGTGAAATTGCTGATGAAATTGCAAGTAAGAGTCCTGCAGCTGTTGAAAGAGCAGCAGCTAGTCCTCCAGCAACCACAAGAGCGACAACCCAGCCGGGTAGATTTGCAATCTCCGGGTTTGCAAGTACTAGGAAATCATTATCGGGACCGTTTTTTGCATCTTTTTCTGCTTTTCCAAAAGGGATATGTTCTAGTTCGTTACCCATCCATCCAAATGATTCTAACTCTTTATTAAATTTTTTGTTTTTATCGTCATAGTACTGAATGCGTCCGTCTTTATTTTTGTCATTGTGTCTTAATACTCCAGTAGTTTCCCATTTTTTAAACCAATCTGGACGATTAGAGTACTCCAGACTGCCGTCCTTACTGCCAACTGCACCAGTTTGAATAGTTTGAGTAAGGTTCAGTCGAGCCATAGCAGATACCGCTGGGGCGGTTGTGTATAATATTGCAATAAATACAAGGGCCCATCCTGCAGAAAGTCGAGCATCGCTAACCTTTGGGACTGTGAAAAATCTAATAATAACGTGAGGTAAGCCAGCAGTTCCGATCATCAATGATAATGTATAGGCAAACATGTTTAATTTACTGCCCATTACACTCGTAGTGTACTTACCGAAGCCAAGGTCGGTGATGACGTTATCTAGTTTTTGAAGAAGGGGGGTGCCATCGTCTGTGTCGCCTATAAGGCCGAGTTGAGGGATTGGGTTGCCGGTTAGCTCAAGTGATATAAATACAGCCGGAACAGTGTAGGCAAAAATTAAAACAACATATTGAGCTATCTGTGTGTACGTAATCCCTTTCATTCCTCCTAAAACTGCATAGAAAAAAACAATACCCATACCGATATATAGGCCAGTATTATATTCTGTTTCCAAAAATCGAGAGAATGCAATTCCGACACCTTTCATTTGTCCAATTACATATGTTACAGAAACAATAATAAGACAGATCACAGCAACAATACGGGCTGTTCTTGAGTAAAATCTTTCACCAATAAATTCTGGTACAGTAAATTTACCGTACTTACGCATATAGGGAGCCAGCATTAATGCGAGTAATACGTAACCGCCAGTCCATCCCATCAAAAATACTGAGCCGCCGTAACCTGCGAAAGCAATTAGACCTGCCATCGAAATAAAGGAAGCAGCACTCATCCAGTCTGCGGCAGTAGCCATACCGTTTGCAATAGGGCTAACATTACCGCCGGCAACATAAAATTCCTTTGTAGATCCAGCCCTGCTCCAAATCGCAATTCCGATATAGAGAGCGAAAGAAAATCCAACAATAATATAGGTCCAAGTTTTTACGTCCATGGTAGTATCTTTCTTTTAATGAATTTAATCGTTGAATTTATATTTTTTATCGAGCTTGTTCATTAACCATACGTAAACAAAAATTAGAACTACAAAAACATAAATTGAACCCTGTTGAGCCATCCAAAATCCCAATTTTGCCCCTCCTATAGAAATTTTGTTTAATGTGTCTACAAAAAGTATTCCGCATCCGAAGGATACTAAAAACCAGATGGACATGAGGGCTATAAGTGTTCGTAAATTTGATCGCCAATAAGCTTTGCGACATTCTTCGGGGCTAAGTTTAATTTCCATTTTTTTAAATCTTCTCTTTTACTATTTGCCATATTTCGTTGCTCACATCATCGGGAGCACGATTGCCATTTATAACTCGAAAACGATTCGGTTCAGCCTCAGCTAGTACTTTGAATCCGTCCAGCACTCGTTTGAAAAATAATTCACCTGATCGGTCGAATTGATCATTAGTTTCATTAGAACTAAGTTGACGCTGCTTGACGCGTTCAGTGCTAGTTTCTATGGGAATATCTAATAAAAAAGTCAGATTAGGTTTTGTTTTTCCTATTGCTAATTCGATGGCTTGATGGACTTTTTCTAAGTCGAGTTGTCGCCCATACCCTTGGTAGGCCAATGTTGAATCATAGAATCGATCACAAAGAACTGTATGGCCTTTTTTTAGTGCAGGTTGAATTATTTGTTTTATTAATTGTGCCCTACTCGCGTTCATGAGCAGTAGCTCTGTCCATGCAGAAAGCGGAGAACTTCCTGGGGGGTGTTTGACGATTTCACGTATTGCTTCGCCAACATCAGTGCCACCTGGTTCTCTTATTGTGGAAGTATTAAATTTAAGGTCATCTAAGCGGTTTGCTAATCGTTTTATTTGAGTAGATTTACCACACCCTTCAATGCCTTCAAATGTAATAAAAATTCCGCTCATTTAAGTAGGTTTTTCTTTGTATTGAGCGATTTTGAAATAGCATCTTTTGTTTTAAGTTCGCGTGGAAAGACTCGAATTAAATAGTTAACAAGCGACCTTATTTGAGAGTCATCAAGTGGACCTCCATGTTTTTTAGCAAATGCTGGCATAAGGGTTCCTGGTTTGCTGTCTGTAATCCATTGTTCCCAATACGCTTGTTTTTTTCCTTTAGATAAAGAGCGAATTTCAGTAACAAATGAAGCCCGATTTTTTGCGTCATGGCAGATGCCACAAGCAGTCGCATATAGTTGCCGTCCTCGTTTCCCTTTTGTGGGTTCTACATGGCATTCAACACAATTGTTTTGAAATATTGCCTGTCTGTTTTGTGCTGCTATTTTTAAATTTTCTGCTCGCTCCTCTTTAGATCTTTTACGAGGTGTATTGATGCTCTTGATAGCTCCTATAGCAACCTTTGTTGTGAGTATAATACTTCCTAGGTCGGTTATGATCGTTGTTTCCTTTTCTATTACGCCGCTTTTTCCTCTGACATCCATTGTAATTGGTATGCTTCCTTTTTGCCCTGGTTTAATAATCCATGGGGTTGTAGGAAGCTTAGCAACAGTACATCCACAAGATGTGAAAGTGCGTTTAATGATAATTTCTTTTTTTGTTTTATTTGAGAACTGAAATGTAAATTTGATATCTAACTCCTCTGATCTAGATTGATATCTCTTCCCTAAAGAGTCCCAAGTTAATATTTTTGTAATTGAAGGTTCTTTTACTTCCCCTAATTCTAAATATGTAACGTCGTTCAATTGCGCGACTAGAACATTATTTGAAAGTATAAATACGCAGTATAAAAAAATTTTAATCATAATTGAATATATTGGCTTTCTCTGCTCTCGCATGATTTGAAATGTGATTTAGATATCAACATTAGATATTTCTAGTTATGTCTACGCTCACCCATCGAGTATCTGGAAGAATGAACTTTTTAACAATAACCCTAACTAAATCTGCTTTGAAATTGCTCAATACAAGTTTACAGATGTCGCTTGCTAAAGTCTCGATAAGTTTCCAGCTTTGATTCTTACCTAGTGCTTTTACCTCTTGGCTAACTGAAAAGTAATTAATTGTTTTACTTAAGTCATCACTCTTAGTGCATGTATTTAATTCTTTATATATTTCAATTGTTATTAGAAGTTTTTGGGCTTCAATTCTTTCTTCATCTGGTACGCCTACGTGAAATTTAACTTCCAAGTCTTCAATTGTTATTTTGTCACTCATGCGTAGATATTGCCTTTTGGGATAGAATGGTTTCGAGTAAAACTCTTGTTGGTTGGTTAAGTTCTAATTGTAGTGCCTCTTGTTCTTTGCTCCAGCAATATTCCTGAGCTTCTTCATTTAATTCAATATTTGATTCTTCATTGGTAGTGCAAGTATAATTTAATAAAATGAAATGTGCGGGCTTGAAAAATTCATCGGACTCAATTGAGTCTTGTGATAAAATGAATTTAATATTCGATATTGTTAGATTTGTTTCTTCTGCGATTTCTCGCTTTAGTGCTGATTCAGACGCCTCTCCATATTCTATCTTACCACCAGGAATGCCCCATTTACCAGACCACTTATCAGTTTTAATCATCAGAACTTCATTTTTTGAATTGTAAATAAGTGCCCCTACTGTGGCAATTGGTGTTTTTTTTGAATAGTTTACAGTAAGATTCATTTGATTATTTTCCAGTATTTTTTGAAGTTCGGAAAGATCCTCTATAATAATTGTGGGGTTGCTCTTTTTCAGCTGATTAAAAGTGTTGTATCCAGTGAGGAGAGCGCATGAATATATGCCGCCATGATGAGCTGTATCCACATCATGTTGCATATCTCCAATGTATATTGTTTCATCTTGAGATAAATTATTATCAGTTAGTATTTCCAATATTTTCTCTCTTTTATCCCAAATTCCAAGATAAGTTTTTTCAAAGAAAAATTCCATCTTTGTTCTTTTTGCTTGGCTAAAAAAATACTCAGGCTTAATGGTGCTTAAAATAAAACAACGAATTTCTTTTTGCTTACAGAATCTTAGGAATTCAATTGTATTTGGAAGAGCAATTACATCGTCACTCACTTTCTCGAAGTACCCATGAAACCACTTTTCAAGTTGTGATAGAGGAACATGGGGTATGAAGCGATCATAGAATTTAGTAAAAGGAAGTTCGAACTCGAAGCGAAATTCATCAAGGGTTAGGGTTTTTGTTCCGGCTTTTTCGAGGACATTGTTAGTCGCTTTCCATACGCCTGGAAGGTCGTCGACAAGAGTTCCAGACCAATCAAAAATAATATTACGAATCACAGTCTAAAAGTTGGATAAATTTGATAAGCACGATTTTTTTATGTTGCCAGCTGGTGTTTTTTTATTTGATTTTGGTTAGTATTTCTTTCAGCCCCGAAAGGTTATTCTTTAATGCTATTTTAGTGTCAATATCACTTCGATGATCAATAATTCCAATAGGACCATTGTAATTTGATTCTTTTAAGGTTCGTATCATCTCTGTGTCATGTTTGCCTTTCCCTATAGGAAGAATCTTTGGGTTAGCGCCTGTGTTCATGCCGTTAAGGTTTATGCAAATTAGGTATGGTGTCATTAACTTAAGTGACTTACTAAAATCATTGATATGATTGTGTCCGTGGTGAAAATTATAAACTATTCCAACATGTTTAGCATTGTAGTTTTCACGAAGAATTTTGCATACAGATACGAGGTTTTCGGGTTCTCCTCCCCAGCCGCCGTGATTGTAGAGTCCTAGTTTACAGCCGAGTTCACGAGTCTTTTTTACAAGTGGTAATATTTCTTTTATAGCTATATTTAGCTTATCATTATTATTGCCGCCGTTTGGGCTAATTGCGGTTTTCCAAATTTGTGGATAAATTTTGTGTTTTTTGAATAATTTAAATGCAAGCTTATGGGTGTTCCAAAAAGCGAAAAATTCTATTCCGTGTTTTTTGTATTCAAGAATTTCTTCTTCAAATTCTGGTACGTTTTCTTTACGCCAATCATAAGCAACTCTTTTGATTCCAATATTTTTAAGCATTTGAGCTCGTTGAGAAGGGCTTCTTTTTTGAGAGTCAAAAGGAACGATGCACCAGGCAATTAGTTTCTCAGTAGAATAATTATCCGCATGTCCAAGAGAAAAAACACTTAAGAATATAATAAATAGAATTCGCTTACTCATGAGCCTATCTGTTCATAAGTGATTCAATTTCGTCAGCTTCTATCGGTGTCTTATCCATTAAATTTAATGGCCCTTTTTCAGTGATAATGATGTCGTCTTCTAATCGAACACCAAATCCTTCCTCAGGCAGGTATATTCCAGGTTCTACTGTTAAGACTGTGCCTAGAGAAAATGGAATATTTAAATCTCCAACATCGTGCACGTCTAATCCAAGTGGGTGGCCGAGTCCGTGCATATAATATTTTCGACAGGCTGGATTATTTGGATCCTGATTTTTTACCTGATTGGCTTTGAGAAGGCCTAATTTAATCAACTCCTCGTTCATGTGAGATTGCGATTCCTTTTGCCATTCGCAATGGAGCTTTCCGACTGTTGCACTCTTAATGCTTGATCTCAAAACGCGAAGAACTGCGTTGTAAACTGTCTTCTGTCGACGAGTGAATTTTCCACTAACCGGTATTGTTCGAGTCAGGTCTGCGTTGTAGTTGGCATAGCTTGAGGCAGCATCCATTAGTAATAGTTGTCCTTTTTTACAGATTTGATCGTTTTGCAAATAATGAAGAACACAGTTGTTTTTTCCGGATGCAATGATTGGTGAGTATGCGAATTTTCCTCTGCGTTTTATATATTCACGCGCAAGTTCTGCTTCAATTTCATATTCAGTCACTCCAGGCTTTACGAAGCGAAGCATACGCCGAAATCCTTTTGCTGTTATGTCTACAGCTTCCTTTAGTAGTTCGATTTCTAAATCTGTTTTTGTTATTCGTAATTTATGAAGCAGAGGGGCTAGTCGCCGAAAATCATGTAAAGGGAAGTCTGTCTTGCATTGTTGAATGAACCGGATATCGCGAGTTTCAATTTCAATTTGAGCTCGTTTATATTCATTACTATTTAAGTAAGCTGATTCAGATTCAAGTATTAGAGATCGAAATATAACAGGAAAGTCTGACAGCCATTGAATATTTTTTATACCAGATATTTTTTTGGCATCTTCCTTAGAGTGCTTGTAACCTTCCCAAATTTTTAAATGTTCATTTGGTTCTCTTAAGAAGAGAATTTCACGGTTTTTCTCGTCGGCTGCATCAGGGAAAACTAAAAGCACACTCTGTTCTTGTTCAATTCCGCTCAGGAAAAAAAGATCTGCATTAGGCTGCATAACGAGAGTTCCGTCTGCATTTGTAGGGAGGATATCGTTGGCATTTATAATGGCCAAAGATTTGGGAGTTAAAAGCTTAGATAGCCGTTTTCGATTTTCAGTAAATAGTTTGTTGTTGATTTTTTTGTGTCTCATTTACTTGAGGGGCGAAAGACTGATACAAAGTGTTTGAGGCGGCAAGCTCTTGAGAGAATGATTTTTTCCAGATGCTTAATTAAAGAGTTCAAGATATTGCTCTATAATTTTCTTTAGTGATGGAGGTTTTGGGAGTCCTATGGCTTCGGCTCTAAATCCGTCAACTGCAGTTGGCCAATTATCAACGATTGATTGGATTTTAGGTTCGAATGCGTCTTCAATTTTGCCGATTTTCATTTTTTTTTCAGTTGATATTTCTTGGAGAACTTTTTCTGCTATATTTGGAGTCACTGAAAGTGCTGGCAGTCCGTAAGCGCGGTCATCTCCAAGTTTTGCTTCATCAATTTCATGTAAAGCTACAAATGATTCAACCACAGTCTTAAAGCCTGTTATTGGATGTGATTGATTGCGTTTTACTGGCAATTTACAGACCTCTCCCTTGAGTGGCTCCCTGAACATTCCGCTTGCCCAGCTTGAAGCTGCAGCATTTGGTTTTCCAGGCCGAATTATGACTGTTGGTAGTCGAGCGGATCTTCCGTCAAAATGGCCTTTTCGAGTATGATCGTTGATTAGTAATTCGCATATCGCCTTAGTCATTCCATAGGTCGTTTGGGGAGTTTGCTTAGCGATATCGCTAATGGGAGTAGGCATTACAGCTCCACCAAAACTGGCTATGCTGCTGGCGAATACAACTCGTGGTCTGCCATTAATAGTGCGCGCCATTTCAAAAATATTTCTACCACCATCAAGGTTCACTCGAATAGCATCGTCATATTGAACTTCGCATTCACCGCTGACCATTGAAGCAAGATGAAAGATAGAAATGCTCTCCGATTTTTCATTGATCAGTTCAATGGGATTAAGGTCACTGATGTCTCCAGAAAATTCTCTAATTCGGTCATCTGAATTTGAAACAGGAAAGTTTTTGTCGAAAAGTATTATTTGTTTTATTTCTTCCTGTTTTCCACTTCGGCCAGTAAGTGTTTCTTTTTGTAAAAGATGATTTGCAAGTTGTGAGCCGAGAAAGCCTCCTCCTCCGGTAATAATCACTTTCATTTATGGTGTAGTTATATTGTTAATTTCCTCAAGATGAGTAAGAAGGCCACTATGGTCCATGTTTTCTTTGCCGTTACTAATCATGTCGCTAAATAGTTTGTGGATGAGTTTAGTTAATGGAAGATCGAGGTCTAGTTGTTCGGAGGCTTTTATAGCGTTACGTAAATCCTTAACTTGGAATTTAGCTGGTCCTCCTGGTTCGAATTCGCGATTAATCATTCGTTGTCCATGTTCTGAAAGTATTCGACTTGAAGCAAATCCTCCTTGTAGTGCTTTTCGTACTTCCCCCCTGTCAGCGCCACCTTTCCCTGCTAGAATTAATGCCTCACTGACTGCGCCTATGGTAATTGCAACAATTACTTGATTAGCTAATTTTGCTAGTTGCCCGCAGCCGTTCGGGCCCACGAAAGTCGAATGTCCCATTGGTGTGAAAACATCTTGCATATCAAGAAAACTTTTTTCATTTCCCCCTACCATGATTGCGAGTTCTCCAGCTTCAGCTCCCTTTGTGCCCCCAGAAACAGGTGCGTCGAGATAGTTAATTCCTTTAATAATATGTTTCTTTGAGTGTTCAATTGCTTCATGAGCTCCGATTGATCCCATGTCAATGTGAGTTGCATTATTACATATTTTTTCGGCAATGTTTTGTTTAAATATCAAATCATGAACTGCTGCACCATCAGACAACATTGTTATAATTACATCCGCTCCTTTAACAGCGTCATGTGGCAAGCTAGCGACCTCAGCTCCTAAATTTTTAAGTTCATGAGTTTTGTCTTTGGTTCGATTCCATACTGTTAAAGGAAGGTTTGCTTTAAGTAGGTTTTTGCACATTGGTTCCCCCATCAATCCTGTCCCAAGAAAAGCAATTTTTGAAAAGCTCATAGTGATTTATTTTTTAGTTTGGTATGTAATCTGGATTTGGATTTGGCATTTTTGCGTTCATTTTCTTTTGCCAGTTATTAAGTTTTTTTCTTAATTCTTTGGCTTTGATTGGGTGTGTTTTTGATAAATTATTTTCTTCACCAATATCTTTTTCCAAATTGTATAGTTCAAAATTATTGTAGTGATAGAACTCAATTAGTTTCCAGTTACCTTCTCGAATTGCCGCGCCTGGTTTCCAAGTGGAGCCATGGTAATGAGGGTAGTGCCAGTGAAGTGTTCGGAGGCCAGAATCATTCCCTTTTAATTGGCTTAACAGACTATTGCCATCTACATGTAATTCGGGTCTGAGTGGTAGCCCTGCAAGATCGAGCATGGTTGGAAAGAAATCCATACTTATCATTGGCTTTATAGATATACTCCCTTGTTTAGTAATACCAGGTGCGCGAATAATGGTAGGTTCACGAATTCCGCCTTCGTATAGCCAGCCTTTTCCTGCGCGAAGGGGTTTATTGCAGCCTGGGCCAATCCTGCCTAGTGTGCTCAATCCACCATTGTCGCTAAAAAATATTACGACGGTATTTTTATCAAGTTCTAATTCTTCAATTTTGTCCAGCAGTTTGCCGACACTGTCATCTACGGCGGCAACCATTGAGGCGAGGGCAGGGTTGTCCTGTCGCATCCGAGTTTTACCGTCGTGCTCGTGCTGAATTGGAGTGGATCCAATGAAGGATTTTTCTGCCTTTTCTTTGAAGTAGTTGAATCTTTTTTTGTAGGGCTGAATCGGTGTGTGGATGTTGTAGTATGAGAGGTATAGGAGGAAAGGTTTGGACTTGTCTCTAGTTTCAAGAAATTTGGCTGATTCATCTGTAAGGCGTTCAGTCAGGTATTCTCCTTCCTTTTTTGCCTTAAGTGCGGGGTTTGTCCAAGGCGCATAGTAGCCACCTGGAGGCGAACCTCTGTGATGGCCCCCAATGTTTATGTCGAAACCCTGATCGGTTGGCCATTCGCCCTCCTTGCCGAGATGCCATTTGCCAGCAAAAAATGTTTGGTACCCGTGTTGCTTAAGAGCCTCGGCAATAGTGACTTCTTCAAGAGGTAAGCTGTGCTGATCCTCAGGGTGGAGTAGGGGGTTGCTGGGGCGATTAGATTGTCCCGGAATCCAGTCTGTAATGTCGACTCTAACAGGATGTTTTCCGGTCATAATACTTGCACGTGTTGGGCTGCAGACTGACCCGGCTGCATAGCCTTGGGTAAAACGCATACCTGATTTGGCTAAGCGATCTATATGAGGGGTCTCGTGAAACTTGCTACCGTTTGCTCCGATATCCGCCCAGCCCATATCGTCTACTAGGAAGAAAAGAAAGTTAGTTTGTTTATCAGCATGTGTTGTCTTGCTGTAGAAGAGCAACATATTTAAAAAGCAAAGATATCTTAATAAGTACATAAGTTGTTGAATTATTTATCTTAAAATGGATGACCTTTTTGATTATAGGCTTACAATTCTGGGGCTTTCCATTGAGGGATTCCACCGTTTTTTGACTGTTCCTCGAACCAGATGTGGTAGGGTCGAGTTTTAGACATGGGAACGCTTTCATTGACCATTAGAGGTCGGGTTTCTTTCCAGAATTGCTCGTATGCCTTCTTCATCTTTTTGACGACCTTTGGGTGCTTTTCGATGATATTGTTTTTTTGCCCCGGGTCTTCCTTCATGTTGTATAGGCTGCCTTGGGAATTGAGGCCTTTCCTTGCTGATTGAGGGGCGACGTAGCGCCACTTTTCACTTCGGATTGAGTAGTTAAAAGATTTATGTTCATCAGGTTCGGTTTCGGTTGGCCAACGGCCGCGGTGGGTGAATAGGTATCTATTGTCTGGAAGCTTCTTTTTCTTTCCGGTTAGTAGTGGAAGAAAACTGCGTCCCTCTACTTGATTAAGCGGAAGCTTTTTAATACCGGCGATCTCGGCAAATGTGGGTAGAATATCGATGTGTGCACTTAGTGTTTCAATGTCCCGACCTGGCTCCCATTGGTTATCCCAGCGAACGAGGAAGGGAACGCGTACGCCGCCCTCCTCGGCGCTACCTTTTAGGCCCTTCATTCCGGCGTTGAAAAACGGATAACCCTTAGCAACATCCTGCCCCATACGGCCGGAGCCTCCTCCGGTCATGCCGTTGTCACTCATGAAAATCAGGATCGTATCTTTGTCCAAATCCCACTCCTTCATTTTGTTCATCAAACGACCTATATTTTCATCAATATTTTCGATCATTCCGTAGAAACCAGCTTGCTTTGGGCTGAAACCTCGATCAGTAAAATATTTAGTATTCTTGGGGGGAGCTATGAATGGTCCATGAGGAGCGTTTGTTGTTATATATGCAAAGAACGGAGAATCCCCCTGTTTCTTTTCCTTTATCCAGCCAAGTGCTGCGGTGAAGAAAATATCGGTACAGAAACCATTGGTTTTTACGAACGATCCGTTGTGTCTCACTACTGGATTAAAGTATTTGTTGCCCGGAGCATCTGCACAACTGCAATTATATGCTTGGCCAATACCTCCTGCACCATGGATGAATGCTTCATCAAAACCGCGTTGGTGTGGCTGGTATAACTCTTCGTCCCCAAGATGCCACTTGCCAAAAATGCCACTTGTGTAACCAGCTTGTTTGAGTACTTGCGGAAGAGTAGTGGCTTTAAGTGTCATTCGCTCGCGCTCGAGAATGGTATGTGTGACGCCGTTTTTCATTGGATGCCGCCCAGTCATTAATGCGCTTCGTGTTGGCGCACAGGTAGGACTCACCATGAATCTAGTAAATCGCGTGCTGGTGTCGTAAAGTTTGTCGAGATGTGGAGTTCGAATCCACGGGTGTCCATGCCTCCCAATAGGCCCGTAGCCTTGATCGTCGGTGATTACTAATATTATGTTGGGTGATTTTGAATTGTATGAATGCAGTGTTGTAGTACATGCAAATAATAGTGCTACTAGTGAGAGTTTACCGATGAAATGCATGGGTAATTAATAATCTAAATTTGCTTGATTGCCAACTTAGGCCTTAATTATTCCAATGATTAGCTAAAGCTTAAGATTAAAGATAGTTGGTGGAGTTTTTTAGATATAAGCCAACTTATGTCTTAATTGCCAAGCGGACTTGATAAATTAGTAATTTAGCTGCCTGCTAATTTGGGCTGTTGCTCTTTTTTTGGCATTAGTGATGCTGGCCTTTGTAAGTTTGAAAACGATGTTAAACTTATACATTATCAACTAATAGTTTTTTTACCTTTGGTGGTATTGAAACTTTGTAGGAATTCTTGAATGGTTCTTACTTTAAATCACTCATAATTTTACCGATCAGATTGCCAGCGTAATTACGAGTTCTGGGATCGGCGTTAGGGTCAAGTTTGGGTAGTTTGGAGATTGTTTCTTTATGGTGAGACGCTTTTTCATCAAGATAGTCGATAGCATTGAGTGATAGCATTGAAAGTGAAATGCCGTTTTCTTTAGGGTCCGCATATTTTATCAGCAAGTCTGCTGCAAGTTTAGATTCTTTTTTGTTTCCATATCTACCAAGTGATTCAGCTGCAATAATCCTTACACTTGGGGATTCATCTTTTAAAGCATTGACCAAAAATTTACGGCCTTTACGCAGTCCGCTTTTTCCCCTTATAAGATAGCCCATAGCCCCCCAATATCTAACCGCGCTATCATTGCTATCCATTAGTTTTGGTAACTTTTCTGTATTCTTTTTACCAAGGCGAGTGGCAATGTTCGCGGCTTGAAAAATATTATCCAAATCATATCGGTTAGAATCGTGACCCATTTCATAGGGAGAGTCTTTTTTTGATCGAGAATGAACTTCTGCTTCTGGAAGGAAGCCAATATCACGAACATCCTTTACCCACTTGACGTGGGCTCTGCGTAAGCTCTTAATGATATCTTCGTGCTCTTTTGACTTAGCAAGATTGTTTATTTCATCTCGGTCATTATTTAAGTCGTATAATTCTTCTGCTGGTTTGGTTTGCCAAAACTTAGATTGAGCATCATTAAGTTTTCCTGATTTATGCATTTCATTCCAAATACGCGTTGTTGGCGTTTTAAACATATATGAAATGAACTGACCATATATTTTGTGAGGCATATAATTACGGATATAAATATATCTTCCATCAAAAACAGTGCGCACCATATCATATCTCTCATCCATTCGACCGCGAAATCCATAGCTGTATTCTGGCGATTTATCTATATGTTTTCCCATGAACGCGTGTCCCTGTAAATGTGAGGGAGGTTTAATGTTAGCTATGCTCAATACGGTTGGTGCAAGATCGATAAATCCAATAAGACGATCACTTGTTCCTCCTGCTTTATAATCTGTTGGAGCGAGGTGTTTATACTTTTCAGGAACGTGAACAATAAAAGGGACGTTTAGCCCGGAAAAATATGGCCAGCGTTTATTACGAGGCATTCCTGATCCGTGGTCTCCGTAATAAAAAATAATAGTATCTTCTGCGAGTCCGGCATCTTTTATTTCCTTAAGTGTATTGCCGACAAGTTTGTCCATCATTGTGATACGATCATAGTATTGAGCCCAATCTTTGCGAACTTCAGGAGTGTCAGGATGATAGTCGGGAATGCGGGCTTTGTTTGGATCATGAATTTTGTTTGATGGTGAAATTCTATTTCTAATCTGGCTCTCGTGACTAATGGTAAGGTTGAATATTGAAAAGAAAGGTTTTCCTTCGGGGCAGTTTTTCCAGTGAGCATTTCTACTGCTTTCATCCCAAACTTTTCCGTCCTCTCTTAAATTGTAGTCTTCTTTTGAATTATTTGTGCAGTAATATCCAAGTTCGCGTAGATATGCCGGGTACATTTTGAACTTTTTTGGGAGATGAGTCATGCTACGCATATGTTCAGATCCAGTTGCTGGAGGATATATACCAGAAATAATTGTCGTTCTTGCTGGAGCACAAACCGGCGCGGTTGAACTTGCTTTTGTGTATCGAAGCCCTTTTTTAGATAAGCGATCCAGATTGGGGGTTGTAGCATAAGCGTCGCCATAACATCCCAGATGTGGCCCGTTGTCCTCACTTGTGATCCATAGAATATTAGGCAGTTTTTTTGCTGCCTGAGCCTGTTTAAGTCCTAAGGATGAAAAAATAGCTAGTATTAGAAAAAATTGAAAAATTCGTTTAACTATTAACATATACCAAATTGAAGCATTAACTTGCCTTGCTGGCAATAATCCAGTCGATAAGGTTTAATTTTCATGTAGCGCTTATTTGTTTAGAGGGTTATTTTTTTCTTTCGATGCAGTACCATTCTCAAAAGTTGAGTGACAGTTTTATGACTCGTCGAGAATATCTCTCTCGTTCAGGCATTGGCATGGCTGGGCTTGCTTTAGGGTCTATGCTTTCATCTAAAGATAATTTATTAGGTGATTCCTCTCTTTCTGCAAAAGGATCACATTTTCGGCCAAAGGCAAAAAGAGTTATTCATATATTTTTAAATGGCGGCCCTTCTCATGTTGATACTTTTGACCCCAAGCCAGCACTTAATAAATATGCTGGAAAATTGTTGCCGATAAAGAATCTACGTACAGAACGTAAAACTGGTGCAGCATTTCCGAGTCCGTTTAAGTTTAAGCGCTATGGGCAAAGTGGTATTGAAGTTAGTGAGCTTTTTCCACACACAGCTAAATGTATTGATGATATAGCTGTCATACGGTCTATGTATGCAGATGTTCCTAATCATGAGCCTTCGTTGATGTTAATGAATTGTGGGGAAGCGAGATTGATTCGGCCTAGTGTGGGTTCTTGGGTTACTTATGGATTGGGTAGTGAAAACCAAAATCTGCCAGGATTTATTTCTATGTGCCCCGGATATCCAATTCAAGAATCTCAAAACTGGCAGTCTGGATTTTTGCCCGGAATCTATCAGGGCACTCATATAAATACTCGCCACACATCAGTTGAAAAACTGATTGAGCACATAAAGAACCGTAAGCTTTCTTTAAAAGAACAGCGTAGGCAGTTAGATTTTATCCAATTACTTAATAGGAGGCATGCAGCAAAGCGTCAAAAAGATGCTCAGCTAGAAGCAAGGATTCAGTCTTTTGAATTAGCTTACAGAATGCAAATGGAAGCTTCTGAAGCCTTCGATGTTAATCGCGAGCCAGAACATATACGTCAATCCTATGGTAAGGGAACACAAGCTCGGCAACTTTTAATTGCGCGTAGATTGGTGGAACGAGGGGTTAGATTTGTGCAAGTTTGGCATGGTAGCGGTCAGCCGTGGGATAACCATGATGATATTGAAGTTGGACACCGTCGACTTGCTGGTCAATGTGATCAAGCTATTGGGGCTTTATTGCAGGACCTGAAGCAGCGAGGTCTGCTTGATGAGACTTTAGTTTTATGGGGGGGTGAGTTTGGTCGAACCCCAACTGTTGAATTGCCTACACCGGGTGCTAATGCCGGAAAAATAAATGGTCGAGACCATAATCATCATGGCTTTACGATGTGGATGGCTGGAGGTGGGGCAAAGGGAGGGACGGTCTACGGGGCCACTGATGAATTTGGCTTCAAAGCAGAAAAGGATAGGATGCATGTGCATGATCTACATGCAACCATGTTAGCGATGTTGGGTTTTGATCATGAAAAGTTTACTTACCGTCATGCCGGTCGTGACTTTCGACTGACTGATGTGCACGGTAAAGTGGTGCATGATTTGATTGCTTAAAGTTATATTTTTTTCTGTTTACGCTCGACTCGTTTTGCTAATCGAACTTTATCGACAACTGCTAGTTTATGTAATCCACTCGCAACCTTTTCATGTTCGTCAAAAGCTTCTATCTTAAAGTGAATTTTGTTGTCTTCAATTCTAAGTACTTGGGCTTTGCAATTAACTTTGCTGCCAGTAGGCGTTGCGGCTAAGTGATCTATGTCGACATTCATCCCTACTGTGCTTTCTGTTGCTTCCAGATGTGGAAGCATCGCCTTACGTGCTGAATGTTCCATGAACCATATAAGCCAAGGTGTAGATAAAACAGAAGGCATGCCTGCCGTTGCAAAATCAATCGCATGCTTATCTTCAGCTATAAATTGTACTTCTGCTGTTTCTCCAATTCTTGGTCGAGATTTCATATGTTTTTTAATTCAAAATCCTCTATGGTTATTAAAACTTAACATTAGGGATTTAGCCAAGTGATTTATTTGTAGAAAAACAATCCTGTTTTGTAAAAAACTTCTTTTCAAAATGCACTTATAACTGTTGGATTACCCCTGTTAACTTAATAATTCGAAAAAGCCAAGTGTAAGTGTGAAGCCGATTCGGAATGAATAGATTAATTGTTCATTCAGGTGAGAAAATCACCAGCGATTTCGGCGTGCTGATGAAAACAAAGAAATTATTCAAATATTTTGTGTTGCGGTTCTTCTGTGGCCGCAATTTTCTTTTTAACTTTAAATTATTATCGGAAAGGACTGCCGTTTAATGAAGGCGCTCTCTTCTGTAATTTATTCTGCGGCTGGTAATGGGGCTTCTGGCCGCAGGAATATAAGCCAATTGATGAAATTGATCATCATTGTGCTTTTTTTTATTCTTGTTTCGAGCTGGTTTTTTCATTTTTTAATGAAAGCTGAGGGTAGGGGTGCTGATTATCATTGGTTCGATGGCTTTTATTGGACGATGGTTACTATGACTACCTTAGGTTATGGCGAGATCACCTTTAATGAATGGCCAGGTAAACTTTTTTCCATTGCTGTAATGCTCTTTGGAATGTTGTCTATGTTAATTATACTTCCTTTTGCTTTTATTCGCTTTGCTTATGAGCCTTGGATTGAAGCTCAAAATGAAGCAAGGACTCCTAAGAAGCTTGGGGCAGAGACACGAGACCATGTTATTATAACAAACTTTGATGCTGTATCCAGAGCCCTTATTCATAAATTAGATCAATATAAGATTTCTTATGTTCTTCTAGTTCGTGACAAGAATGAAGCGCTACGTTTACATGATGAGGGTTTTTCTGTAGCGGTTGGTGAATTGGATGATCCTAAGTTCTATAGTAATGTTCGAATTGAGCAATGTGCAATGGTAGTCGCTACGGGTAAAGATGAAGCGAATGCTAATATTGCTTTTACTGTAAGAGAGTTAGTCGATAATCGGGTTAGGGTTGTTACATTAGCTAAGTCTGAGGCTTCAGTGGACATTCTTGAATTAGCCGGAAGCTCTAATGTAATTCGATTAGGCGAGCTACTGGGTCAATTTCTTGCTCGCCGAACTATTGCTAATGATGCGATGGCTCATGTGATTGGTCATTTTGATGAATTACTTATTGCTGAGGCCATGGTTATGGGGACGCCACTTGTTGGTAAGACTTTGTCGGAGTGTAATTTTCGTGAGATGACCAACACCAGTGTTGTTGGTGTCTGGGAGCGTGGTGAATATAAAGGAGCTGGGCCTGATACTAAAGTTAATGAAAGTACGGTGCTTGTTTTGGCCGGGTCGAAAGACATGATCCAGCATTACAATGAAGTTTTCTGTATTTATCAAAAAGAAGAAACTCATATAGTTATTTTAGGTGGAGGCCGGGTAGGTAGGGCAACTGCTAGAGCTTTGGCTAAGAGAGGTTTAAAATACGTTATAGTTGAAGAGCTTCCGGAACGAATTCGAAATGAGAAGTACTATGTTCAAGGTAGTGCTGCCCGATTAGATGTACTTGAGAAAGCAAATATAGCCGATGCTTCAGCTGTAATTGTTACAACTGGTAATGATGATACTAATATTTACCTTACCATCTATTGTCGTAAATTATTTCCAGATGTCCAAATCATTAGTCGTGCTAATCGCGAACGAAATATTAGTACGTTACATCGAGCTGGCGCAGATTTTGTTGCTTCTTATGCATCTATGGGAGCTAATATTATATTTAACCTTCTTAAGCACAGCGACATCCTCATGCTGGCTGAAGGGCTGAATGTTTTTAGGATAGAGTTACCGAAGCAACTTGAAGGGAAAACATTGGTTGAGTCTGAAATAAGGCAGCAAACTGGATGTAGTGTGATTGCTATACAAAGAGAAGTCGATGGTAGGGATACTCACATAGTTCATTTTGATCCGTTAAAAGTTCTTAAAAGTGACGATGAGTTAGTCCTTATTGGAACTATTGAATCTGAAGAAATATTTCTGAAGAAATACGTTAATCCTTCTTAAGTTCGGAGTTTTTTCTGAATTAGTATTTTTTAAGTTTCATCAAGTGAATTTTTAGTTGATCAATTAATACTGCTACAAGAATTACAGAGCCATAGATTACTTTTTGCATATGTGACTCCACACCGGTGAGATTCATTCCGTTGTTGATAACAGCAATGATAAAAGCGCCAATTAAAGTCCCTAATATTCTTCCTTGTCCGCCAGCTAAACTAGTGCCGCCGACAACAACTGCTGCAATCACTTTAAGTTCTACAAGGTCTCCTGATTTAGGGTCACCTGTAATATGAAGAGAAGCCTCCATTACTCCACCAAGGCCTGCAAGAAGGCCTGTTAATGTGTATACAAAAACTAGCACCCATTTAACAGGTACCCCAGATAATCGTGCAGCTTCCGGATTTCCTCCAACAGCATAGATATACCGGCCTATAGAGGTTTTAGTCATTAAAAGGTGGGCTGTAAAAAAAAGCCCTAACATAAGAATTACGCTATTGGGTAGGCCAAAAAAAGTGCGACCACGTCCAAGCCATCCGAATGCCTCGTTATCAATTGGAACTGGTGCTGAATCAGAGAAAATAAATGCTAATCCTTTAGCGATAAACATAATTCCTAATGTGGCAATGAACGCTGGTATTCTGAAAATCGTAACTAATCCACCTGTAAACATTCCAATAAGTCCGCAAACAATTGCACCTGCTAATGCTCCAAGCCAGAGGTGCCATATTTCCGGATTGTTTCCTCCTAATGATTGAATAGCTAAAGCTGTTACTACCCCTGAAAATGCAATTAAACTGCCTACAGATAAATCGATTCCAGCCGTGATAATTATCATTGTCATTCCTATTGCAATAATGGCAACAACGGAAATTTGTTTCATAACATTGAGTAAGTTTTCGCGTTTTAAAAAATTAGGCCAATAAAAATTTTCAGGTTGAAAGATGATTGCCCTTTTTAAGTTTGGGTATGTTGCACTAAGTTTCTGAAGGTTTGATTTTGCGAAATTAGCCATATGCTTATCAGCGGCTATTCCGTGAAGTTTTATTCTGTTTTTACCAAGTTCAGTGATAGCTTTTCGTGCATCAGCCGGTTGTCCAACGATAGT
>SHAK01000025.1 GCA_004213515.1 Limisphaerales bacterium | reverse complement strand
CCCTGCTCACGAAGTTTATTAACTACAGGAAATACATGTTCTTGGTCTTCTCTAGAATAACTAATGAAAATTTCAGGCATTTACTTATTAGTAGATACAAAAAAACAATAAAGTTATATGAATCTAATTACGAGAAAAAGGGAAGGGGAGTTAAGACAGGAAAGAGACTTATTAGTTAAGCGGGATACGATTTAAGATATGTGCCGGGAATGCCATCCAACATTGCTATAATTTACCCCCCCAATCCCCCTTAACTTGGCCTATTCCGGTATATTTTAGGATATTGTAGCGAAACTTGGTGAAGTACTAAAAAGCGAAAAACCTTAGAAATTTATGGTAGCTGCGGCTGGAATTGAACCAGCGACCTCGGGCTTATGAGTCCCACGCTCTAACCAACTGAGCTACGCAGCCTTAAAAATAGGGGCGAAATTTCCTTTAAACCATATGGCCTGTCAATCACTTAAATATAATTTGATTTCGCTATTGTTAAATTCTAACCAATTTACGAACAACTTCAATTGACAGGTAAAAAATCCAAAGTAAAGTTTCGCCCGTTTATGAGTAATGATTTACATGTCGCCATTGTTGGGGCAACAGGTGCTGTAGGTATCGAGATGCTTAGAACTCTCGAGAAAAGAAATTTTCAAGTAAGTAAATTATCTCTGCTTGCATCCCAACGATCTGCTGGGAAAACGCTATCGTTTAAAGGGGATTCGATAACTGTACAAGAACTTAAAAAAGATTCTTTTCATGGTGTGGATATTGCACTTTTTAGTGCAGGAGGTGGAACTTCGAAAGAATATGCTGAATTTGCTGTTGAGGCAGGAGCTATTGTAGTTGATAATTCTAGTGCATTTCGTTCTGATGAAGATGTTCCACTTGTAGTTCCAGAAATTAACGCAGTCGATGTTGCTACTCATAAAGGGATAATTGCTAATCCTAATTGTTCAACAATTGTAACAGTGATGGCTCTTTATCCTCTCCATCTCGCCTTTGGAGTAAAACGTATTTTCGCGTCTACATATCAAGCAGTTTCAGGGTCAGGTGCTATGGGAATAGTAGAGCTTGAGAGGCAAATAGATGAAATTGTTAATGGTAAAAATACATCCAAAAAAGTTTACCCACATCAAATTGCTTTTAATGTATTACCTCATGTCGATGAGTTTCTTGAGAGCGGATATACTAAGGAAGAAATGAAGATGGAAAATGAAGCAAGAAAAATTATGGGGCTTCATGATTTTAAAGCCAGTGTGACTTGTGTTCGCGTTCCAGTATTCAGAGCTCACTCAATTGCTGTTAGCGCTGAATTTGAGAAAGACGTATCAGTTCTTGAAGCAAAGAAGGCAATTGAATCTGCTTCTGGAATCGACCTAATTGATGATGTTTCAAATTGTAAATACCCTCTTCCAATAGATGTAGCAGGTCTGGATAATTGTAAGGCGGGTAGAATCAGAAAAGATTGCGCATTAAGTAATGGATTAAGTTTTTGGGTTGTTGGTGATCAGCTTCTAAAAGGGGCCGCTTTGAATGCTGTTCAAATTGCTGAGGAAGTTGCAAAGCTTTAATCAAGTTGAAACCCATATTTGTCTAGTGCCTTAAGCATTTTTTTATTAAATGAATCCTTAAACCACCGTTTAATATTAAATGCTGTTTCTTCGCTAATTCGATCAACTGTCATTAGGCTTTCAATTTTCAACTCTCTTATTTTTGATATGCTTTGAAACTTATTTGTGAGATTTTTAGCCATTTCTAAATCCATTCCTTTAATCCTAAAACCATACAATAGTGATTTTGCATCCATGCTTTTACTTTGGTTAAGCTGTTGCATTATCTTTCCAATTTTAATCTTGTCCATTGTCTGGATTTGAAGCCAGTCGGATTCGCTTAAATCGTAAAGATCAGCTGGGTGAATGACTAAGTTATATTGAGCTAATTTTAAGGTGGTTTTATCATCAAGTATTGAGATGTTTGCTGCAGCAGGAGATGCCCACATCATTATCCATGATGCGACCTCAACTGGACAGTCCATATTAGGACAATTTGATTCAATTAGTAGAGACTTACACTCAATACACTTTGGGCCTTTTGGGATTTTAAATAGTTTTTCAAATATTTTAATAATCGGAATCACTTTTATCTATTCATTTTCATCTAAATCAGTTTTAGGTTCAGTATATTTTATATCTGCGGTCTTCTTTAATTGTTCAACAAATTCATTGAGTTTTTTATCTTGAGACAAATGAATCAATTCATCATTTATTATGTTCTTAACATCTTCAAAAAGTTTGAGTTCACCCAATTTACGGTCGGTTACCTTTGCGAGATGAAATCCGTGAGGGGTGTTGAAGACTGGACTTACTTCACCAACATTTAATGAGAAAGTTATTATTTCGAATTCATCCATTAGTTCTCCTCTTTTATAAAAGCCGAGGTCTATTTCGTCTTGAGGTTTGTCTGAACATTTTTTTGCAATTTCAAAAAAATCTAATCCATCAACAAGCTGTTTTCGTATGTCGCATAATTCATTAAATACTTCTTCTCGCTTTTCAACTTCTCGAACTGACTTGAAAATATGTGAGGCCCGAACTTCGTCTGGTTCTCGAAATTGATCTTTATTGTTTAAATAATATTCATTCAATTCTTTATCGTTAGGTTCTGAAATTTCTTCAAATATTTTCGATCTTAAATTCTCAACTTGAATGTTTAGGGCAAGATCATCTTTTATCATTTCATCCTGATCATGAGTTAGATTCATGTTTGCATAAAATTCATCTTCACCACCATTTTCTTTTTTTAATCTTAAAAATTCTTCATCGATTTGTTCTTTGCCTGGATGATCTATAGTTTTTTGCGCTTCCTGAGTGAGTAATGCTCGGAAAACTATATTATCTCGAGCATAACCTCGAAACTCTTCATCACGTTCGCAACAGGACATAGAACCCATACTTTCATAATGAGCTTTTATTGCGGAAAATTCTTGATCGATTATGGCGTCGTCTATTCTTTGATCATTGACCACTAGTGGCATAAGCAGATCTTCCGATGATAATTTTGTTAAGGCAAATGCATTCGTATATTTGATGTAACTCATTGATAATTAGATTCGTTTATTAATTTGTCTTTTTAGTTTTATTACTTGTCCTTATTTAATTGAAATATAATTTACAACTTTTTTCTACCGTCTTTATTTCCCTTGTTTTTGCGACGGCAATATGGATTTCCAATAATCGCCTAGGCTTACAGTTACGTGATCAGGTGCTAAGAAACAGGGCAGAAGTTCTTCAAGCAATAACTTTAGTTCATCAGGAGAGTGTGATTGAAGCCTATGGTGATTTGTCTATTGATAATGCAGCTGACCAGTTGATTATAATGGAAGAAATCAGCGAGCTTAGTGGTGCAAATGGCTTTAGATTGTATACAGAAGATGGAAATTACATTTATTCTTTTCCGGAAACAATTAGAGAAGGATTTTTAAACAGTAAGCAGATTATAAACTTAAAATCTTTAACTCCTTATTCGGAACTTTATGAAAAAGTTAATATTGAAGATTGGATACTTACACCAGATTTTGAAAAAACTAATGAAGATATATCTATATTAGTAATAACTTTACCATTGAGTGCTGCTGATGACAAAAAATTACATGGTATAGTTCAATTAATTCTAGATGGAGATAATGTGCGTAATGATATTTACGAACTCAATAATCGAATTAAAAGCCAAAGCTTATTTATATTTTTTGCTGGTTTAGCACTGATTATAATTGTTCAAATGGTATCATATCGTTTATTAAGTTTAATTAACAAGAGGCTAATTAAGCGAACAGAAGCTCTTAATAATGCTAATCAAGCTTTAGCTTTATCAGATAAAGTTTCTGCGGTCGGAAGTATTTCATCACATCTTGTTCATGGATTAAGAAACCCTTTGTCTGCTGTAAAAGCTCACTTAAAAAATTTACCGGCTGAAACAGAATCCAGTGAAGCTATATTAGCTACAGAGCGCATGGGGAAAATGATTGAAGATGTTGTTATGACTCTTAGGGAGAATGAAAGCGAAATATCATATCAAATCTCAATAACCGAGCTGCTTTACGTGTTAAGCGATAGATTAGCAAATATAGCTGAAGTAAATAATGTAAAATTAGTTTTCGAATCTAATGATAATTTACAATTAGATAACAGGAAGGCTGGATTGATTTTGCTTATTATGGAAAATATTATATGTAATGCAATTGAAGCTTGCGGAAGTAATGGTGAGATCTTTATTAGATCTCATGGGGCTGGTGTATTAAGAATTTCTGATAATGGACCAGGAATACCAAATAATTTAAAAGAAAAACTATTTAAAGCTGGCAACAGTACAAAAGAGCAGGGAAGTGGCCTTGGCCTTGCAATTAGTAAAAAATTATCTATTTCAATAGGTGCTGAATTAATTTTATTTGAAACCGGAACAAATGGAACAACTTTTGAATTACGTTTATAGAATTCTAAAGTTCATTTATTGAACAGCATTAAAGACTTTCAATAACTTTTTTAATGTACTGTTCATTTGGTTCAAAGGTATCATGTTTGGTCCATCACTTGGTGATTGATCTGGATGGGGATGCGTTTCAATAAATAGGCCGTTAGCTCCTGCTGCTAATGCTGCCTTTGCTAAAACTGGAGCAAATTCTCTTTGTCCATTGGAGCGGTTTCCTCCAGCTCCAGGCAATTGAACTGAATGGGTAGCGTCAAACACTACTGGATATCCTAAATCTTTCATAATAGGAATGGACCTCATGTCAGCAACAAGATTATTATATCCAAAACATGTTCCTCTCTCAGTTAGAATAATTTTATTATTACCTAAAGTCTTAACTTTTTCTGCGACCTGATCCATTTCTTTAGGAGAAAGAAATTGCCCTTTTTTTAAGTTAATGATTTTTCCTGTCTCTGCTGCTGTGCTTATTAAGTCTGTTTGACGGCACAAAAATGCAGGGATTTGGAGTATGTCAACCGCTTCAGATGCTAGGCAAATATCTTTGTCAGTATGAACATCAGTTAGAACAGGAATATTAACTTTTGTACGGATATTCTTTAATATCTTTAATCCGTTTTCAATACCAGGTCCACGTTTAGATGCTGATGAGGTTCGGTTTGCTTTATCGTAACTAGCCTTAAAAATAAAAGTTATACCAAGTGAATCACAACTTTTCTTTAGCGACTTTGCAATTTTTAAACAAAGTGACTCCGATTCAATTACGCAAGGTCCTGCTATTAGAATTAGCCTTTTAGGCTTGTTTAATAATTTCCAGAGTTGAGACGAAGTCATTAATGTTATTTGCTAATTGAGGCCTGCGCAGCTGGATGATATTCAATCCTAACTATTTGGGTGTCTTGATTCTTTCCCCAAGCAGTTCCCCATTCTATTAGATAAAGGCATCCGTCAGGTCCTAATTCCATGTCCATAGGTCGTTTAAATGTCATTTTAGGGCAGAATCGTTCCATTCCGATTTGGTTTTGGTTTTCATCGAGTTTGACGTTGATTATCCAGTTTCTAGACCACTCATAAATAAAGAGTGAATGGTTAAAGGACTTTGGTAATTTATTGGGATTTTTTAATTTTTCGTCAAAGTAATATACAGGGCCAGCCATTGCAGTTCGACCACCGCCGGCATTCAATGTTTGCCATTTAACAGATGGAAAATGAGCATAATGAATGAAAGCAGACTGAGCAGGAGGCAGCTCATTAATCCCGGTATTATTCGGAGATTTGTTAACAGGTTTTGGTGCAGAAAATGGATCAAGGGATTTTTTAGAATCGAAGTCGTATCTGTTATATGGTTTGTTATTTGCTATAAAATGAGGCCATCCAAAATTACCAGCTCCTCTAGCTTGATTGATTTCATCATAACCAGCTGGGCCTCTATTTTCTCGTCGCCCTCCAGAATCTGGACCAACTTCTCCCCAGTAAAGAAAACCATTTTTAGGATCTACAGAAATTCGAAATGGGTTGCGATTACCCATAACATATATTTCAGATCTAGCGCCGTGATTCACGGCGTCAAATAGATTTCCCTCTGGAATTTTGACAGAACCATCAGGTTGAGGTGTGATTCTTAATATTTTACCTCGAAGATCATTTGCATTAGCAGATGATTTTTGAGCGTCCCAAGCAAAACGACCATGACGTTCATCAATTGGGGCAAAGCCATCAGATGCAAAAGGATTAGTGTTATCGCCGACAGACGCATATAAGTTTCCTTTACTATCAAATGTCAAAGAACCGCCAGAATGACAACACTCATCTCGTTGTGTTTTAATTCGGATCATTTCCTTTTCTGAAGAAAGGTCGATTTTACCATCTTTCACCGTAAACCTTGATACAATGTTAAATCCTTTTTTTCTCGGCTTACGATTGACATGTTCTATTTCAGTTTTGGGATGTGAGTAAAATAAATATAGAAAATTATTTTCTGTGAAATTTGGATCAAGTGTAATACCGAGAAGGCCGTCTTCTAAGCCTGTAAAAACTTCCAATTTCCCAATTTCAGTAGTTTTTTTTGTATCTGGATTCCAACAATGAACTTCCCCATTTCGCTGAGCATAGAAAACCCGGCCATCTTTCGAAATACTAAGCTCCATTGGGTCCTTTAGATTGTCTTCGGTTTGATCATCGCCATTAAGGTCTTTATCAGAAACGAGAATGACTTTTCGAAATGGGCCGTCAGCCTGCTCTCCAGAAGGTTGAGGGGCAGCAACCGTAGTATTTTGAAATACTAGAGTTAGCATTATAAATAAATGAACAATTTGTGTTTTAATCATATAAATTAATAAATCACTTCAAATTAATGAATGGAAAAAATTAGACGGCAAGAAAGATCTGTCGAGTAAATTACAATAATTTGAGTGATAATTTACCTGTGGAGCGTCTAACAAATAGCCCTCTTTGTCGTAACTGGACAATTTCAAGATTTATCTCATCACCAGTTTCTTTTGCGTAAAGTAAACGTGCAAAGTCTTCGATATTATTAAATTTCTCTCCATTAATAGAAGTGATAATTAAACCTGGTATAAGCCCTGCTTTTTGAGCAGGTGAATCTTTGTCAATTTGGCTTATTACGAAACCATTAGTTGAATCATAGTTCAAAGCATCTGCTAGTTCTGAAGTAAGTGGTTTAAAAATAGCTCCAGTTTTTTGACGAATCAAACCAGAATTAAAAATAGCCTTTTCTGGAATCAATCTAACTTTAACCTTCTTACTTTGCATGTTTCTATTAAATTCAATCATTATATCCCTGTTTTCTCCAAGCCCTACTAAATTGCTAGAGAAATCAATAAAAGTTTTAGTTCTTATTCCGTTTAATGCTATTAATTCATCTCCTTTTTTTAATCCTGCTTTATCAGCTGGGCTTCCGGATTCTATTTTAATTATCTTGGGAGGGCGCTCATCTGTACTGATTGCAGCACCGAACCAATTGTCATCTAAAAACTCTGGAGTAAATAAGCGTGACAAGGATTGGTTTACTCTTTTTATTGGTATGGCAAAACCGATGCCTTGGCCTTCTTTAAGAACTGCTACATTTATTCCAATAATGTCACCATTTAGATTTATTAATGGGCCTCCGCTATTTCCGGGGTTTATAGAAGCATCTGTTTGAAGCCAATCAGGAATTTCGAGTTTTTCTCCTATATCTGCTATTCGCCTACTCTTCGAACTCAATATTCCTTTGCTTACTGATCCGCCTAGGCCGAAAGGATTCCCCAAGGCAATTACTGTTTCCCCTAGTAGCAAGTCGCCTTCTTTGGCAAAAAAAGCTGCAGGGAAAAGTTCGCCTTCCTTTTTAGGAATAATTTTTAAGATAGCTATATCAGTTGTTAAGCTGCCTGCAATAGCCTCAGCTTGATAAAGTTGTTGATCCCCATCTTTGTCAGTTATTTTAACCCATATTTCATCAGCATCTCGAACTACATGTACATTTGTTAATACGTGTCCCATCTGACTTATTATTACACCTGATCCAGCGCTTTCTTGCGGCGGGAGATCCTGTGCATAAGGAGTCCAGTTATCACGCCACCAGTCGTATAAGTAGCCCACTCTTTGAACTCTCGTTTTTGTAGCAATATTTACAACACTGGGCATAACGTCCGATACAGCTAAAACAGTATTACTCAATCGTTGTTCATCATTTTTAATAGGCGAAGTATTAGATGATGAATCGCCATTTATTAAAGAAGAGCTTGAAAAGCTAATTATCAAGATTAATAAAATTGTTATCTTATGGGTTTTCATACGAGCATGTATCAAGACATTTAAACTCTTTGTTTTGTTCATTTTTACTTTATAAAAGACAAATAACTTATCCACAATTGCCTCAAATGACTTGACGCTTAAATCAGATTTGATTGGTATGTGGGCCATGACTTTTCGTTTAGTCCTGTTTGGTTTAATTACAGTTTTGGCTTTCAGCAATGTTGGGTGCATAAACACGCCTGTTGGAAATAAATTCGGTGTTCCTGTCTCCCGAGACAAGATTATAAGTCGTTATGAGCGTCCTTTAGATCAGATTTTAAATTCTGCAAGGGAAGTATTATCTCGAGTAGGTACTATAACTAATGACGATATAATCACAAAAACATTAACGGCTAAAGTTGATAAAAGAACGGTTTATGTGACTGTTAAAGAGGTTGAACCACTTGTCACTGAAGTTGTTGTTCAAGCAAGAACTTCGCGTGGTACAGGGGATTTGACTACAGCCTCTGAAATAGATAAACAAATTGCTCTGGGACTTGTTCTACCTCAGAATTAATTTGTTTTATTTTTAAATTAGCCCTAGATCTTCATCGTGCTGCTTTAATTTAAGTGGCACTTTTTTTTTGTTTGCTACTCTAATTTCAATTGGTAGATGCATGATACGGCTTTGAGCTCTGTTTGCTGCGGCACTTTCTGGGTTGATATTAACAACACGGTCCAGGATAGGCGTTATCTCTTCCAGCCTTGTTCCTGACTTTACTTTGATATCAACAATTTTGTTTAGCCATTCTACTTTCTGGTTTGTGGAAGCTCCCGGCATGCTGATTAATAATTCGTATTGTTTTATTGCCATTTCCCATTCTTTTTTGTGATCAAAATAATATCGAGCAAGGTCCTCACGATTAATAATTGATTCAGGATGGTCTTCTACACGTTTTAAACATATAGATAACAGTTTTTCACTCTCATTTTCATAGTCAGTTTGTTCTTTTTTTGGAAACTTGAGAAGTCCTTCTTTAAGTTCGTTTCTAGAAGACTCTTCAACTATATCATTGTAAGAATCACTAATTTTTGTGGGTGCAACAATTGATTCATCATAAAATTCCATTGCTGCTATTCGTTGTGCTGCAAGTTGTGCGGCTTTAGTGCCTGGATAAGTTTCTCTAATTGTTTCTAACGATTGTCTAGCACATGAGATTGAATTAAATATATTTAATTCCCAGTCAGCAATCTTGTTATAAACAATTGGTAAATTGTATCTTTTTTGGTCTTTGTCAATAAGTGCAATATCAAGTGTTTCCTTTGCTGCGTTCAAATCATGATAGTCTTCTGCTTGTATTGCTGCTTTAAGCATAAGCCCATCAAAGTCAAAGGGGTGTTTTTTTAATTGAGCTTCAACAAGATTCAGAGCTTGTCTGTAGTCACCTTGATTGCGGTTAGCTTTTACTGGGCCATAAATAGGCTTGTCTTCAATAATATTTGGATTCCCGGTAAATATCTGACCAATAGGAGAGGCGATAGTTTTATCAATTAAAAAAGGAGCAAAAAAAATAGCAAGAAACGCTGCGCAAGGTATAAAAATAAAGATGAGTAATACTAGAATTCCTCCCCAAGAAACGCCTTGATTCAATTTAACAAGTCCATAGATCATAGGAGTTATTCCGACCAACCCAACAAAAAAGTAAAAAATCCATTTAAATAATGGGTCCTGTTCTAATCTGTTTTTTAATTTCAAATCTTAATTTGTTAATATCTGAGCTTCAAACGGCTTTTTGTGCCGTTTTTGTAATCTCGCATTTCTAACTCATCTACTTGCCAAAGGCCTTTTATTTTTGTTAATCCTTTTACGCTGAATCTCTTTAAGAGGTTGTTATTTAAATCAAAAAAATCAGCAGCAATTATTGCTCCTGATTTTTCATCAATCCATGAAAGTACACGGCTATATTCTTCACTAGCCTGTTTGATAGGCTTGCTTTCAAGGACATGGCATAATCTGCTTTTTCTTCTTTGTTTTCGAATTGTTTTTTGAATAGGCCAATGTAAGAACTCCAAACCTAAATCCGCCAAAGTAAAAGACGAGTTAGCAAGACCTATGTAGATGTTTTTTTCTGAATTATTTTTTTCTGGTTGAATTTGATATTTATTTTTCTCTCTAATTTTTCGCTTTATTTTCCAAGTTGTATTATTTGGAGGAGAAGATTTATAAGTAGTTAAGAATTCATCTTGGCTTAATAATTTTGTTTCTATTGTTAAGCTTGTATTGATGCGCTTTCGATTCTTTAAAGTTACTTCCATTGAAGCAGCTATAGAATTGTTTTCTGATGGGATTGTATTTCGTATAGAAAGAGCTAAATCATTACCATTAACAAGGGATGCTGCATTCAAGGATTTAAAATCAACTAGAAGGCTGCAAGATATGCATAATATGTATATGACTTGTTTGAATTTCATTTCGCAGTCTAAGTTTTTTTGATATAAAAATTAATAATGAGAATTATAAATTATTTTGCATATTCGACGAAGCGGTTTTCGCGGACCATTGTTACCCTTATATGTCCTGGATATTGTAATTCATCTTCAATTTTACGCGCAATTTTCCGTGCTAAATCATAAGATTCCTCATCAGTTACTTTACTGGGATTTACCAAAATCCTTACTTCTCTTCCAGCTTGAACTGCATAACACTTTTCTACGGCTTCAAATGATTTGCCGATCTTTTCTAAATTACTCAATCTTTTGAGATAGGTTGACATGGTTTCAGATCGGGCGCCAGGTCTTGAAGCGCTAATGGCATCGGCAGCACTTACAAGGATACCCCAAATATAATTGTATGGAACTTCTCCGTGGTGGGATGAAACGCCATTCACGACATCCTCAGGCTCGCCATTACGTTTTATGAAATCACCACCAACAATTGCATGAGGGCCATCAACTTCTTGCGACATAGCTTTTCCAATATCATGTAAAAGGCCAATTCTTTTTGCCTTTGCTATATCTAACCCCATTTCTCCAGCAAGAAGGCCCATTAGATTTGCAACTTCTACTGAATGGGCGAGAACGTTCTGTGAATAGCTGCTGCGGTAACGAAGTTTACCTAGCATACCCAAAATCTCCTTGTTTAGTGAAATGACACCAGCTTTAGATGCTGCTTCCTCTCCTAAATTGGCCATGTTATATGTGTTCTCTTCAGATACTTTCTTTACAATTTCCTCAATTCTGGTTGGATGAATTCTGCCATCTTTTACAAGTCGATTCATTGATTCTCGTGCTATCTCGCGCTTGACTGGATCAAACGCTGAAAGCACAACTGAATTAGGGGTGTCGTCTATTAATACAGTTACTCCAGTTGCGGCTTCAAATGCACGAACATTGCGTCCTTCTCTTCCAATAATTCGACCTTTAATGTCTTCGTCTCCACCCAAAGATACAGTTGCAGTTGTGCTTTCGTAAGTGTGTTCGCCTGCGTATCTCTGAATAGCTATACCAATTAATCTTCGAGCATCACCTTCGGCGTTGTCTTTAGCTTCGTTCAAGATACTTTTACCAATTTGGCTAGCTTCAATTTGATGTTCATCACGAATCAAATCAAAAAACTTTTCCTTTGCTTGATCTTCAGAAAGCTTTGATATTATTGAAAGCTCGTCTTTATATTTTTCAGCTAGCTTTTTAGTTGCTGATTCTCTTTTTTTAAGATCATCCTTAAAAATTTCAAAATCAGCTCGTTCTTGTTTTAGTCTTGATTCATTTTCCAGAACTGTTTGAAGCTGCCTATCAAGTAATGATTCTCTCTCTTCAAGTCGTTTTTCGCGCTGTCGAATTTCTTCACTTTCTGCACCGATAGTATTCTCTAAATCATCTCTTAGTCGTTTTGTTTCTTCGCGAGTTAGCATTCGTGCGCTTCTAGTAAGCACCTCTGCCTCTTTTCGTGAGTGCTCTTTTAAGGACGACTCTGTGCTATGAAGTGCACGGCGTATTTGTCGCTTTTGATCCTTTCGAATCCATACCATTCCAATGAGTATCACCAAAGTTACTATTGCCCAAGCGATCCAAGTTTCTACTGATGCTAATAACAAATGCATGATCTTAATTTAAATCGAGTTTTCCATCTGGAGTCATGATTATATCCATTTTTGCATCATGTAAATCTTGTGGAGTTTTATCCACAACTTGTTGCTTAAAACAAACCCCATAAAATATAGCCTTCAAGTTTTTTAGAAATCGATCGTAATATCCATTTCCTCGGCCTAACCGACCACCGAAGCGATCAAATGCTACTCCAGGGACAATCACTAAGTCCAGTTGGTTAATGTTGATCTTATTACAGTTTTGAGATGGTTCCATTATGTTATATTTACCAACAACTAAATCTTTTAAACTTTTTATAACGCATGCAGAATATTTCATATCTTTTGATTCGTAACGGGGCAGGGCGACGGTTTTATTGCTTTTTAGCCCTTGTTCAATCAATGAATTAACACTTATTTCTTTGTTGAGATTTCTGTATAATAAAACAGTTTTACTGTTAATCCAATCTTCCGTTCTTTGTACTAGGTCGCATAACTGAGATGACTGCTCGTGCATTTCTTTCTTTGAAATAGAGTTTTTTGCAGTGGATATTTGCTTTCTCATTTTGTCTTTAAGTAAACAAATATGAGAATTACTATTATAAATCTTTATTTGATCACCCATCTTTTAAGTTGTTTTTTTTGAGGTTGAAGATTTCTTGATTTTCGAGAATTGGCTCCTCCAATAATCAACTCTAGCCTTTAATTTTTTTTCAATTCCCTGTTCAGTTGGGTTATAAAATAATTTCTTATCTCCAAGGTAATCTTGAGCAACAAAGTGATTAGGAAAATCGTGTGAATATTGATAACCCTCTCCGTGATTAAGTGCTTCAGCACCAGTATAATGAGAGTCTTTTAAATGAACGGGAACAGGAAGAGTAATGCCTGTTTTAATATCATTTAAAGCAGCATCAATTGCTTTTATTACGCTATTGCTCTTGTTTGCGCATGCTACATATATGGCAGCTTCAGCAATAGGAATTCTTGCTTCTGGCCATCCGATAAATTCGGCTGCTTGAAACGCAGCATTTGCAAGAACCAATGCCATAGGGTCAGCTAGTCCCACATCCTCTGAAGCTTGAATAATGATTCTTCGTGCGATGAATCTAGGATCCTCTCCAGCATGAATCATTTTGGCTAGCCAGTATAATGTTGCATCAGGGTCACTTCCTCGCATTGATTTTATAAATGCAGAAATGGTATCGTAATGTTCATCTTCATCATTGTCGTATACTACTGACTTTTTTTGTATGCATTGTTCAGCCACTTCAATTGTAATATTAATTATTCCGTCATCATTTCGGGGAGTAGTTAAAGTTGCGATCTCCAAAGAGTTAAGTGCTTTGCGTGCATCACCGTTAGATGCTTTTGATAAATGTTCAAGTGCGCCTTCATCAATAAGGCAATTCAAATGCCCAAGACCTCTGTCTGAATCATTTAATGCCTCTTGAAGAAGTTTGTGTATTTCTTTCTCCCTTAAAGGTTCAAGCTCGAACACTTGTGATCTTGAAACTAAAGGTGAATTGACGAAGAAAAATGGATTATGTGTGGTGGCTCCAATAAGCCGAACCGCACCGTTCTCGACATCAGGAAGAAGAACATCTTGTTGGGATTTATTAAATCGGTGAATTTCGTCAATAAATAATAATGTCGTTTTACCTGTGTTAGCTAAACGGTTAGAAGCAGAGTACAAAATCTTTCTCATATCAGAAACATTTGATTCCACTCCGCTTAAACGTTCAAATTTGCTCTTAGTTTGATTTGCTATAACTTGAGCCAAACTTGTCTTACCTGTTCCTGGAGGGCCGTAAAAAATTAAAGATTGAATTCGGTCTGCTTCAATTGCTCGTCTTAACAAATTCCCAGGAGATAATATATGAGATTGCCCAAAATATTCATTCAAGTTGCGTGGGCGCATTCTGGCAGCTAAAGGAACATGAGACTGATTGGGTAATGATTCTTTTTCTGACATTTTATTGTCAGATATGGGGGGATTAGTTTTTGAAAACAAATCACCAGTCATGGGTGAAATGTATCAATGGATGTTACCTTTTCGAAAGAAAAAACCCGCAGCCTTTCAGCCGCGGGTTTCAAAATCCCGCCAACACCGTGTTGAACTAATCCGATGAACGTAAGGTATAAGTGGATCCGGCTCGTCATACATCGCGACTTCCAGTAAAGGCCCGTCGGTCACAACTCGAGTGCAGGTTCCTTGCCCAGTTGATCTAAGGTCCAGGGACTGTTGCAAATCACGTGCATCAGCAGGAAAAGAACTGAAGAGTTTTTACATATCTTAATTTGAATGTCCAAGCTTTTAAAAACATTATATATTTTTGATTTTAAAACTTAATCCCTTGTCTGAGGAAACTGTAATAAATTATTAAATTACGCTTTTATAAACGTTCTCGCTCAGTATATTTCTTTTCCAATATTCTTAGTTTTAGAATATGCAGGATGGGGGTCTGCCATGCAGCAGCCGAATCAAGGAGTTGGTATCGTTAATGGAAATAAAAAAAATACGAAATTTTAGCATTATTGCTCATATAGATCATGGAAAGACGACTCTTTCTGATAGGTTGTTGCACATGACTGGAACAATATCTGATCGTGAAATGGAGAACCAATTGCTCGACTCTATGGATTTAGAAAAAGAGCGAGGTATAACGATTAAGGCTCACCCTGTAACTATGTATTACAAAGCAAAAGATGGTGAAGAATACGAATTAAACTTAATTGATACACCGGGTCATGTTGATTTTACATATGAAGTTTCAAGAAGTTTAAGTGCGTGCGAGGGGGCATTATTAATAATAGATGCAGCGCAAGGAGTAGAGGCGCAAACTGTGGCTAATGTGAATCTAGCGATGAATCACAATCTTACTATTATACCAGTAATAAACAAAATAGATTTACCACATGCAGATATACCAAATGTTAAAAAACAACTTGAAGACATACTTGCTATTCCATCAGAGGAAGCAGTTCTTGCTAGCGCTAAAGAGGGAACAGGAATTGAGAATGTATTAGAATCAATCATCAAAATAATTCCACATCCAAAAGAGGGTTCTTTAGAAAAAACACAAGCATTAGTCTTTGATTCATATTTTGATTCGTATCGTGGTGTAGTTGCCCACTTACGTGTTTTTAGTGGAACTTTTAGAGCTGGAATGCAGATTAAAATGTTGCATACAAATAAAACTGTCGAAATAAAAGAAGTTGGCAGTTTTAATCCAAAACCATACAAGAGGCCACAACTCGGTGAAGGAGAGACTGGATACGTTACCGCAAATATTAAATCTCCATCTGATGTGAAAATTGGTGATACTTTGACGGATTCAAGAAATCCAGCAAATGCTTTACCAGGGTTTCAAGAGATAAAACCAATGGTTTTTAGTGGGATATATCCAATAAATTCTGCTGATTACGAACATCTCAAAAGTAATTTAGCAAAATTACAATTAAATGACTCTGCTTTCTTTTATCAGGCAGAAAGCTCAGCAGCTCTGGGTTTTGGCTTTCGATGTGGATTTCTTGGATTACTTCATTTAGAGATAATACAAGAGCGACTTCGTCGAGAATTTGGAATGGATATTATTGCTACCTATCCTAGTGTTATTTATAAAGTAATAACAACAGACGGAAATGAAATAGATATAGACAATCCTGTCTACTTGCCGGAACCAAATTACATAACAACTATATCAGAACCTATGGTCGATGCATATCTAATGTGTCCAAATGAATATATTGGTGATATGATGAATTTAACTGCTGAAAAGAGAGGGATTATTCACGAGACCGAAACTCTGGATGCTGTTAGAGTTATATTAAAAGGTAAGATTCCACTTAATGAAATATTAATTGATTTTCATGACCGAATAAAAAGTATAACAAGAGGTTATGGATCATTAGACTATGAGCATAGTGGTTATGAGGCAGCAAAAATGGTTAAATTGGACATGCTTGTTAATGGGGAACCAGTTGATGCATTTTCTTTAATTGTTCACAGGGATAAAGCTGAGCAACGAGGGAGAGCGTTAACAGAAAAACTAAAAGATGTTATTCCTCCTCAACAATTTAAAGTTGCTATCCAAGCTGCAATTGGAGGAAAGGTTGTAGCTCGATCAACAGTTAGCGCTTTAAGAAAAGATGTTACCGCTAAATGTTATGGAGGTGATATCAGTCGAAAAAGAAAGCTTCTTGAAAAACAAAAACAAGGAAAAAAACGCATGAAAACAATTGGCTCAGTAAATATTCCTCAAAGTGCATTTATCGAAGTTCTGAAAGCATAAAAAATGTTTTATTATTTAAGATGGTTAATTTTCAGGAGTGTTAGAAGAGCTTCAGAGCTTCGGCATCATGCACAAAAATTAGTCAATCATCAGAAAGATTTATTAGGTGAAGAGGATTTAAGAAAAGTTCAGGAAGCCATAGATAAACTTCATAAGACTCTTAAAGATGTTTATGATAAACAAAATCTTAATAAAGCTATTAAAAATTTAGAGGAAATAGGTAGTAATTCATTAATACAATATAAAAGCCCTCAAATTAGAGAAAACATTGAAGTAGGATTATTCGCAGTAGCAATAGCTATGAGTATAAGGACATTCTTTTTTCAACCTATGGGCATACCAACTGGCTCTATGCAACCAACACTTTATGGCATAACAGAAAGTGTGATAAGCCAAGATGAAGACGCCATTACTGGTGTAGAAGGATTTTTAAAAAGTTGGTTAAGTGGGGTCTCTCACTATCATCTTAAAGCAGAAGGGGATTGGAGATTAAAAGAGATTGAGAATGTAAGGCCGTTCTTAAAGTTTTTAAAACGTCAAAAATTTAAATTTATTGATCAAAATACTGGAGAAGAAATAGTACGTGATATAATACCTCCAATGAACGGTAAAAATGAAAGTTATTTTTCAAATTATAAACGTGGTTATAGTCAGATATTCACAAGTCAAAACTTTATAAATAATTACCAAAATGGTTACGATTTTAAAAAAGGGGATGATATTTTTAAAATGAAAAGAGAATCCGGTGACCATTTGCTTGTAAACAGATTTATATATAATTTTAGAAAACCAAAAAGAGGAGAAATAATTGTTTTCGAAACAAAAAGCATACAATCCTTACAGCAAGATTTGTTTTATATAAAAAGATTAATAGGGCTTCCTAATGAGAAAATTAGTATTGGAGATGATCGTCACGTTGTTGTTGATGGAAAAAGGTTAGATTCTACTGATCATCCATTTGAATTTCTTTATTCGTTTGAATTGGATGATACTAAAAAGTTTGCTAAAGACAGTGAATTTTCTGGGCATGTTAATAGAATTGGATACGCTGAATCTAAACAAAATGAAGGGCTTTTATCTCCTTATAGATTTCGTTTTTTTGGAAGTAAGAATTATGAATTTAAAATACCAAATAATGAATACTTAGCTTTTGGAGATAATACTATGAATTCTACTGACTCTAGGGATTGGGGTACTTTACCTGGAAAAAATATCTTTGGAACTCCATCCTTTATTTATTGGCCATTTTTTTCACAACCTGGTCGAACAAGGCCTCATAGATTTGGTTGGGCATTTCAATAAAATTCGCACAATAAATGTTATATTTAATTAAGCGTTAACTATTATTTATGAATTTAAAGAGTTTTCATCAAGAAGTAAGTGTTGAAAGACTTAATAATGGATTAGAGGTGATTTTTTGTAATGATAAATCATCTCCAGTAGCCGCAATTCAATTATGGTGTAAAACAGGAAGTATTCATGAAGGAAAATGGTTGGGTGCTGGATTATCTCATGTGCTTGAGCATATGTTGTTTAAAGGAACAACTACTAGATCGGGCACAGAGATAGATCACTTAATACAAGACGCAGGTGGATATTTTAACGCTTACACTTCTTTTGATCGAACTGTTTACCATGTAACTCTTCCTTCTGAAGGAACAGATATAGCAATAGATGTTCTGTCCGATATTGGACTAAATGCAACATTACCAGATGATGAATTAAAGACAGAATTAGATGTGATTAGAAGAGAGATGGAAATGGGTAATGATGACCCTTCTCGTCGATCAAGTCGCCGATTATTTGAAACAGCTTATACTAAGAGTCCTTATAAACATACAGTAATAGGTTATCGTGATATTTTCGATCAACTAGATCGTAATTCTATAAATGAGTATTACCAAAATAGATATGCCCCAAACAACTGCTTCTTTGTTGTATCCGGTGATATAGAAAAGGATAATGTATTGTCATTAATAAATGATAAATATTCTAATTATCCCATGCGCCCCCTGCCCTCAGTGTTAATTGAATCTGAGCCTCGACAGATTTCAGCTAGAGAAAGAATTGAGAATGCACCTTTTGAACACGCTCATTTTCATTATTCCTGGCATATTCCTGACATTAGACACGATGATATCCCAACATTAGATGTTCTTTCTGTCCTTCTTGGAAGTGGTAGAAGTTCAAGATTGTTTCGTGAAGTTCGAGATCGGAAAGCATTAGTTCATACTGCCGATTCTTGGACTTTTTCATCTGAAAATGCAGGAATGTTTGGGATGAGTGCACAATCAGATCCCTCGCAACTCGCTAAAGCTCGAGAGAACATGCTGCGGGAATTAGACTTTTTTAAAGAGAATCTAGTAAGTGAAGACGAATTGTCTAAAGCAATCAAACAATTTACTGCTGGCAATTTATCAACGCTTCGTACAGTTCAAGGTCAAGCTGGCGACTTAGGGGGAAATTGGCTTTACGCAAATGATCTTAAATTTTCTTGGCGTCATTTAGAAGCAGTGCAAAATATTACTCCTGAAATGTTACTGGCTGTTGCTAATAAATATTTAACAAAAAATAATAGTACTTTATATGCTCTTACACCTGATAAAGAAATTAAGAGTAATAGCGTAATAAACGCTTTCAGTAAAAATAATGAAATAAAGAAAATAGAATTACCTAATGGCCTGCGATTACTTCTAAGAGAAGACTCATCTTTGCCATTTACTCATTTCAGATATGGCTCTCGAAGCGGTGTGCTAAGTGAAAATCTAAAGAATAATGGTATTACTCGTTTAATGAGTAAAGTTATGCTCAAAGGGACAAACAGTTTATCTGCAGATGATATCGCTAGAAAAATCGAATCAGCTGGAGGAAGTATTCAGGCATTTAGCGGTAATAATAGTCATGGTTTAAATTTAGATATTCTGAGTGGTGATGCGAAATTAGGCCAAGAAATCTTTCTTGATGTCATACTTTCCCCAGCCTTCGATGAGGGTGAGATAAATAGAGAAAAAAAATCTCAGTTAGCTGCAATTAATCAACAACGTGATCACTTACTTTCTCATACAATGAGGCAGTCTCGAAACCTATTGTACGGTGATCTTTGTTACGGTTTGGATCCATTAGGAAAAAGCAATGTTCTTAGCGAGTTAACAAAAAGAGAGCTAAAAGATTATTATGAATCTATTACAGCTCCAGAAAATTCAGTTATTTCTATATTTGGAGACATTGATGCCGCTAAAATAGAAGATGGTGTTTTAGCTGCTACTCATACTTGGAATCGCAGCTATCCATTAACTAAAATACCTGAAATTGATTCAATAAATTCAGTAAAAAGAAACATTGAACAAACCAATAAAGAACAATCGGTTGTAACTGTAGCTTTTTATGGAGCAGCATTAGGTCAAGCGGATCAGACGGGGCTTGATTTGATTTCTGAAGCTTTAAGCGATATGGGATCAAGACTCTTTAGCCGGATTCGTGAAGAACTAGGATTAGCATATTATGTTGGGGCTCAAAATTTTTCAGGAATTGGCACTGGGTGTTTTACGTTTTATGCTGGGACAGGAGCTGATTCTGCTAAACAAGTTGAGGAAGAACTCATTGCCCAAGCAAAAGCCTTATCCCTAGAAGGTTTAACTAAAGAGGAGCTGCATAGAGCAAAAGCAAAGCTTTTAGGTCAAAGGAAGATTGCTAGGCAAGAACTTGGTAGTGTTGCGTTCAATGCTTGTATGGATGAATTACTGGGACTTGGATTTAATCATTCAATAGATGAAGAAGAACGGATCAAAAATATAACATTGGATCAGGTGTTAGATGTTTCTGGACGTTTTTTTAGCATTAATAATTATGCAGTTGCTATTTCAACTCCTTCTTCTTGATTCACTCCGCTTGCGTCATTCCCCTTCCTTATGATATAGTCATATATTGATTTGGGGGCGTACTGGTTTTCGACCAGCTGAATACGTTTCTGATTGCATGTCGAGGATGGCTCGTTTCCCTCGTAAAATCCATCGAACCAAAAACATAACTGCCAACGAAGAATTGGCCCTCGCGGCATAAACCGTGACGTCTGCTCCCGAATTACCTGCTACGGGATGCAGGCGCCGACAGCAGGTTAGGTTGAAGCTGGAGACGGCGCGGTTTTAACTGAAACTATACTGCCAACTAGGTGAGCGAATTCGCGTTAGGCCGTTATTTGCTCGCCGAAATATCAGCCTAAATAAACATGTAGACGTTGGGAATTGGTTTAATTGGCACGGGGGTTCGACTCCCCCCGCCTCCACCAATGTTTATAGGGTTAAAATGAGTTTTGGTCTAACAATGACCAACAATGACCAAAAACAGCTAAGTTTTGTTTCACTTCAAGGCAGGGTTGGATGGCACTCCCAGCACCTATCAAGGATGGTATCTCGCTTGACTAAGAAGTCTATCCGCTCCTATTACACCTAGAGCAACTGCACCACTTCCTTCTGATGTTAAAGTGTAAGGGGCTTCACTTTAATCCGGAACCAATGCTTGCCGAAATGCTGTAGATAATTAATAACTATAACCGAATGATAATGAATATGATTTACCTCGATTATATGAGGAATAAATATAATTCTTACCTTTGTAATTATAAGTTTTCTCCACTGCCGGATCGAGAAGATTTTTTGCTGAAAATTTCAGTGTCCAATGATCGGCAAATTCCTTGGACAAGGTGAAATCTAGTGTCTCTACTGGTTGTTCGTAAATATTTGGAGGACCGGTATTTAGGCCTTCAGAATTTTTACCGGTACTTAAACTCACTGAATCCAGTCGCTCCCCATAAATGTTATAAAATAAACTGGTCGTTAATCCCCAATATGGATTGTTGTAGGTGACATCAAAGTTAAAAAGGTAGGGGGATTGGCCAGCTAAGGGCCGAGTACCACCTCCATCCAAATCAGATTCAAGGGCTCCGACACTAATCTCAGATTCCAACCAAGTGTAATTAGCACCCACGGTGATTCCGGTTAGATATGGATGGTATTCGGACAAATTTTTTCTTGCCTCCAACTCGAATCCTATCATTTCGGCATAATCCTGATTCACAAATTGAGTTTGCTTATTAACAGATTTTATAATTCTTTCAATCGGTCCGTCAGAAGGGTCGGATGAATCACCCAGTTCCTTTTTGAATAAACTGGCTGAGAATACTTCCCCCGGAGAAGGAAACCAATCGATCCTAGCGTCCAAATTCTGAATAGTGGTACTACTCAGGGCCGGGTTACCAATCAAGGTTTCACCTCTAACAAATTCATATGCGGGAATGTTTGCGATCTCCTTATATGTGGGGCGGGCGATGGTTAGCCCGTGAGAAAGTCGAAGTGTCAAGTTGTCCCTAATTTCAAACACCAACGAATGAGACGGAAGCGTTATCTCGTTCACGACGGATGAAGGGGTCTCCTGAACCTCCACAACTGTCCCCGGAAATGGGCGTGTCTCCTGCAAAAAGTCGGGATAATAACTTGGTGGCCTTGCCATAGTCCGAGGCTTAATTAACTTGCTGTTAACCTCCAGCATTGAACTTTCCTGCCGCACTCCACCGATGTATTTGAGCCCCTTGAACCAATTCAGTTCTGGGTAAGCGAAGGGAAATTCCAACATCAAATATTTTGCGGAAATATCACGGAGCCCATCATATCCGTAAGAGTCAAACTCCTCCACATACTTAGTAAACTTGTATGCCGACGAACCCTTGGGCTCTGAAACTATATTCTCTGGTTTAAGAAAAACCGCAGGGTCACCTGTCTGTGAGAAATCCCTTCCGTATGAAGGATAGTAATTGCTCATATAAGCAAATCGACGGTCAGCATAAGCCCTCTCAGACTCCGACTTAAACCAGCCAAACTTTATTTTCATAGGATTATCAGTCCACCCAACATCAACTGGAAGTGTGTTATCCAACCGAAGGTTTTTGTTATATTCGATTAACTCACGATAAAATCTGGTAGGAGGGCTATAGAGAGATTCACGAATCTGAACATTAGAGCCATCGGCATCGTGATCAAAGGTAAAAAATCTTAAATCCGGTTCATCCTGAGTTGTTTTAGCCCATGATGTAACCCAGTTAGATTCCAAGTCACCCAAACCGGGGAAAACTTGCCTACCTTTAAATTGATGATTTTGAAGCGAGCGCTCTGTGTAGTGAAGTACGTAGGTTTCGTAGATTGTATCGCTATCCAGCCCAAACTGCTCCTGTAATTCTCCTGATAAATGGCGTGCCTCATCCTCTGCAGCCTGACTGTTGAGAAAGTTGTAACTCATGGTTGTGTTATCTGAGACTTCCCAAGCGAAATTAGCTAATGTTGAGAAACTCACTTCATGAACTCCCTTCACGTCCATCAACTCCATCGTCGGATCCAGTCTGTCTTTTTGACCATTATACTGATAGCGCCCTACAAATCCATCGTCATACGCGGAGTAATCCGTTTCATGGTTCGCAGAGACAAGATAACCGAATTTCATATCATTATATTCCACGGAATCTCCGGTAGTCGCAGAAATACCATAATCTAACTGAGATTTACCCTTCTTTGTTGACATGGTCGGGTGAAAATCCCTCGACCATGACTGCAACCGAGAAGCAACATCACTGTAATCATTAGGGTTCATAAACCGCTGAGTATCCTGCAAAAAGGGGCGACTAGGCGAACTACTATCCTTCCAGTTTTTAGGAATAAGACGATGTTCAGTGTCAGAAAAGCGCCAGTCAACTCCACCTCCATCATAGGTTAAAAAGTCATCAAGCAAACTGGCCTTATTATTAAATCCAAGGCTAGTTGATATATCTAGTTGATAGTTTTCCGGGAAAGTTTTCGTGATCACATCTATCAATCCTCCTGAAAAGTTACCAGGCAAGTCCGGGGTAAAAGATTTATATGTGTCGATACGCTCAACTACATCAGACGGTATGATATCCATCTGCACTGAACGTTTGTCAGGATCTGCACTCGGAACAATCGCGCCGTTCATCATGGTGTTGCTGTAGCGTTCGCCCAATCCACGAATGAAAACATATTTACCACCCACAACGGATGCACCTGTAACTTTAGTCATGATCTCACCAGCATCACCGGCGCCCGCTCGGGAGAAGAAATCCGATCCAATAGAATCCATAACCCCTACCGCATCCGACCTTGCTCCAAGCAAGTCAATCATTTGCTGGTCAAATTGCATAGCGACCACCTCGTAGGTTTCCATGTCGTTAAATCGGGGGGCTAATCGAGCATTGGCTCCTGTCTTCTGTCCTACTAGAACGCGGACGTCAGGTATCGTTGCACGATCATAACCGGAACGGGAATAAACAAGAGTATATTGACCGGCGGGAATATTTTTAATGATATAGCTTCCCTCGCGGTCGGTTTTCGTCGCTAAGGTTGTCCCTCGAACCGTGACAATTACATTAGGCAGGGGCGTATTATTCCAAGTCTCAATAACTTCTCCAGTAATAGACCCAGAGTTTGCATCTTGGGCACGGCCTCCAACCGCCATAAGGACGAAGGAACAAATCAAGATGAGTGCTACAGTGTTGTTGGAATTCGATTTCAAGTTGGAACATGTTTTAGGGAGGTTCCCTTAGTATTAGGAGCCGACTTGCCTAGCCACCCTTTCGATAGATTCAAGAAAACGCTTAACGTTGTCCCTTGGTCGTAATTCTTGAGCCTTTCGAATCAATTCAATCGCCTCATTATATTTACGTTGCTGAACTCGAACCTGTCCCATCTTGACCTGGGCGTCGGCCTGAAAACCCTCAATTCCGGAGGCTAATTGATAGCGATGAAAAGCTTTCTCATTCTCATCGTTGGTTAAATGATAATCGCCAATCATCATGAGTGCGTCACCATCTAGTGGATTTTTTGCTACAATCTCTTCCAAAGTTTTAATGGCTGATATCTCACGCCCTTCTGCCATCGCTACTTTCGACTCCAAACGAAGTAATTTGAGTTCTTCAGCCTGAGCTTGGCCACCGATTTGACGCAGCTTGAAAAACAAGTTTTTGGCGTTAGAGAATTCTCCTTGATTCACCATCGCCTCGGCGGCACGAAGTCCTCTTTTAGCCAAATCCGCGTTAGCTTCGGCAAGCGCCTGAGAATAAACGGGCACAGCAGCCCCTCCCTGATCTAGTGTCATATACAAATCCCCCAGAAACATTTGCATTTTTCGGTCAAGTTTTCCCATTTCACGAAGCAATTCATAGTTAATAACCGCCTTGTCCAAGTCGTTGTTCTGGACAAGCACCCCGGCCTGTAATTCCCAGAGCTTGGAATTATCAGGGGACTTTGCGATCAACTCATCCAACATCGAAAGAGCCTCCTTAAAGTTTCCAATGCCTACTTGGCTCTTGATAATTCCAAGTTTCCAGTCAGCGTTTTCCGGAGCCAAAAGTATGGCGATATTATATGCATTTAATGCCGAAGCATATCGTTCAAGACCAAGGTGACAGAAACCCATTAAGCCAAAAACTGCATCATCCCATTCTCCCAACTCAACCGCCCTAGTCAAAGCGCTAGACGCTTTAGCTAATTGCTGCTGACGCACAAGGGAGAACCCTCTGTTTTTATGAGCACGTCGAAAATCGGGGAACTTTTTGATGGCTCCATCAAAATGTTTACCGGCCTTCTCAAAACTACCTTCCTGTAAATACAAGCTACCTAATGTATAGTCGATCACAGCACTAGCATCCGGCTTAATATAGGCTTCTAACTTAGCTATTGCCTCTGTTCGATTATCGTAGATCAAGCCAGCTACTTCGCGAAAAAAAATCTGTTCTTCAGGGTCAATAATCGCTGGTTCAATCTTGGTGTTGGGAGCAAATCCACCTAACAGTTTTTTTTGAAATCCCTTAGATTCCCAAAACGACTTGATTGAGTCATCAGAAACCAAACAGTTGCCCGTGAATAAAAATAAAATAGTGGATATAAGTAATCCCTGAATTCGATTAGTTTTATATTTCATGCTAATTACGTCTTTCCCATTCTGAATGCCATCGGAAGCCGCATATAAGTTTTGACCGGTTTGCCAGATTTAGTTCCCGGCTGAAATCGCCATCTTTTCAGGGCATCCATCGCGGGACCTTCAAATTCTGTCCGACTTGAAGATTGAACGCGCGGGTCACTAACCCTACCTTGTTCGTTTACAACGAACACTAGAACAACTGATCCCTCCACTTTTGACTTCTTTAACGCTTGTGGATACTTGGGATCCACCGAGGCCACCAACATCGGTTTACGATCCAGATCTGATACATCGAAAACTGACAGGTCTGACAAGTTTTCACCCGCCTCAGCCGCCGCTGAGAAGTTACCAAAAACTCCCCCTGTCCCTGCAGAAAGATCCAAGTCCATCTGGTCAAGTGTGAACTGCTGAACTTCGTTTTCAAGTTGAGGGGGCGGCTCCTCTTCTTCTTGTTCCTCAGGGGGGGGCGGCTCCTCCATTTCCGGCGGTGGCGGTGGCTCTAAAGAAGCCGTATCCGTCTCCCTATCTTGTTGATAATCCATTTTATCGGTTATCAACTGAGTCAACGGCAGTAGTACAAAGGCTCCCAACACTAATAGTCCTCCAAAAAGCGTACTCGAATTATCTCGCCCTCTTTTCTTGGGTTGATATACGCGTGGTAACATCCAGCTTAACCCTTTTCAGAAGCCAGGCTAACCTTTGATGCTCCACCTAACTTGGATTCATCAATAACCCGAATAACCAACCCTGCATCCGCTTTTTCATCAACTTGAAGTATTACCGGCATCTCCTCGGATTGCAGTAGTCTTCGCACCAGTGGTCTCACCCCGTTTACTCCAACCGGTTTGCCCCCATAGACTACGCCCCCCTCCTTGGTGATCGCAAAAAGGATACTGTTTTTTTCAAGGTTCACAGAAGATGCTGCTTGTGGCTTGTCTACCTCCACTCCGGTCTCTTCAACAAATACAGTGGTAACGATGAAAAATATCAACAGGATGAAAACCATGTCGATCAAAGGAGAGATATTAATCTCATCTGACCCCTCTGAGTCGTTATAAACACTTCGCCTCATTAGGCCGAAACCGTCGTTGAAGGTTTAAGACTAAGCACTTCTTCAAACCGCTCAACTATCTGCTTGCCTCTGGGGGGCTCAACTGGTTCTTCAAACTCCTGGCTGGAAAGCCTCCCCAAATCCTGTATAATACAACTCTCAATCCGAGCCATAAATGCCACAAATTCGTTTTTTCGGGCTCTGGCAATTGCAACTAGAACGTACCCAGGAATAGCAATTAGCAGCCCCATCTCCGTGGTAACCAACGCCTCAGAAATTCCGGAAGCAATCACATCCATTGCACTATTACCGCCGGCAGAAAGACCATTAAATGTCTTGATCATCCCCAAGACAGTCCCCAACAAGCCAAGCAGAGGAGCTACTGAAACCCAAACTGTAGCCATGCCGATTCTGCGGTCCATTTCAGGAACTCTCATGTTCTTAACCTCAAAGCAACGTGAGCGAGCAGAGCATTCATCCCCATCTTTGGCCATGATATAGCGGATCATGCGTCCAGTTTCACCTTCTGAACTTTCCGGTTGCTGGATCCACATGGCCCAAGTCGCGTCATCGACATCTCGATGCCCCATATCCGACACAAAACGAAGAAGTTTAAACGCGCCAACATATGCGGAGATTCCAACCAAAAATAAAGGAACCATGGTCCAACCCCCGGTCATGATTAGTTCGATTGCCCACATAAATGTTTTTTCATTTTCCATTTTGATACCTTTATAAATTTAGTTTTCTATGATTTTTTTTCGCTTTCAACGATGATTCCATTAACAAATCCTACTGCAGTTTGCTCCATCCCTCCGATAAATCCCCTTACCTTTCGATTTAGAAATGCTCCAAGTATAAGCGCAGGAATCGCCACAACTAAACCAAACATAGTCGTGACCAACGCCTCGGATATACCTCCAGATAGTGTCCTAGGATCACCCGTTCCAAATACAGCAATCATATTGAAAGTGTTTATCATCCCGGTAACCGTTCCGAGCAGCCCAAGCAAGGGGGCTGTGGCTGCAGTAATAGTAATTACTGTCAATCCCTTCTCCATCTTCGGTCGAGCATTGACCACCTTTTCAAACAACAACTCTTCGAGATATTCCTTTTGAACGTGTGAAAATCGAACTGCTGTCATTAAAAGTTCAGAAACCGGACCTGTTACAGTTTTAGCTTTTGCCAATGCCTCATCCTTTTCACCCTGATTAACATCGTTGAGCACACCTTGAAGCACGTTTGCAGGACAGGATTTAACTTTAGAAATAGAGACAAGTTTAACTATTCCAACGACTAGAGAGAAAACACCCAGCGCAATGATGACGTATCCTACAGGCCCACCTTTTTTTATAACTTCAGCAGTAGAATCCCCAGCAGATTGAATTTTTTCGGCATTACCCAAAGTAGGATCAAAGGGAAACTCACCTGCTCCTGAATAAGTAAGAGATTTAATTTGAGCTTTGACACTTGAATCTGCTGGTAAGAGAGTAGCTACAGGGCTCCCCAATTTGAGTTCCGCTAAGCCCGCATTATTTCCGGTTTCGTCAGAAAACAAACCTATAGGACCTATAAAAGCGAATTTTCCCTTGATGATTTTATCGCCAACAGACGCTTCGCCTTCCATCACCCTCCCCCCAAGACGCTCTTCCATTCGCGCGATTCCTAATTCTAACGCAGTAAATTGAAGATTAAGCTTTTCCGACCGATTCAATGTATCATTTTCCCGAGAACGAATCGCAGCGTTTATATCATCCTGAACATTAATCCCCTCAGCAATGTGCAGTCGTGTTTCCAGCCGACGAGAGTACTCGGTTAAAAGTGTTCCCAAATAATCCAAAACCTCCTCATGAGATTTAACCCGGCTTTTGAGAGAATTTAATTCAACCAGACTATTCTCATTATCCCGTTGAATCTTTTGGTATTCTTTTGTTTTTGACTGCAGAGAATTCTCAACTGACCGCAGCTCTTTTGCCAAAGGGACTTTTTCCTGACCAATAGTCTCTTGAAGTTGGCCCAGATCTTTCAGTGCTGCGTCCAACTTGGTTTGCATCTTGCCAACGGCATTGTTGAACTGGCCCTCTTGACCAAATAAAATATCAGAGCAAAGCAATAACCCAAGAAATAGTCCGGTAGAATATTTTGTTAACATCTCTCGTATCCGATGGGTTAATGAATTTTCAACGGAACATTGACGTACTCCGCAGGTTGCCCCTTGTAAACTCCTACAAGCTTTCGAATTTTGTCGGCAAGGGAATTTTGCTCATCAAAAATCCACCCATTTCCACTAGGCATAATAACACCCGCAACGGGATTAGCCTTATCATTATTTGCAAAATAACCCTGGCCCAAGCCGATATATATTACATCTATTAATACTGAACTCCCTTCTTTAGAAGAATAAGATTGGGAATCCAAAGTGATCGAACCATCCCATTTCTCAATCTCGTTCATTAGCCCAACGACAGTTTGCAGACGAATCGAAACCGAGATACCCGCATCTTCCTTTGGCAATTTTTCAACTAAAGGCTGAATTTTTTGGTGAAGAGGTTCAGGAAGCCGATCGACTAATGCCAAAAGCGAAGCTTCAGTTTTTTGGATTCTGGTAGTTAATTTAGCTTCTATGGAATCAAGATCTTTCTTATATATATCTCTCTCACTAAATTCTTCTTTAAGATTGGTGTTTTGTTTCTCTAACTCACTAAAATTTTTATCAGTTTTATCCAATTCCGCTTTGTTCAGTTCAATGGAGCTTTGCAAAAGATCTTTCTCATCAACCCAGTCACGTTTGATTTGGGAAATCAAACTCCGAGTCTTAACCCATTGTGAAACCACCTCTCGGCCAGAATTAACATCTAAGTTATCACCAGACAGAGCGCTGGTACCAAAACTCAGAACTGCATTTAAAATAGCTAATTGTGAGAGAAATCTCATCCGTGAAGAGACAATATTGAAACAATTGGAATTTAGAGCGGAGATTGTGTCACGAAATTGCAAACTAAAGTCACGCTTATGAAACATAATGCGCAATTAGAACTACATAAATCGATAACCAAAACCGCGTACAGTTTCCAAACGATTTCCCATAATTCCTATTTTTTCCCTAACTCTTCGAATATGGGTGTCCACCGTTCGACTATTCGAAGAATCGGAATAACCCCAAACATCCTGAAGAATCGCGACACGAGTCTGAAGTTTTCCAATTCTTCTGGCTAGATACAAAAGTAAATTAAACTCCATATTTGAAAACTTTATTACATCATCCCCCACCGTAATCCGTCTCTTTTCGGAATCTATAGTTAATCTATCTATTTTTATAATTTTTTCTTTTGATAGATTACTTTGACTCATCCTATGAGAAAATATATTACGGATCCTCAACGATAACTCACGTGGGTTAAAAGGTTTTTTAATGAAATCAATCGCACCCAGTTCCAAAGCCAATACCCTATCTAATTCCGAACCTTCTTGATTCATTAAGATGATGGGGAATTCAGAATTGCTATTATAAGAAATAATATCTTTGCATATTTGGAAACCATCATAACTAGGTGATAAGGTTTCGATTATAGCCAAATCTACCAAATTATTTTCTATACGTTGAATTACTTTTTCAGAATCCGTAAACATTTCAACACCATAACCAGTTCCTTCAAGTGTCAGTGCTATATCTTTCAAATATTCAGTTTTAGGATCTAATATAATTATTTTTTTCACCTTAAAAATCAAAATCAAATATGAAATATATTTGTTACAATCTAGTCACGAAAAATAAAATTTATGGTAATAAAAGTTTATAAAAGAAAGACCAGCCTTTCGGCTGGCCCCTCGTTTTTTTGTGTGTTCTCTTCAGTTAGGACTTTTTAATCTTTAATGGTGCGGAAAAACTCAATTCCATTTCCTGATGGAATCATGAATTCAGATTTACCCTTTGATTCATCAATTGTTTGCCAATTAATTAAATCTGATGATGTTTGCAATTTCACTGAATTATCGCCCTCCCATTTAATCATCATGTTTCCATCAACTATACTCATAATAACATAGATGTCTCCTGCTGGCGCTTCCTTCACTGCATCACTCGTGTATCCGGCTGCATCCAACTGGGTCCAATCGTCTGTCCATAACGTTCCGTACTGTCCAAACGCTCCCTTGTACGCTGCTTGCTGATAAAAATCATCCGCTGGCGCTGCTGTAGCACTTGTTGCTCCGGTTGCACTCGGACGCGGATCCAAAGTCTTGGCTCCTGCTACCTTTCCGGTCGCTATGCCCGCCTCGGTTCCAAAGCTAAACGAATCTGCGTTCTTCTCGTTCACCGTTCCCACATTAACAACTATGTTGTCCTGCAGGTTAATGCCACCATCGGTAATGCGACCGCTGGCGTTGTCATCTATCTTCACTCCCTTTCCGTAGTCCGCAAAGATCGAGTTCGTAAACTGAGCACCGGTGTTCTCTCTCAAGCGCAGGGCTCGGTTGCTTCCTCCTCCTATGAAGGTCGCATTGTAGACCTGACCCAGCGTCAACGGGCTCTTTGTGAAGTCATCCACATCTCCATCGGCCTCAAGTCCGTTGTCGTTACCATCTTCCTGCACCACAAACCAGAACTGGCCCTTGCCACGATATCCCTGATCCCAGTCAAATGAGTCATCTCCGCAGAACGCCGCCACCATGTAGCGTGTGTTAACCGTTCCTCCGAAAAACTCGATACCGTCGTCCTTGTTCGCAAACACTTCCACGTACTCAATCGTTGTGCCCGATCCAACCGCTCCCAACGTCAAACCGTTGATCTCGTTGTCTGCTCCAATCACCGATCCTCCGTGGCGGATCGACACATAACGAATCACTCCCGAGTCGTCCCCCTCGTCGTTGCCTCCAAACTGACCTCGAGGCTCAGTCACCGGGATACCTTCAATGTTATCCGTGATGACACCATCCACCACATTGGCGCTTGGGCTGTTTAGTGTGGATTTACCCAACACGATCAAGCCTCCCCACAGGCCCTTGTCCGCTTGCCCAAGGTCTGTTGCATCACTCAAATCATCGCTCAATGCTGTGAAGATAATCGGCTTCTCTGCTGTTCCTTGTGCGTAGATCTTTCCGCCTCGTGCCACAACCAAAGCACTCGCTCCGGCTCCTTGCCCTGGCATACCTCGCACCACCGTGCCCGCTTCTATCGTCAGGCTCTCTCCATCCTCAACGAACACAAACCCGGTCAGGATATACTCGTTGTTAGCCGTCCACTTAACATCTCCCTTGATGTCTGCGTCCGTCACGTAAACCTGTGTTCCACTCGGCGCTTCCTTCACTGCATCACTCGTGTATCCGGCTGCATCCAACTGGGTCCAATCGTCTGTCCATAACGTTCCGTACTGTCCAAACGCTC
>SHAK01000024.1 GCA_004213515.1 Limisphaerales bacterium | reverse complement strand
ATGAATTTGTTGCCTAAATTTATTACTGATCATTTTATTAAGATGGCAATACTATCTGTTCCTCCAACAGCTGCTCAAGAAGTCGCTAATCAGTTGATTGATTTTGGAGTGGTTGCCATTCTCAATTTTGCACCGATTGTACTTTCTGTTCCAGACGAGATAACTGTAAATAATGTGAACCTTGCGATGGAATTAGAAAACCTAAGTTATTTTATAAATGAATAAATTTTTAAACTCATTTAACTTCCAAACAAATAAGTTAAACTAACAATCGTAAGATATAAAAAAGTTTAATCTTTTTTATTTTAATTTCATTCAGTTTTTTTCTCTTGAGGCTGTGGTATGCGAAGATTGATATGTAGGTCTCGCATTTGTTTTGGTTCAACAGAGCCTGGAGAGTTGCTCATTAAGTCAGCACCCTTTGCTGTCTTGGGAAATGCTATAACTTCTCGGATACTCTCTGCTTTGCAAAGCATCGCAATTAGTCGATCGAAACCAAGCGCAATTCCCCCATGCGGTGGGGCTCCATATCGAAATGCTTCTAGCATATAGCCAAATCTTTCCTGGGCTACATCAGGTGGAATTTGTAGAACCTCTTCAAAGATTGTTTTTTGGACATCACGATTATGTATACGAATGGAACCCCCTCCTAGTTCCACACCGTTTACAACCATGTCATAATGTTGTCCTCGCACAGACTTAGTGTCACTCGTCAATTTTGGTATGTCCTCAGCTACTGGTGATGTGAAAGGATGATGTCCGGAGTACCAACGGTTCATTTCTTTGTCGAACATTAATAGCGGAAAATCCACTACCCAAAGAAAGTTAAATTGATCGGCCGGAATAGTCAGTTTGCCCATCTCAGAAAGCTTCTCGGCACAGTAAAGTCGAATTTTTCCAAGTATTTCGCATGCGTTTAGCCATTCGTCAGCTGCGAATAAAATAAGATCACCTTCTTCGATAGATAGTTTTTCCTGAAGTGCTTTTTTCTCTGTTTCGCTAAAAAACTTAACAATAGGCGATTTCCATTCACCATTTTCTACTTTGATGTAAGCAAGTCCTTTAGCTCCAAAGCTTTTAGCATAATCGGTCATGGTCTCCATCTGTCCTTGAGTGACGCAAGCAAACCCTTTTGCATTAAGCGCCTTAATAACTCCACCGTTGGAAACCGTACCGCTAAATACTTTAAATTCGCTGGAGGAAAAGTCGGCGGTCAAATCAACAATTTCCATTTCGAAACGAGTATCAGGTTTATCAATACCCCAACGATTCATTACTTCTTGAAATGGTATACGAGGGAAGGGGGTAGTAATCTCAATATCCAAAGCAGTTTTCCAGATGCGCTTTAGCAAACCTTCGATTAAATTGTAAATATCTTCTCTATCAATGAATGACATTTCAATGTCAACCTGAGTGAATTCCGGTTGTCGATCAGCACGCAAATCTTCATCTCGGTAACAACGTGCTAGTTGAAAATATTTATCAACCCCAGAGCACATGAGTATTTGTTTATATTGCTGGGGTGATTGTGGTAGAGCATAAAATTGTCCTGGATGAAGTCTGCTGGGAACAAGAAATTCCCGGGCACCCTCCGGTGTGCTTTTGAATAAAGTCGGGGTCTCAATTTCAAGGAAGCCTTGCTCTTCCATGAAAACTCGCGTCGCAGTAGCGACTTTGCTACGTAGTCGCAAATTATAAATCATTTCTGGTCGACGAAGGTCAAGATAGCGATGCTTTAATCGTAATTCCTCGTTTACCTTGGCAGCAACTTCTGGATCATCGATGGTAAATGGCAATATATCTGCGTGATTAAGTACTTCTATTTGTTCGGCTAAGATCTCGATTAAGCCCGTATCAATCTTTTCGTTTTTCGTTCCTTCCGGGCGCACGCGTACTTTCCCGGTTACACTGATAACACTTTCACTATGGAGTTTAGATGCTGTTTGAAAAAGATCAGATGGAATATCGCTAGGGTCGAAGACAGCTTGTGTTCTGCCTTCTCGATCACGTATATCGATGAATACTACTCCGCCTAAATCTCGGTTGGAATGGACCCAGCCATTGACAGTCACAATCTGACCGATGTGCTCGTCTCTTAACTCGTTGCAGTGATGAGTACGCTTCATTAGCTAAAAATATTCCCTATCTAACAAAAAGGGGCGCGGATGGTGCAGTGAAAAGTCTTAATTTCAAAGTTTATTTATTAAAATTAAAGATTCAGCAAATCTCTTTGCCAAGGCAAAATCTTTTCTTTTTCCTCTCCGTCTTCAAGAGATAGCTTTACGAGAGTCGAGCGGCTGGCGATTAGTGTTGGATCTATCTTTAATTCTTCAGCTTGTTTATCTCGAATTTCCTTAAGTGATTCATATAATTTTTTTTCACTGGCTTTTATTCTGCGACGATTAACTTGCGGGATTTCAGGGCAATTATCCGAATCCAGATCTAAAGCTTGCCCTACCGCTTCGCGTAATGAATTGAATCGTCTAGTTGAAAGTTTATGGGGCCAAACTGTTTTAGTATCTCGATCAATGACAGTCTCAGCTAATCTGACAAGATCCTCGTGTCGAACTATAAAATAGGGAGGTTTATTAGCTTTTACAGCCTCTTGTTCTCTCCAATGCCATGTTTCTTTAAGAATAGCCAAACTACGACGAGTAAGTTTACTTGATCCTTTAAGCCTCCAAGCTTGATCTAGATCCAGTTGGCGGTTGGAAGAATGTTCTTCAATTAGCCTTTCACAAATTTGTTGATGCCAGCTTAAGCGAGCTTTTGTCTTCAATTCTGTTTTTAAAAGGTCTGCCAAAGAACGAAGATGAAGGCTGTCATTAAGGGCATAAAGTTTCATTTTTTCAGTCAATGGCCTTCTTGTCCAATTGGCTTTTTGTGATCCTTTGTCCAAGGTTATACCAATAAGTTTTGATAGAAGATCATTTAAGCCGAATGCTGTAAAGCCCAGTACTCTTGCAGCCCACATAGTGTCAAATATACGATCTGGAACAAATTTATTAGCGGCGTACATTAATCGTAGATCGTTATCTGAGCCATGCATTAAAAGCTCTTTTTTATTCAATGCTTCAAATAAAGGGGAAATATCAAGCGACGATAGGGGATCTATTAAGACGTCTTTGCCAGGAATGCTAATTTGCAATAGGCATAGCTTTTCTGGATACGAGTGCAGACTATCAGCTTCAGTGTCGAGGCCGACCCAATCTGTTTTTCGTAATGCGGGTAAAAACTCCTTGAGTTGATCTTGAGTATCGATCAAGTGGGAAGATTCTGTCATCAGACTTTAGATTTCCAAGGCAAAATTCTTTTTTAGGCGGCTTGACGCATTAAAAGTAACTGTTTTTTATTTGTTTCTCTTTTGAATAACAAAATGAACAATCTTGCTAATCAATTTACAGAAGTTACTAAAGAAAACTCTAATAAAACTGCTATTTTTTGGGGGGGGGATGAGTTTTCTTTCGATCATGCTCATTCGATAGCAGAATGCTTGGCAAAGCGTCTTAAGGTTGAATTTGAACTACAGCCAGGTGATCGAGTAGCTCTATGGCTAAAAAATTGTCCTGAGTTTGTTTTTTCATTGTTTGGAATCCTTTTGGGTGAAGGCGTTGTAGTTTCTATAAACAGTTTTCTCACTCCTGATGAGGTTGGATATATTGTGGAGGATTGTGGTGCTAAAGTGATTATTAGTGAAGCTTCGATGGGAAAAGAAACATCAATACTAGTTAATAATAGTCCTGGGCTAAAGGTGATCGAAGTAGAATCACTTAATCGAATGGATTCGATTAATTACACATTACTTGAACAATCCCCTGAAGACTTGGCTTTGATTATTTATACATCTGGTACAACGGGTAAGCCCAAAGGAGCGATGTTAAGTCACCAAAATTTGATGAGTAATGTGAATGCTATTATTGAGGCAGCAGATATTACCAATGAAGATAGAATGGCTGTCCTCCTTCCAATGTTTCATAGTTTTACAATGACCGTTGGCTTATTACTTCCAATGACACGGGGTTTATCGATAGTTGCTATCAAGTCTTTGAATCCCCCAAAGAATATTATTACTGAAATAATACAGCACCGCGCAACCGTAATGCCCGCTATCCCTCAGCTCTATCGAGCCTTTGTTAACGTAAAACTTCCTTCCGATTTGCCTCTTCGAGTTTGTTTTAGTGGGGCAGCTCCGCTGCCAGTTGAGGTGCTTAATGCTTTCAATAAGAATGTAGGAATCCCTTTGCTGGAAGGATATGGTCTGAGTGAAACTAGTCCTGTGGCTTGTATGAACCCTTTAAATGGAGAGCGAAAACCAGGATCAGTTGGTTTGCCTATCGGTGATGTTCAATTTCAAATAAGAAATGATGATGGCTTTGTATTACCAGTAGGTGATCCAGGTGAGATATGTATCAAAGGTCACAATATTATGATGGGTTATTGGAATAATTTAGAGGCTACAGAAGCATCTATCAAGGACGGGTGGTTGTTAACTGGTGACATTGGCCATCTGGATAACGATGGTTACTTATATATTACTGATAGAAAGAAAGATATGCTACTGGTTAATGGAATAAACGTTTATCCTCGTGAAGTTGAAGAGATAATCTATCAGTTTAAGGGAGTATCTGAAGTAGCTGTAGTTGGAATAAACGATCCAAGGAAAGGAGACTTTGTGGTTGCCTGTATTGTGCCTGATGAAGGATTCAAAATTGATGAGACTTTATTAAAGAGCTTTTTAAAAACTAAACTGGCTGCATATAAGTTGCCTAGAAAGATAATTATAATGGAAGCGCTGCCACGTAATGCGACTGGCAAAATTCTTAAAACAGAACTTCGTGTCGTGGCCTCTGGTAAAGTAGGGTGTTAGTAATGCGGTAAATAATTTTGGTGCAACTATTGACTGTTATATTAGTCATGACCTTTTTCAAATAACTCAAATTTATTCCCTACAATTTTTACGCAATAGAACCAAAGTGCTACAATAATAATGGTGAAAACACCTAAAATCTGAAGCCCTATAAGACTAGTTTCTAATTGGCCTGCTTCATTATGAGTATTAAAAAGGGTAGGGATAAGTAATGCGATTAGAAGTGCTATTACCTTTCCGGTGCGCTGAACAAATACTTCAACAAAGGCGCGAGCAATGTATTTTTTTTGTCGAGATAGAGGGTTGTACAATGTTTCTCGTCCAGTTTGATTGACCGAATATGCAAATGTGCTATCGGCAATCTTTAAGAAGCTTCCTGCAATAAGCACAGGAGCTAATATGAAAAATATAGATCCAAACGCAATTGAAAATGGTAGTATTATAAGAATCCAGTGTATTCGATAGGTTGGAAACTTTGCAGCAAAAATGCTGAAACCAAGTTGGATAATAAGGGCTGCAATATTACCAATAGCATAAACAGTACTGAAGTGACTCTTCAATTTGTTTTCTTCAACGAATCTTTCGGTTATTGCTGAAAATTGAAAATCTAACACTTCAGACGTAATTTCATAAAACCCAACAATTCCAGCGATAGCCAAAAGATAGCGTGACTTAAGCACCAAAGAAGCACCTTCAATAGCAGCATTAAACTTTTTCTTTGGCGTTTCACTCTTTTCTGAATCAGTTTCATGATGTGGAATAGATTTGGCTATCCAACCTGCACAGGTAGCTAGAAAACAGATAGTTAATCCTATTCCGATTACAACGTGTAACCATTGCTGATAGGTCATTTCATCAATCATAAAATAAGTGCTTCCAACTGCCCCACCAGAAACAGCTCCAAGGACAATAAATCCATATAGACTTTTTGCATTCTTCAAATCTATAGTGTCGTGTAAGAATGAGAAAAAAGCTGCAAGCATCAAACTTATGTAAATGTCTCCAAACCAATAAAAAGACCAAATCACGGATTCGCTTGGATTGTTAATTCTGATCGCGAAAAAAATTGTCATAATGACGATTAATCCCATGCAAGTTAATGTCAGCGCTTGTCTTTTTACATAACGAGTAATCATAGTTAGGAAAACTACTAAGAGAAATGCTATAAACATATTAGCACCCTTTGCTAAGAGCTCTGCGCTACTAGCGAGCATCTCTAATGGTCCTATTTTGAATGGGTTATCTCCGTCATACTGTTTGAAGAAGAGGGTTTTTTTTAATGGCTTAAGAATCCAGAAGATTGTTAGCACGAGGTTGATGTATAAAAACATCACAACAGTAAATGCTATTTTTTTGCCTCTGGAGAATTGGGCTTTAGGCATTGGGTAATAGTTCAGATTTTATATTAACCAAGCTTAAAGGTTCACTTGATACTCAAGAGACTCGCCTCCATCTACAGTTAGTTTAAAAAGTTTTTCTTTTTCTGAAAGCAGCTCAAGTTGAATATTGGAGCCCTCCTCAATTGGAGCCTTCTCAATTTGATAGTTTGTTACTCCAAGAGAGATAATACCATTAATCATTCTTAGTGTTGGACGCGCTCCGAATGTAAGGCTTTTGCTTTCGCGAGCAATGAGTTTGTGGATGTCATTATCCACTTTGAGATTCCAATTAAAGGTCTCTTTCATGCCATCAGATTTTAGGCGAATATGCAGTTTAGCCATATCAATATATTCGGGTTCAGAAAACGGCCTGAACATGGATATTTCATCGAATCTATTTAAAAAACTAGGGCGAAAACGCTCAAGTAGCGCCAATTCAAATAACTCCCTTACATTTTGATTTTCTCGGTTTTTAACAATTACATCGTATCCTGCATTGGTAGTCATTACGACGAAACATCCTCGGGCATACATTGGTTTCTGGTTACGATCGTAAAATATACCTTCATCAAGAAGGAAGTATAGTCGATCAAGAACTTGTACGTTTGCCTTGTCAATTTCCTCAAACAAGTAGACGGCATGCGGGTTAATAGTTAGATTGTCAGTCATAACATCAAGAAAGCGATCAATACTAATGGAGCTGCGGTATGTAGTCATATCCATAGTAATCAATTTAAGCCCTAGGTTTTTCGCTAGAAGTTTAGAGAGATAGGTTTTGCCTGTACCAGTAGGACCAGCGAACATAATACTTGCTACGGGTTTTTCATCAGTTCTACCACCTCCATATCCAATTCGAGAAAGGCGCACGACTCCATTTACGGCCTCATTTTGTCCAATAAAACGGGAGCGAATGCTTCCTTCAAGTGCTTTAAGCACACTGAAATCCTTTGAAATAATCCACTCAGGAACCTGTGCCGCTTTCATTCCAGCAGCCTTGAGTGTAGATTTATCTATTATGAATTGGCCACTATCAGCAATGGCTTTTTCCATCATAGTCAATAGTTCTTTAAATACTGTAAGAGAACGCTGGGGTTCTGGTTTGTTCGGTTGGTAGTAACCAATAATATTCTTGATGTATTTGATATGTGACTCTTTAAGTTTAAGCTGCGGAAGATATGCATTAGCATAGTTAAACAGAATACCATTAATATCTTTACTGCTATATTCTGGCAAAAAAACAATATCTCCAAATGAATTAATTACATAATTGTTATCAGCTCTAATGCGTGAATAATTGTAATAATCAATAAATGCGATACTACGCAATTTTCCTCCCTGAATATTTGGTGAGTAAAGAGTCTCGACTCCTGTTGATGAACGATTGGACGCACCAAGTCCAATCATTGATCCAAGATTAGTAATGTACAAAATTATATCTTGCTCAAGTGAGGGTCTACTGATGTTTTTCTGCCAGTATTCCTGAACCTGACCCAATAAAGTGTGCCCTTCAACAATCTTCGGTAGGTCAATTTCCATATGGGCAAATTTAGAGAATTTAGGATCATTACTAAAAGCCATGCTTGCCAAATAATATCGATAGGCGGAAGAGGCATCTCCAACGATAAGGACGGATTTGTTTCCGTGATCTGCAGTAACAACATCACGAATTCTTTTTGTAAGATCAGGTAAGATTTCTAGTCCCTTCATTACCTTAGCAGGCTCTTCCCATTCAGGACTTACATCATATTTGCCAGCTGGATCGTGAAGCACAAAACAGGACTTAGATAATGTTTTTAGGCTTGGTGCAGCAAACGATTGAGCAACAAAAAAAAATGTTGTTAATAAGATAAAGCTCAATTTATTGACGTTGTTTATCATTTGTCGTTTCGTTGTTCTATGTTGCCAATTACAAGGCATCGAAGTGGCCCAAGCCCGAATTTGGACGAACAAATTGGCATGATCTTTAGAGTTGTCAAAAGAAAATCAATATCTGAGCTTAAACTGGAAGTGAAACGAGCAATATATTTAAAGGCTTTCATCAAAGCGAATTATTCGGCTGATTTCTTTAATGAGATTTACATGTAACTTATAACACAATTAAATAACATAGTACTGGAAATATTTTTTTCGGTTTGAATTGCGCCAATCAGTTAAAACACCTAAAAAACCACATCGATTCACTAAGTAAACAATTTACGATCAATCATCTTATGAGGAATATAATCTTTTTTTTGCCGTTTTTTGTCATTTCTTTTTCATGGGCTGCGGATTGGCCGACTTATCAGCATGACTATTCAAGAAGCGGGGTTGCTGGTGAATCGCTTTTGACCCCCTTTAATGAAAAATGGGTCCATAAATCCAAGCATGAGCCTAGGCCGGCTTGGAGAGGCGAGGCAAAGTGGGATGGTTACAATAAAGTTTATGATATGAAATCCCGACAAGTTTTTGATTATGCGTATCATACTGTTATAGCAAATGGGTTGCTTTATTTTGGATCATCTGCAGATGATAAAATATATTGTTTAGATGCTGCGAGCGGAAAAGAGAGATGGGTTTTTTTTACCGAGGGGCCGGTTCGCTTAGCCCCGACTATTGCTGATGGAAGAGTTTTTGTCGGCTCCGATGATGGTAATGCCTATTGCCTTGACGCTGTTACTGGAAAACTTATTTGGAAATCCCGACTTGGACCAAAAGATTATAGAATTCCAGGTAATGGTCGTATTATATCACGTTGGCCATTAAGGACTGGAATTGTTGTGATTGATGATTTGGCTTATTGCGCTGCTGGGATGTTTCCTGCTGAGGGTATATTTATTTCTGCTATTGATGTTCGCAATGGTAAAATTCAATGGCAACAAAAGCAGGGAGACTTGCCAGCGCAAGGTTATTTGCTTGCTTCTCATACAAGGTTATATGTGCCCGCTGGACGTAATAATCCTGTTGTCCTTAATCGTTCCGATGGTAAGCGAGTTCGAGTGGTCAAAGGGCAGGGAGGCACTTATGCTCTGCTTACTGGTGACAGCTTAGTATTTGGACCTGGAAAAACTGGTACACTTGGTTTTGTTGAGCCAAATAAATCCGATCAATTAGCTTCTTTCAAAGGTAACCACATGATTGTTACTTCAGAAATGTCTTATCTGCAGGGGGATACTCATTTGAGTGCACTTGATAGAAGTCGTTATTTAGATTTAGCTCGTAAACGTAGTTCACTGCAATCTCGACAAAAGGGACTTTCAGAAAAATTAAAAAAACTAAAGCCTACTTCAAATTCCGAACGTAAAATACTACAAAAACAACTTACAGAGCTTGGACAAGCCATCGACCGTGTTACAGCTGAAATGGGACAGTGCTTTCCATGGAAGGTAAATTGTGAACAGCCGCTAAGTATGATTTTAGCAGGTAAAACACTTATTACTGGTGGACATAATTCAATTGCTGCCTTTGATGCTTCTAGGGGTGAAAAGCTTTGGAGCGGAAAAGCGGATGGGGATGTGTTTGGCTTGGCGGCTGCGAATGGGCGGCTTTATGTAAGTACTAACAGAGGAATTATTCACTGTTTCGAAGCTAAGCGTTTGGTTAAATAATAAAAAATAAATTGAAAACTAAACTCGTGATCTTAACTGTCGGGTTTTTTCTTGTAGCAAACGCAATTGCTCAAGAATGGCCAAGATTTAGAGGTCTAAATGGAACAGGTGTTAGTGCCGCAAAAGGGATACCTTCCAAATTTGATGTATCAGAGGCCAATTGGCGCGTTGAACTTAAGGGGGAAGGGCACTCATCACCAATACTTTGGGGCGATAAGGTTTTTGTTACTTCTTTGGACTCAAAGGAGAGTCTTTTTTATCTACAGTGTTTAAATGCAAAGGATGGCTCGGAATTATGGCGGGCTTCCAATGAGCAGAAGATGCACAGAACTCATCGGTATAATCTTTTAGTTTCTTCTAGTCCTGTAACAGATGGTAAGCATTTGATAGTGGTGACTTCTCAAAAGGATGCACATTGTGTTATTGCCTATGACTTGACTGGGAAAAAATTATGGGAACAAAATTTTCCTACTATTATCAGTAATCATGGTAGTGGAGTTTCTCCGATTATTTATAATGGTAAAGTTATCCTTGCTGGAGATGAAGATAATCAAAGCTTTCTTGCAGCGATTAATGTCAAAACCGGCAAAGTCCTTTGGAAGGTTAACCGTATCAATGCCAAGGCAGCTTTCTCAACACCTTGTGAATTCACAGATCCCTCAGGCACTAAAGGATTGATTTTTAATAGCATGGGCCATGGAATTACCTTCGTTAATCCTAGTACCGGTAAAACTTATTGGGAACAAAGTGATGTTTTTGATAAACGTTCCGTTAGTTCTAGCGTTGTTGCAGGTGAATTACTCATAGGAACTTGTGGGAGTGGAGGTGGAGGCAATTATCTTGTCGCTTTAAAACCAGGAAGCGTAGCTGATGGTGGCAAACCGAGTTTAGCTTACAAGTTGCGACGGTCTATTCCCTATGTGCCAACAAGCGTTGTAAGAGGCGACTTGCTGTTTTTATGGGGCGATGCAGGTGTCGTGACTTGTGTAAAGGCTCAAACGGGTGATATTGAATGGCAGGAACGTGTTGAGGGCCGTTTTTTTGGATCACCTGTTTGGGTTGAGGATCGCCTGTTTTGCATCTCAACATCCGGCAAGGTTGTTGTTGTTGCCGCTTCAAAAAAATTTAAGATGATAGAAGTAAATGAATTGGGAGAAGCTTCTAATGCCACTCCTGCGCTTGCAAAAAATCGAATATATTTTCGTACTTTAGGTCACTTAGTCAGTTTCGGTAATAATTAGAATAAGGATTAAATAAGTGGATGGCTTTATAGGATTGGTTGTTATCCTCCCTCTTTTGGTTTTTGCCGGCTGGGTTTTAAAGAAGTCTGCAATGCTTTACTTAGGTCGTGATTGGCCTAAGGGGTGGGTAGGATTGTTTTGGATATCTGTTATGCTTGGTATTGGGTTTGGATTTTGGTGTAGCGGCTTTGCTGAGTGGGATGCAATGCGATTTCGTCGGTTGCCAATTCCTATTGAATATAAACACCCTCAAGATGGATGGATACCTCTAGAGTTTCCTGTTTACATTCGTTCTATGGTATTGGGCGCTGATTTTGTTCTGGGATTTATGATGGCGATGTTTCCTGTTACGGCGGCAATGCGTATTGCTGAATTCATGGATGAATCTCGTCGTATTAAATCCGTAAAAGCGAATCAGCCCAATCCAATTTCTGATGACACTCCTTGAAGAGCGGTAATTACTTCGTTGATATGATCGTTTAGTTCGGATTCCATCAGGGATGCTCCTTCTAAGATATCTTCTCGTTTAACTGCTGCTGCAAATCCTTTTGCCTTCATTTTTTTTCGAACGCTCTTTGGGGTCATTCCTTTTAGTTTTTCTGGTCTTACGTAAGCTACAGCGACTATGAATCCACTTAACTCGTCAACAGCAAAAAGAGTCTTTCTAATTGGCCTATCTAAAGGGTAATCAGACTGGTTCCATTCTGCATGAGACAAAATAGCACCAACTATTTCTTCATCTACATTAAGTTTTCGCAGAATCTTTGCGCCCTCATGGGTGTGATCAGGTTCATTAGGCCATCGTTCATAATCAAAATCGTGCAAAAGGCCAGTTATTCCCCATGCTTGAAAATCCATATTAAGTTTTTTTCCGTAATGCTTCATAGAAGCTTCAACTGCAAGAGCATGCTTTATAAGCGATTTCGATTTCGTGTACTCATTAAGTAGTCCCCATGCTCTATTTCTGTTCATATAGAAATTGTCGGTCGAAGCAACTACTTACGCAAGTCCTTGCATGTATAGTTTACAAAAGAAGAGGCCAGGCAATTTTGCCTGGCCTCTTGGTTGGTGCGGTTGTTTGGTTTTTAACTATTAGTTAAATTATTTTCTGACAGCTCTACCGAAAGTCTCTGCAGCATCAGCAGGTATTGTTAGTGGACTTGGTGCATCTACATCACTCCATGGACCATTAACAGTTGGAGCACTTTGTAATGTTCCTTCAAAGGTGATAGTTATTGTTCCATCAGCGTTGCGTGCAACACTGATTGCTGGAGTTTCATTAGTTGGTGTTGTGGCAGTATTGCCAACTTCATAGTGGCCGGCAACTTGGTCAGCACTCAATGTAAGATTGTATTGAGCAACCTCATCAATCGCTCCATTGAAGAAGTAATTGTCAGTGAGTAGTGTCCCATCTGCGATTTCGTCATGAAATATTGTGCCTGCGTTAATACCTCCAATACCCGCATCGTTACCATGTGAATACATTTGTCCGACCCCACCGATTTCGTCTGCTAACTTACCATTAATATAAAGAAGCAGTTTGCCATTTAAACCTTCGCTATCGCCATCAATGATTCCGACAACATGATAAACCTTCCCGACTTCGATTTCTCCTTTAACGAAGAGAGGTACAGAACCCTCGTAACCGTAGTGGCTTTGATCAGGTCCTCTTTCGTCAGTTGAACCACCCCAGCGTAAGTCCAAGGGAGGAGCAGTCCAGGTAGATGAATCAGAAGTGGTACCTCCTCCAATGTGTGAGTTTGCCATGAAATAAAGATCTGCTTTGGATGGTGAATCAGATTCATCCGTGGCATTAAGATAGAACCTTAATCCTTTCCATCCGCCTCCTTGTTCCCATAGAACCATTTTCTTCTGATACGGAACATCAGCTTCAGCCTTTGGTAGGGAATCTGCTTTGAACCAGAATTCAAGTGTCTTTTGCTTAAATGTTCCGGTGTTCATTAGCGCGTTATCGCCAATTTTGATGACATCAGCATTGTCTGAATTAAATTGAACAGCCCCATCCTTTGAAGCAGGCACCAAGCTGTCAGCATTTAATGTTGGTGCACCTGTATAGTTGCCATTTCTAAGTCCCATTGTGTCAGTAGCAACATTTCCTTCAGTTTCAGCCAATTTCCAATATATGATTGGATCGTCAGAGATAATTTCTTGGGCATAATCAACCACAGATGAAACAGTAGATGATCCACTGAAGGCGTTGGCTTGAAGATCTTTAACGCCAGAAACTGTTACAGAGTAATTGCCCGCTGTTTGCTGGATAGTGGACAGTGTGACAGTTTGCCCATCTTCTCCTAGTGCTGCGGATGTCACTTCCAATCCATCAACCTTGTAGTTTGCTGCATTTGAAGCTGATCCAGTATCGAGTGGTTCATTAAATACGATTGTAATAGTGTTTAATGTGCCCGCATAAGCGCTAATTGAAGTAATTTCTGGGGCAGAGTTGTCTATGATCGTTGTCAATGTCGCTTCCGCTGTTGTGACTGATCCTGCCTTGTTAGTTAATTCAGCTTTTATTTTGGCTCCGTTGTTATCTGCAGTTGCAGTGATTGTGACACTTGAAGAGGTCAATACGGAGTCAGTTGCGACCTCTTTTCCGTTTACCATCCACTTAACGTCAACGACTGGCATGCCATTAAAATCGACCGTAAATGTAGCAGTTTCATTTTCATCAGCTGAAGTGTCCTGAGGTTGAGCAGTAATTTCAATCGTATCTGGTGCGCCTGCAAACCCATCTTCAAAGTGTGCAAGTACTTGCTCTTCAGTTAGAGCCAGATTGTAAAATGCTGCATCATCAATCACACCTGTAAAGCCTTGGCCACCAGATCCATTTTGATCACCTTCATGGGTCACAGCGTTGGTCCACAAGTTGCCGAAAGCTGAATCATCAGCATGCGCCCATAACTGAGAGACTCCGCCAACTTGTCCAAATTGCTTGCCATTAAGATAACCGGTGAGGGTGCCTTCTGTTCCACCATCCGAGTCGCCGTCCATGACAAAAGCTATGTGATAAGTTGCATTTTCCTTTATCGTTGTGCTGACTGCTGTAATGCCTTCATCCCCGACTTGATTTAGGGCTCCTCCAAAAAAGGTTTGGGCGCGGTTCCATGCCATCATGTATAATGTGGTTTCGCCCTCCGCATTATCGCTAGAGCGTTGTATATAAATGTTTATACCACGGGTGACACCACCTTGTTCAAATAATACTTGAGGACCTGCAGTAGATACTGATTCAGGTTTAATCCAAAGCTCCCAAGATTTTTCATCTTTCGGCCAAGTGCCTCCAGTATTTAGAAGGGGATGATCTGGAACGCGAATGGCTTGATCTTTTGATCCGTCTAGTCTTACCGCAGTCCCTATGCCATTAGGAAACAATGATGGCACGCCAAGTTCTGCGCCGTTGAACAATGTTGCATTACTTTGGACAAGAGAGCTGGATACACTGTCACCGCTAGTTTCATCAAACGTGAAGTAAAAGAATGGAGTATCTGCAAGAATTTCAATTCTTCCCTTTGGAATATTGAATGAATAACTCCTTACGCGCTCTATACCATTACTTTCTTTATAAGATATTTCAACAGCGTGACTGCCAGGCGGGAGGTAATCTCCGTGATCATAAACTACTGAAAGGCCGGAATCTGAAGAGTTAACAGATGTATTTATTACATCTCCATTAAGTTTTACAACAACAGATGATTTATCAACCGAATCATCTCCATTTTTAAAATCAAACTCGATAGTTTTTGAAACATCTCCTGATGGATGTGCGCGACTTATGTATGGGGCAGATGTTCCTGCACGGTATGCTTTAATTGCATTTGGATCATCAGAATTTACCAGAATCTTTTTACCATCAATGATGGAGAAAAACTCAATGTTGGCTCCTCCGCCAGCTTCCCACCAAACAAGGCGGGCAGGGTAGAGTCCGTCCTCTGGCACAACAATATTGAAAATGGTGTCAGCGGCACCGCGATTTCCGTTAAATTGTCCAGCGACTAGCCCCAAGACATCTTTAGCATTTGGTCCAAATGACAGACTAAATCCATCATCGCTGTTTACTCCCAATTGATGAAAGCCTTTCTTTAATTCAAGAAAAGTAAGGATTTCTGCTACAATCCCGTCAGAACTATCTCCCCAGCCTGGGATTTGAGGGATTAGTGCTTCTTCACCAAAATTACCCTGTACGGCACCTTCGTCCTGATTCCAGTTGATGGTTCCATCAATTTCAACAGGGGCTATGGACCAGCTATCCCATGCATCCGGGTCAGCTTCGTTTAGGTAAGGTTGTGGGTTGTCGTTATCATCAAGTTCGTTTGGATTCAGGAACTGTCCTGCGAGTTGTTTTTCAGCGCCTTCAATAGTGCCGCCGTGAACACTGGCAAGTGTTTCAGTTTGAATGGTACTTATTTGTGTAACATTGGCAACAAAGCCAGGCGAAGTTTTGTCAACTGAAGAGGACGCGTAGCTTGCTGGAATCCCTTTATAATCCATGGTTATTGAGAAGACTAAATCCTTCGTAAAACTATTTCCTGAAGAGTCAGAGTAGCTTAAAGAAACAGTGTGTTTGCTTAACGGTTCAGGAATGCTTGGGAAGGCATAGTTAACTATTGTATTTCCTCCTTCGGTTGCGGTTGTAACTAATGCATCAGCTCCATCAACGGTAGCTTTTATTGAGGCAGTATCGACATTCAAGCCAAAGTTTTCCAATTTGGCACGAAAACCGTCGATGCCTAAGCCTTCGAATGAGGCGAGTTTGGGTGGGCTGGTATCTCCATCACCTGCTGAATAGTTTGCGCGGTATTGAAGTGATACAAAGCCGTCCTCAGGCGCAATTACAATACCCCCATTACCTTCCCTTTGAACACTCACTGTGACCACGTCATTAACACCTAAATCGTTCAACATAGTCACCAAAGACCCTGATGATTCATCATGGCCATCTGAATGTCGAAGATAGTGGGCAGTCGATTCAGCTCCTGAAACTGTTTTTCCATTTACTTCAACAGAAATCCTTGGGTTAGCACGGGAGCTTCCTCCTGTGAAAACTCCATTTACATTAAGCAAATAATTACCGGCCTTCTTTATTACGATCTTTTCTTCTGCTTCACCTTCATTGGAATAATACTCCTCATCTAGAGTTGGTTCTGATGATCCAGCACCTCCATCCAGCGCCAGTGCAGTTTTTGCATTCGGGTTAAGGTTTTCCGCTGTTTCCTCAGCAGCAGTAGTTGTGAAGGCGTCAGCAAATAAACCCGTTCCATCCAATTTTTCGATGAATATCGAAGCCGCCTTGCCTCCTTGGACCTTGATGGTTCCAGCTTGAGCGAGTTGCGCAGTTTCTACTTTTAGAACTGAGCCTGCAGTAGCGTTCACCACACCAGAAAAGTGTATAGATGAAGTTGTGTGCCTATCTGAATTTCGAATGTAGCCCTGTTGCCCTCGGGCACCATCAACTATCTCATCATCTAAAGAAACCGCTAGGCCTACTGAACCTCGGGCCACGGTTCCTTGAAGTGGGACATTAACATAAACAAGATAGTTTCCTTCATCTTTGAGTGTGATTCCAGGTGCTGGTGTCGCCTTTACGAAGCCAAAAGCCTTATTGATTCGTTTGCCGGTCCAGATCAAATTGCGACCTTCAGTGTCCTCTGCGACATTCAGGTTGTCGCCCGATTCAATCTTAGTTGCGGTGGCATTAAATACATTTCGATTTCCTTCGACCTTTTCGGCGTAGAGGGTCGCAGTCCGAAGAAATCGGTTATTTGAATTACCTGCAATGTCGACAGCATCAAGAGTTAGTACGGAATTTGCGGCTAACCAAACCAGAGTAGCAAAGTGCGACGACCCTTCCGAATGGCCGCCTGAATTTCTTGCATAACTAGATTGGCCGAGAGAGTAAAGGTGACCATTTGCTCCCCCATTAACTTTAAGCAGAGCTCTCTGCGTAGCGCGTTGGCCGATCGCAGATTCAATCGGAAGTGTTACTGCTATCAGGTAGTGACCTGCCTTTAAAACAGTTAGCTTTTCCGAGTAGAGGTCGTGATTAAAGATATTAGGATCAACAGAGGAATAAGTGTTCCAAGAGATCAAACCTCCTCCTTTAAGGTTGTTGTCGCCTTTAACTGTTTGGTTGCCTTTAAGTAAGGCTCCTTTGTTAACTGCAGCTTGGTTTGTGGAAACGACTCCAAACAAGAATGTAAGGATTGAGCATAGGGGGATTAACTTTTTAAACATATTATTATTTCGGGCTAATAAAAATTGGTAATTTAAAATCGTACAGCAATAATTGTGCTATGTGATTTTTTTACTAATTGCTATAACCTTAAAATTACAAATTGATGAATCCTTCGCAAGCAATTTAAATCTAAAAAAAATATAAAAATAACCTATATTTACCAATAGTAAAAGCATTGCGATCTTCTATCTATTGTTTGTTTAGTGTAATTTCTCCACATGGCAGAGTTAACCGGGAAATCGTCTATTGGATTTCAATCAAGTGCCCAAAGTGAATCAACAATTTTTGGAGTCAATCCCGCTACCGGCGAAAAATTAAAGCCTGGATACGCGGCAGTTTCAGAAACAGAACTCAATCGAGCAGTTGAATTGTCGGGCGAGGCATTCAAAGTTTTTGGTAAATCTAGCGGAAGGGAACGGGCTGCACTTTTAAGAAAAATTGCTGATAACATTGAGTCGGTTGGTGATGAATTGGCTGTTTTAACACCTCAGGAAACCGGTTTGCCGGAACCTCGGATCAGAATGGAGACTGGTCGAACTTGTGCTCAATTACGATTATTTGCTTCAGTTGCAGAAGAAGGTTCATGGGTTGGTGCTAGGATTGATCACGCTGATCAAGATCGCGCACCAATACCCAAACCAGATACCCGCTCCATGAAAAAGCCTCTTGGTCCGGTGGCTGTTTTTTGTGCAAGTAACTTTCCTCTCGCATTTTCTGTGGCAGGTGGAGACACAGCATCAGCATTAGCGGCTGGATGCCCTGTAATTGTTAAGGCCCATCACTCACATCCAGGAACAGCAGAACTCGTTGGGCAAGCGGTGTTAAGAGCAGTAAAAGAATGCTCTTTTCCTGAAGGAACTTTTTCGCTGTTGTATGGCCCTGGTCGGGAGACTGGGCAATCTTTGTTGAGGCATCCTTTAATAAAAGCAGCTGGTTTTACTGGTTCACGAGAAGGAGGTCAGGCGTTGATGAAAATTGCAGCAGAGCGAGCGGATCCAATTCCTTTTTATGCGGAGATGAGCAGTATCAATCCGGTATTTATCTTATCCGGTGCAATGGCTGAGAGAGGAGAGGCCTTAGCGGCAGGTCTACATGGTTCTATGACAATGGGGGTTGGTCAATTCTGTACTAATCCTGGACTTACTATCGTTGATAATAATTCAAATCTTGAACCTTTTATTTCTAAACTCACTGATCTTGTATGTTCTAGCCCAAGTGCAACTATGCTCAATTCCGGCATTGGTTCAGCTTATGATTCTGGGGCTAATTCATTTAATAAAAACAAAGCAGTTGAAACGTTGGCTAGAGGCGAAGCTGGGGAAGGGGATTGTCAGGCTGAAGTTTTATTATTTCGAACTACATCTGATTCCTTTTCAAATGATGATTCACTTGGGGCGGAGTTGTTTGGCCCATCAACGTTGATAGTAACTCATGATAACAAAGATAAAATGCTAGCACTTGCAAGATCGCTTGAAGGTCAATTAACAGCAACTGTACACGGAACAGATGCTGACCTTGTTGCTAACGGCGATTTGCTCGAGGTTCTTGAGACTAAGGCAGGGCGAGTTTTGATCAACGGTTTCCCAACAGGGGTGGAGGTTTGTCACTCTATGGTTCATGGTGGACCATTTCCTGCGACTTCAGATGGTCGCTCAACTTCTGTAGGCACCAATGCGATTGAACGATTTAGTCGTGATGTTTGTTACCAGAGTTTTCCTGATTCACTTTTGCCTAGAGAGCTTCAAGAGGACAATCCTCTAAAAATCCGTCGCATGATTGATGGCGTCATTATTTGATATGCCCCAAACACTCCTAGTATTACCTACATACAATGAGATGGAGAACATTCGTCCCATGGTGGAGCGGTTACTTGATCTAGAGACTGTAATTGATGTGCTTGTGGTGGATGATAATTCTCCTGACGGCACCGGAGCAATAGCTGACGAGTTGGCTGATTTGAATGAATGTGTGCATGTGTTACATCGGCAAGAGAAGGATGGACTTGGGCGGGCATATTGTGCTGGTTTTGCTTGGGCGCTGGAACGTGAGTACGAATTCATTTTTGAGATGGACTGTGATTTTTCTCACAATCCAAATGATATCGTTCGTTTCTTAGAGAAGGCAGAATCCGACAATACTGATTTGGTATTAGGTTCTCGCTATTGTGAGGGAATTAGAGTGATTAATTGGCCAATTAGTCGACTCATGCTTAGTTTGTTTGCGGCGAAGTATGTTAAGGTTATCACTGGTATGCCATTTACTGATCCGACAGGCGGTTTCAAGTGTTTTAGACGGAGAGCTCTTAAGTCTATTGATCTAGATCAAGTAAAAGCTAATGGTTACAGCTTTCAGGTCGAGTTGACTCATATTTTGTGGCGTAGCGGTTACAAAATTGCCGAGGTGCCCATTATTTTCACAGATCGGTTCGTTGGAACCTCAAAAATGAGCGGACAGATTGTTCGTGAAGCAATTTGGATGGTTTGGAGGCTTTGGTTCCAAAACGGCCTGCGTCGTTGTCCTAGAAAAAAGTAATCCTATGATCAAACAGCTATAACGCTGTTTTTCAGGCATCCAATTCCTGAGATGTTAATTGAGATTTTATCTTCTTCTTGGAGAGTAAAGTCATCGTTAGGCACAATGCCTGTACCTGTAAGTAAAGCGCTTCCGAAAGGAAATTCCTGAGATTGATTCATATATTTACTCAGCTCAGCAAAGGAACGCTTAATTTGATTTACACTTACATTACCTTCGAAAACTTTTTTGCCAGCGCGCTCAATATTTAGGCTAACTTCCCACTTGCGTGCTTCTTCTTCTTGTGCCCCAACTGTGATCCATGGCCCTATGGCACATGAACGGCTGTAGACTTTCGCTTGAGGTAAATACAAAAGGTTTTCTCCTTCGATATCGCGCGAACTTAAATCGTTTCCTACTGCATATCCTGAAATGTCTCCATTTGAGTTCATGATAAGTACTAGTTCTGGTTCAGGTACATTCCATTTGCTATCCTTACGAATTCCGACTTTATCCCCACATGCAACCACTTTCTCTGGTAACGATTTAAAGAAGATTTCCGGCCTTGGAGCATCATAGACTCGGTCATATGCAGTAGCGCTAAAGTCTGACTCTTCCATTCGAGCATCTTTGCTTCGTAAATAAGTTACCCCTGCAGCCCAAACTTCTTGCATCTCGATTGGACAAAGTAGATTAACATCATTAAGTGGAACTTCAGGTAAATCCTTTTCTTTTAAGTCAGATAAGAAATTTTTTGGTGCTTCATTTTCCATAATGGAAGTAATTGACTCCACTTCAGCTGAAGTTAGGTCGAATAGCGTATTTTCGTCCTTAGCTAATCCAATATGAACTTGATTCTCCGAATTAATATAGCGGCAGATTTTCATGGAGCGAATGGTGTATTTAAGTATAGCTAAGGTCAATCTCTCTGACATCGCCACAAGTTGCTTTGCCAACGTTGTTCGGCAGGGTTGTAAAAAATTGCTAGAGCACTTAGTCCAAACATGCAAATGAAGAATATCATGGCATTTGGAGTTCGCCCTCCCCAATCCTCCCAAGGCCAAGGAAAATTAAAGAAGGCAAAGTTTAGTCCATGATAGATCCAAACAGAGAATAGAAGTGCGGTCCGAATGAATAACTGATGCTCGCCATTTTGTCTGGCTTGGCGTGCAAACCAAATAGCTATAGTCGAAGCAATTAAAATTGGGAGGATTAGATATGTCAGCCAGTTGAGGCTTTGGTTAACTGGATCACTCATTGCTCGAAGAGTTTTCCCCGCAATCGGTAAAAGGGTTATTGGCAATAATTGCAAGTAAGGTCCCAAACGACCTCGAATGCAAAGTACCAGAGGTATAAGGCCTATCATTAGGCCTAAGTCATAGACACCGTCTATCCAATCAATCTTACTGAACTCAACCAATACAAGTAGAGACAAATGTATTATTAGTAAAAATCCTATTAGCCAGTTAGGTAGTGGGCTTACATCGGCCTCATTTGACACAGCAATTCGTCTTCTGTTTAGCCAAAGTCCAAGCCCAAGAATTGCTCCCATAACTGCTCCAAAAACAGTTTCCATAATATTCCACCAATTGAAATATTTCGTTAAACCTTCAAGAAAACTTTCACCAAAAAAATCCGGATTCCAGGCGTTTATTGCCTGAATTGTTTGGCCAAAAGGAAAGCCGAGTGCACCTCCAAGCATTCCCCAGAGTGCTAGATTGCAGGCTAGCCGATCGTTCTTTTTATAGGCTGCATATATAATGCCACTTAATAGCGCAAACAGCAGTCCTCCCCAAATCTCAGGGCGATGTTTTGTAACTTCTGGTTCCCACCTCCAGTGATCGGAAAAATATAGGAATGGCAATTCTTTATTGGTTGGATCGTGAGGAGTGTTTAGTAGCCACCATCCTACAATTACGGCTACTAACATAACTAAAGTGATCAGGAACATTTCAAATGGTTGATAACGCTTTCCTCCTAGTCCTATTCCGAGAAACAATCCTGCAAAGCCAATCCAGATGCTTCCTTTGATTGCCAGGCCGAGCATGCCCCATCTCAATGCCTCCCAATTTCCAATCAATGGACTATCGTGGGTTAGCCCAATTGTTTGCCCATAGGTCATTGAACCTCCAAAGCCCATAGCTATTGTGCCTAGCGCTGCTGCTCGAACAACATGAATTGAAGAGTTGCCAGGGCAAAATAGAAAGACTAGCACTAGACTTACCAAAAGGCCGGCAATCATTGCTCCAGTCTCATGACCGTATTGACCTCTAATACCCCAACCCATGCCGCCTGCCATCGAGGCGCTTATTATAACCAACCAAAGTGATGGTTTAAGAGTAATAGTATCTTGTTTCATAGTTTGTTTATTGTTCCAGCTATTGAACCACGAACGAGTTTTCCCTGAGAATCATCCATATCATATTTGAGTTCAAATTGCATGGATTTAGATAGATTAGGAACATTTAGTTCAACTGTTTTATTGTCACTTTTTAGGGTGGCAGACTTTATAGTAATATTATCACGACCGTTCTTTTTTGGGTTTATAATAGACCAATCCTTTGATCCATACTGACCGCTCCAAAGATAATTCCATTGTTCAAGTGAATAGCTTTCTGAATCTTCTGCTAATTCCTGATCGAGAGTAGTATCGAAGGTGATTTCAATTTTACCTGGATGTGTTGAATAGCTTATTGGCTGTCGAATTTTTCCTCCTTCGAATCGGAGTCGTTGAAAACAACCGTCATGCACGGCAGACGTTTGCCATCCGCGTAGACCAGAAACGTACATATGTCCATCGTGCGGATTAAAACGCCCCCGCATTATGCCAGACAAGTATCTTCCTGGTAATTTAATCATAGCTCCCTGCGTTCTTTCTGAAAGATCAGTCATGCCGAACATCGCTGTGCAACGGCCATAGGAGAGATGAATTAATTTTCCAGCAAGTGAGCCCCAGTGGTTTGCTGGAACCCAAAGCTGACCGCCAGCAGAATTATCCATTATCCTAGGAACAAAAGCGAATGGGACATCATATCTAGTAGGTTCTTCAGCTCTATGATGCATTGGCATGTAACCATAAAAGCCACCTTCACGAGTTGCGTCAACTCGTGTTTCGGGAACCCACCCGCCTTGTTGGTCACCGACTGTAACTACATCTTGTGGACTGATACCCATTCCGTTTGGGTTGCGAAACCCAGTTGCGTATACATCTAGCTTTTCTCCATCATTACTGACTCGAAGTACGGTCCCTCCGTGGGGATTTCCTTCAGCACATTTTGTGAAATAAAAGTTTCCTTTAGAATCAGTTTCGAGATTCGTATTATAAGAGTGACCACCCCCTGAAGCGAAAATATCGTTATTAAAATTTTCGTAATAGTCTGCTTCTCCGTCGTTATTAAAGTCATGAAGTCGAGTTATTTGGTCTCGGCATATTACAAAGCCTTTATTGTTTACTACCTTCAGACCAAGTGGTTGAAACAAGCCGGTAGCGAATCTTGTCCATTTGACAGATTTTAGGGTTTTGTCGATGCCTGAAACACGCCATATATCACCATGAACGGTTGCGAGTAAGGCAGATTGGTCATCTAGAAAATCATGGCCAGAAGTAAATAGTAAAGCATTCCAAGGGTTGTTAAATGGTAACTGAATAGTATCGATTGCAAATGAATTTTTTGTTTTTCCGATTATGCCGTTTGTAGCTAGAGGTGTCCAAATTCCAGGTCCGCCTCGAGTGAGTCGGGAAGGAGAATCAATAGTTTTTTTCTTTTTAGTGATTTTATCCAGTGCTGCTTTAGAATTGCATAGCAGAATTTTTACTATTCGTTTCTTTTTGCTAGATGCTAAGTTTAAAATAATGCGTTGTTTCTGTATACTCAGCGTAGCCCCTTTTCCTAATACTCTAATCCAAAGGTCCTTTGATTCATTGATAATTTTTGCGGTGTTATAATTAAACTGTTCAGTTTTAGTATTAGGATATGAAGCTACAAGATTTGAAAGTTTTTGTTCAGATGGTTCTAATTCAAGTGTTCGCGATATGTACTTTTCCCCATCAACGTCACCTGCCCATGGTGATTCAAGTACAGTGATATCATTTATTTTATAATGTAAAACTACACGTTTACCGTGGCGGTATAGTCCTAAATATTTACCCCAATTTCGAGGAAGTGACCCTCTTTTTTCTGGCCGTGGATCCGACCATTTAGATTTATGTGACCATCCTAAATTGTTTCCATTAATAAATAGCATTTTCCCCTTTGGATCAGGCCATTCAGTCAGACCAAAGCGCCTAGGCTTAAGAGTCAAAAACCCGTTTATCCAAGCGGAATGATAACTAAGTAGTTCAGAGTTAAAACATATTGTGGCTTGTGCTTTATCACCAACCTTGATTGCTATTCCTTTATGAATACGACCGTTTTGTGTATTTATAGTGGATGAAAGAAAGGGGCCTACATCAACTTTAGTCCAACGATCATCAATCCAATCTGACTCAACCTGATCTGATACCGCTTTCATGGCTGTAATAGCTAAGGGTTTTTTTTCTGCTTGGCCGAGTACTGATGTGATTTGGCCAAGAAGAATTGCAAACACTATAAAAATCATTAAAGACATATTATTGTTCACACCGGAATGCTGAAGAAGTGCCGCTACATGTCAAGCAACAGCACAACTGGGGCTTGCTTACAGAGCTAATCTTTAACAGTCTTTCTACCTACGACGATTATGTTTAAAAGGATCATTTTTTGGATCTTGATTATGGCTTTTTCACCAAGCTTTGTTTTAGCGCAACAGGAAACTAATGCTTTGGAACGATTTGGGATCGATGCAGATTCGGTTTTGCCTAACTTAGGGGATTGGGCAGAGAAGATTGCAGTGTCTGTTCTTATCCTCATTGTTTTTTGGATCCTAGCGATTATTGTGAGAAAAATAATACGTAAAGCTGGGGCTGCTACAGGTATTGATTCCAGCGTAGTGAACTTGCTTGCTCGCGTAGCAAATGTAGGACTTTGGCTTGTTGGTTTAGTAACGGCGTTAGGTACAGTAGGCATTAATGTTTCAGCAATTGTTGCAAGTCTTGGTTTAACTGGTTTTGCGGTTGGTTTTGCACTTAAAGATTCCATTAGTAATCTGCTGTCGGGTGTATTGATTTTGATTTATCGTCCATTCCGAGTAGGGCAGTGGATTAGTGTTAAATCGTTCGAGGGTTTTGTAATGGCAATTGATTTGCGATATACATCTTTGGAACAGGGAGATGAGAAGATTTTGGTTCCAAATTCACTTTTATTTACCAACCCGATTAGTATTCGTTCTAATCCTGAGAAGGAAAATTGAACATTGCTCAAGTTTGGCTGTCTTATCTATTTTTATTTTGAACTTTAAATAATTCTTTAATATTGAACTTTACTCAAAAAAATACGTTTTATTTGCACGCTTTCATACTAGCGTATTTTTTATGTTTTAATCTTTCTTTTGCCGAAGAGGCACGTTTTTTTTCATCTAAAGGAGTTTCAGTGCTGAAGTCTAGGACTGAAGAGAAAAAAAGGAATACAGGTAGGGGGCTGCTTAGTACTGCCAAGTCTGCAAGTGGTGTTGCTTCTCCATTGTATTCGATTCCAACTACAAAGACAGATCGAGAATCTTCTCGAAGATTACTTGAGATGTTTGATCGTAAAAAAAATTGGTTGTTTCATGGCATGGAAGGTTCAGATCAAGATGATTTATCTGCAAATGGCGAAGCCATAAATGAAGATCAACGATTATTTCTTGATTCCTACAGAAAATCTAATGGCATTGTTCAGGACTTTATTCGTGGAGAAGGAAAAAGAAGTCGTTCCAAAAAAGCTTCTAAATCGGACAAAAAACAAAAGGGGGCGACATATTTAGAGGGAGAAGAAGAGGATGAAGATCGTTTGGATAAAAATGATATTAAACTCGATTTTGCTTTCGAGAAAAAAGATGAAAAATCAGGGGCTGCGTTTAATGGGAATTCCCCCTTTGAGGCACGTACTTCGATCATGGATTTTTCACCTTTTGCACGTCGAGAACAAACCTCTAAAAATCCTTTTAAGACAAGCAGAGTTAAAGGGGAATCGAAAGTTGGACTTTTCGATATGAAAAGGGAAACAGCAGGTTCAGTAGCTTCATCAGGGATGAAAAGTAAAGGAGGATTCTTTAATTCAGCAGGTGACCCTTCGCAGAGTCTTTTTGGTAAAAATTCTTTTTTTAGTGGTAAGGGTGAGAGTACAGGTAAAAAGCCATTTGCAATTGCCCCGTTAAATTTTGGATCGAGTTTGAACCCTGCTAAGTCAACACCGATCACGGGCGTTGGTGTTGATCAATTAAATAAGACTGTGATGCCGAATTCTTTAGGTGCGAAGTCACTCACCTCAGGAAATCCAATTTCTGAAATTATTTCAAGACAACCGAGTATTCCCTCTAAGCGGTTCAAACCACTTTTGTTTCAGGGTAACATTCAGAGTGGGCCACCGGTGCGAGGGGGGCTTTTAAATAACACTATGAGATCCCCTTTTGATAAAAAGCTTGGTGGCCGTTGACTTCGCTTGACGTTGGGGACCGACATGTGGCCAACTCCTTTTCTTTGAATCAAATAGCTTCTAATTCGACATTTCCGAAAGGGGTGCAGAGTCTTTTTTTCTTTTTCTTTTTTAATTTTTTATCCTGCCAAATTATTATGGATAGCCCGATTTTTCTCTATGCAGAGAGTCTAGGGGCAAGTGCAACTGTTATGGGTTTAATAGCTGGAATGACGCCTCTAATGGTTATTTTTCAAATTCCTGCTGCAGCGTATGTGGGAAGATGGGGATATAAATTCTTCATTACAACCGGGTGGACTGTCAGGTTGTTGTTTGTGCTAGGTTTGGTATGTGTGCCCTTGATGGGAGGTATATTGAACTCGCAAAGCCAGTTGGCATTAGTTCTTGTTTTTTTATTTTTATTTAACATGGCCAGAGGTATAGCAAGTTGCGCTTGGTTCCCTTGGATTCGTGGTTTAATTCCAGAAAATATAAGAGGTGCGTATCTTACTTCTGAAAGCGCGTTTGCGAACGCAGGAAGTTTGATTGCGTTTTTGCTTGTTGCTTTGTATTTGGGGGAGGCTCCGAAAAGCTTTCAGTTCTCATATTTGTTTATCTTTAGTTGCTTGGCTGGCGGGGTAAGCTTGATTTTTATTAGTCGAGTGCCGGATGTTCTACCACCAGAAGAAGAGAAAGGGAAAAAGCAACAAGCTCCTTGGATTGAAATTTTTGGAAATAAACCTTTTCGTAAGTTACTTTGGGTAGAATTCTTTATGGCCATTTCACTTGGTGGTTTAGCAGCTTTTACTGTTAAGTACCTTAGGGCTGAGGCTGGTATGCAGGTGAATCATATAATGTTAGCATCTGCTGCAAAGTTTGTAGGTGCGCTAGGAACGCTTTGGTTCCTTAAGACTCGATTAGATAGGCTTGGTAGCCGTCCAGTTATTTTATTCGGAATTATAGTTGGATTATTGTGTGTGATATTATTTGGTTTGATAGCAGGTAGAGTTGTGGCTTTGAATTTCCACACTGTTTTGGCTTTGTATTTTAGTTTCGGTTTTGTTCTTTCTGCTGTCACAATGTCAATGACTAGATTGGCAATGTCTACAGTTCCACGATTGGGCTCTAGCTATTATTTTGCAGTTTATGCTGTCGTTGGAAATTTGGCGATGGGCATTTCGCCTACATTGTGGGGTCTAATGATTGACTTATTATCTACAAAAGAAAACATGTGGTTAGGAATCGAATGGAATGAATATACGATTTATTTTACTTCTGTTGCCTTAGCGCTGTTTATGACTGCTCTTGCCACTATTCGGTTAGAGGAGAATAAGGCAGCCAATTTGAATGAGCTATTTATAGACCTTATTAGACATTCTCCCTTACGAAGTTGGATTCGTAATTAATCAATCTGTATAATATGTGGCTTAATAGATAAGGTCTATTAATCCTTTAAGAGCATAAAAACCTTAATAAAAATGATTAATACTTACCGGTTCCAATATATTAATGCTGACTAGTGTAGACCCTAATTAATACTATTGTGTCTTATTTCTTTTTTCGAAAATTGGTACGAGCAAAGTATCAACTACAAGCTGAATAAGGTGGTATATTACAAGAGGAAGAGCTCCGATAGGATTTTCACCAAAGAATTTTTCCCAAAGATAAATACCATTTGGTAGAGTTTTTTGTGATCCTGAAAATACCACCGCAGTGGAGGTGGCGCTGTCAAAGCGAAGTAAAAGACTCATAAAAAAGTTCCAAGCTAATAAAAATATATGAAGCAAGGCGGATATAAGTACGATTCGAATGGCAATTTCTGTGTCACCTTTAATTTGGCCCGTAGCTACAGAAAAACCAGAGTATACAAATATTAGGATGATTATCTGAGGAGCTATTCTAATTCCATTAATATATGGTTGCGATTTTGCCCAAATATATCGGCGAATTATTTGGCCTAATGCAACTGGTAATATAACTACCTGCAACATTTTTAGTATCATGTTAGCTACAGGGAACTCTACGTTAGCTCCAAGACTTAATTTAAGAATCAGAGGCGTCATAATTACGGTAAATGAACTAGAAAGCAGCGTGAAGATAAGAGCGATTTCTTGATTGCCTCTGGATAGTACTGTTAAGGCAAGAGCAGAAGCTAGACTGCTGGCTTGTGCAGCTAAAATCATAACGGCTGTCAAGAAGTGTGGATTGTTTTCTGGCTGAAATAATATTGCCAAATAATATGCAGCTAGTGGTGCTATGACAAAGATTGAAATCAATACGAGTCCGATTGCTCCAAGGTTGGCTGCTTGGCTTTGAAGTTTACTTGTGTTTAAAGTGAATCCGGATAAACCCATCATGATGCCTACTAGCGCGGGGGTTATCCAACCTGTATTTTTAATAGTTTTGCCTCCTTCCGGAAACCAGATTCCAAATGGTATCATTAAAACCAGCATCACTAGAAACCAGTAGCGGGTGAAAAATATTCTCCACCTTTTTTTGTTTGAACTTTGTTGTTCTGTTATACACCCCATGACGGCAGGCTATGATAATAGGTTGATTCGACTAACCATTTCATTCGTTTTTTATTAGATGAGAAGTCCGTTGTTAATCCAGTAAATTATTTTTTTCTAATTTTTTAGACCCTATTGTTTTCAATCTTCACATTGGGGAAAGTAAGATAGAAACAAGCTCCGTTACCGGGTGAACTTTCGACTCTGGCAGTCCCGTTATGAAGTTGAGTGACGTGTTTAACGATTGATAATCCAAGACCTGTGCCACCTATTTCTCGAGAGCGTGCTTTATCAACTCTATAAAAGCGTTCAAAAATTCGTTCGCACGATTCTACAGGGATACCCGGACCATCATCTTGCACGCAAATAACTATTTTTTCTTCATTTATTTCTGACGAAACGCAAACACACTTACCTCCGTACTTAATTCCATTTTCAATTAGATTGTTGAGTGCTTGAAACATTCGTCGGTTATCTGCCATCATGACAAACTCTCTAGCGACTTGATTCTTTAGGTGAATACCTTTTTTTTCAGCCATTCCTTTTAGGCTATCAAAAATGCTTTCGGTAAGTTCGTAAATGTTTACATGATTCTGTTCAAGAGCAATTCCGCCAGATTCTAATTGTGATAAGGTTAGAATATCTTCAATTAAAAATGTCAATCTGTCGGAATGGTTTTCAATTTTTTTTAAAAATTTATGAGTGTTTGACTCTGCGTTTGTCTCGGCATCGATGAGGGTTTCTACATATCCCTTGATAATTGATAAAGGTGTTCTAAGCTCATGGCTAACATTAGCAACAAATTCTTGGCGATGATTTTCTAACATTTTGATTCGTGTTATGTCGTGAAAAACTAAGATTGCTCCTCTATTTTTCCCGTTTTTTCCCCGAATTGCTACACCATTGGATTGAAGGAAACGTTGATCAAGGTTGGGAAGCATAAATTCTTCATTAGTTACAGTGCTTTTTGTTTCTAGCTGATCGATCAATTCATTGGCTTGGTGTATTCTGATTGCTTCCATTACTGTTTTGCCAGAGGGGTTTTCACTTAATCCAAACATTTTACAAAATGCAGGATTAGCAAAATCAATTTTTCTTTTAGAGTTAGTTACTAAAATTCCTTCTGGCATGTTGTCAAATATATCCGTCATGCCTAAATCTTTCACTAGCCTACTGTGCTTTTCATGTCCTTTAAATTCAGTATTCTTAGTTAATAATAATATGTATTTTTTACGCCAATAAGCATGAACAGCTATTAGGCAAATAAGTGAAATTAAGGATAAGAACCAGGCTGTCATTATATGAATTCTAAATAACGATATCCTATGCCTCTAATAGTCTCGATATGTTTGGCTGCTTTTCCAATTTTAGTTCGCAATCTTTGAACTGTAGTATCTACAGTACGTGTGTCGATTGTTGGCTCATATCCCCAAACGTCTCTCAGTAGTGTTTCCCTTGTTTGCACTTCGCCAACTCGATTGGTTAAGAGGCAGAGTAATTTAAATTCAGTTATTGTGATATTAACTTTTTTTCCATCAACAGTTGCTTGATGTTTGATTGTATCCAAATGAAAAGGCCCTGTCTTAATTATTTCAACCGCGTTTCTTTCGCTGGTCTTGAGCAATAACAAATTATTTACTCTTAGTATCAGTTCTCGAGGACTGAAAGGTTTAGTAACATAGTCGTGAGCGCCTAGTTCTAGGCCGAGGATGCGATCTTCTTCACCGGCTCGTGCAGTCAGCATTATAATTGGAATGTCTCGAGTTTTTGGGTTTTGCTTGAGTAGCTTGCAGATTTCAAGTCCATTAATGCCTGGCAACATAAGATCGAGTATCAAAAGACTTGGAACTTGCTCTACTGCCATCCTCAATGCTTTGTCTCCAGTGTCAGCTATAGCAACTTTGTAATTTTCTTTTTTAAGGTGAAATACAACGAGCTCAAGCACATCAGGCTCATCATCTACAACTAAAATCCTTACTTCATTTTTTTGAGGCATTTCTCAGTTGTCTGTTGAGTTATGGCGAATATCTTTACCTTCGTGAAGCAGAACTGCATCTTCAGCTACATTTTTCGCATGGTCTCCAATTCGCTCCAAACTTTTTATTATTACTCCAAGGTGTAGGCATTGAGAGATATTATCAGAACTTAGCTTCATTATATCAATAAGATCTTCCTGATATAACTTGTTTAGATCATCAACTTTTTTGTCTCTAGGAATAACTCCTCTTGCTAGAACGGTGTTGCCTGTTACAAATGCATCCAGTGCATCTTTTAGCATAGCATTGACTAGAAATGTCATTTCAGTGATATCTGTCGAAGTATTTAAATTCGGAAGACACATTAACAGTATTGATCGTCTGGCAATTGTACTAGCTTCGTCTCCAACTCTTTCAAGATCTTGTGCAATTTTCATCCCGCAGGTTATTTGTCTGAGTTTGAAATCATCAATATTATCTGCAAGAAGTCTAAGTGCTATACGGTCAATTTGGATTTCAAGTTGGTCAATTACCTCATCAGTTTCAAGTGCTTGCTTGGCAGCTGGTTCATCGCGGTCCAAATGTGCTCTAATCGCTCGTGTAACCATCCCCTCAGCATGGCTGGCCATGATAAGTAGCTTTTCTTTGAATTGAGACAAATTATGAGTATCTAACATAAAACTTTCATAGGAACTACCGAAGTTAATATTGTATTACTAAGTTAAAAATAAAAAAAGGTTCATCTGATTTTGTTTTTTAGTATGCTTAGTAAATCGAACTTAATAATATTCAGAATAAGTATGCGTCCATGCAGTCCAATTATTTCTACCTATTTTAATTTCCCTGAGTACCTTCGGCATAACGATCGAAAGCGAACTGCATCATTTTTTTTTGAATCCTGCCAATCGCCGTTGTAGTTGTCAGGATTTATTTTAGCAGAACCACCGTCGTAAGGGCATCCAACACGCCACATAGTATTCATAAACATAGAAATGTTATGGAGGTCATGTCCAGATGGATCCATTGTTCTCCAATGCCATTTCATCTTTATATTTTGAATAGTTCGAGTGGCTTTGTATAAACAACTTTTTTTACCATAGCTTGATCTGGTAGGAATTCCACTATCTTCTGAATATGTCCGTGTCTGTATGATGCATTGTAGCTAACAAAAGCTGAGTAAGGATCATTTTTTGGACTGATTAGGCGATAATTTTGCCTGCTCTGCTGCGGGCTATATTGGCAGCTGGACAAAGAAGAATATCTTGTTTGCGCCAAAATTTTTCTAAAGAAGCAATCCATTTTCCACGAGCTTAGCCGGCTTTTAGTCCATTGCTTGAGACTATTTATATACACAGTTTTAACTCCTTACTCTTTGGCTTAAGCTGGAAGAAGCATACTTGTGAGGATTTCATTAATAGCTATGACTATTAGAAGTTCAATTAGAGTTACACTGTTTTGTGATTTTGTTCATTTTTAAAACTCACTTTATTAATGATTAACAGATTCGATCACTTAATTAAGTTTTATGCATTCGAGTATAAAACATTTGTTTTCGTGTTTTTATGGATTAATCATATTGAGAAGAAGTTCTATGAATCGTTTTTTTTTATTACCTATTATTTTAACATCTATGATTTCCATCAGTGCTGCAAAAATAAAACCGGTAAAGGTTTTCATTTTAGCTGGTCAATCTAATATGGAAGGAAAAGGGAAAATTGACCCATTACTTGACCACCAAATCAAAGACAAGGAGACAAAG
>SHAK01000023.1 GCA_004213515.1 Limisphaerales bacterium | reverse complement strand
TTTACCCATGTTCCTTAGCATAAAGGCATACCAATGCATCCCTGTCGCATAATTCGGATTAAGATCGATTGCTCGTTTGAAGTTTTTTTCTGAGTCATTCCAATTGTACTCATAATGATACAATAATCCCGCTAGAGAAACATATGCCTTCGAAAACTCTTTATTTTTTTGCATAGCTATTTTCGCGTTCTTTTTTGCAATTGGAATAACTGCATCTCTTGAGGCATAATTATAAAAATGCATCAAAGTATATGTATCTGATAGACCAGAGTAAGGGTCAGCATAGTCTGAATCTAACTCAATGGCGTTTTTAAAATGCTTAATTGCGTTTTTAAACCCTTGTTCACTTCGCTTGTTCCATTCGCGGCGGCCGCTTTGATATTCTGCTTGAGCCTTGGCATTTTCAGTCGCTTTATGAGCGAGTTGCTGTTTCTCGGCAGCATCTAACCCCCCCTTGAGTTCGCTGGCTAGTTGTGTGGCAATTTCATTTTGGAGGTCGAGGAACTCGTTATTGTTTTTAGTAAACGTATTGCCCCAGCCCAATGCTGCTGTGTTGGCATCGATCACACGGATGTTGACCTGGATCTTATTTCCGCTGGTCTGGATTTCGCCAGTCACGATCGTGCCTACTTGCAGCGCTTGGCCAATCTTTTTAGGCGGCAGTTTACTACCTTCAAATTGTAAGGCAGATTCGTTAGCAATCACCGTTAGGTTTTGCAGCGGTTGTAGCTTGCTAGTAAGAGTAGAAACCAACCCGTAGCCCATATCAAAAGACTCATCTGAAGAGCCGATGGTTTTGAAAGGCAATACGACGACTCGATTAGTGTCTAACGTTACCGGATTGGCTAGAGGCTGGGCTTCCTCGACCTTGTTCGTCTTTAATTGACCAAGCGCAGGTTTCTCGTTTAAAGGCGCCTTGTTACTACCTCCAAGGAAAAACATGCCCGCCGCCAAAGTGGCCACTCCTACTCCGGCAGTCGCAACCTTTACCCAAGGTAGACCTTCTCGCCTCGGTGCTTGACCTGTTGCTGCATGACTTGCTCCTTGGCTGGATCGCTTGGACTCCCCGGCAGCTGTGCTGGCTTCCTCGCTCACAGTCACACCCAACTTTGACAACGCTCTTATTACTGACTGCTGCCCTATCTCTTCTTGGCCTTCAAAGAAATCCACTCGCTGAATACCGGCAAGCTGGTAAGCCATCGACTCCGGTATTTCTGCCTGTTCTAAATATACCGGCAAAATACGCTTACGGCTCTCTGAAGCTAATGCTACTTCTTTTACAACATTTTCTGAATCAGCTGAGTTTTTTGAAATCGCAAGGATAAGCACTTTGCATCCACGAATGGCAGCCACAATCTCCTGACTCCACATTGTTGCGCCCTCAATACCCATCTGGTCAATCCAAACAGGCACTCCCGCCGATCCTAATCGTTCGACTAAGTCCAAAATCTTTTCTCGATCCTGAGATGCGTAACTAATGAAAACCTCAGCGCTCATGTTTATTGAAATATCCTATATGCCAATCCGTATATAATGTCTAAGCAAGTCATAAAAAATTATTTCTAATTCAGTTTCTAAAGTCAGACACCTCGTATCTTGTAAAAAGGTTGGAAGCGATACTTAATAAAAGGTAAGCACACTACTATTAAGCATTCCGTAAATTACTGAATTTTATCGTTTACATTAAATTTAAAAGGGAATTGCAGTAATTTTTTGATAAGGGAAATATGGTTCAAGCGATGACTAATAGTCAAATAAACTTTAAACGTTTTGTCTGTTTCTTTTTGTTCATAGTTCAAGTGACGGTAAACCTTACCTATAAGTACTTCCCCATCTTTCAACGGGTAATGGTCATATATCCAATACCTCTCATGACTGCATAACTAATAAAGAAGTTGGGTAGTCATGAAAAACGAAGGCTGGCACACCTTTCAATGACCGAGCTTTGCTAGGGGTTCTTTGAGGGAGCGTGCCAGCAAATCTTGGTCAGACAGCTGAAAAGAGAAAAAGAGGCACTAAAATAGTCACTACCGAATTCACTGTTTATTTTTGTTTAAACAGTGATTTAAGAAGTTAATTTAAAGGCTAACTAGATGGTACCAGTGGAGGGAATCGAACCCACACTCTCGTGAAAGAAGCGGATTTTGAATCCGCCGCGTCTACCAATTCCGCCACACTGGCATTACTTGGGAAATACCCAAAAACGGGCAGAAAAATAATGGTATCAGTGAGATATGCAAGCCATATATCCGCCGCGCCAAATGCAACAAAGATCAACCAAATGTAGCGAGTTCCACACTGATAGATAAATTTTGTGTGACTTTCAAAACAATATCAAACCAACATTTAGAAAATATTCCCACTTATAGTTACCAACCTAAAACTAGCTCTTTTTGGCGTTGCCGGTGTTCGACAGCTGAACTAGTTTTGTGGCAGATAAATGACCGAACTCATAAATCCAGATCGGATGTATTCGCGTTCGGAGATTCTAAGACTCGAGATTGTTAGCCACGAAGAGACAAGTCGAAGATGAAGTTTGATTTTTTCACCACGCTTACTCGTAGTGTTTTCCTTCTATGTGTTCTTTGTATTCCATGGTGTTTCCCAGTGCTTGGCCAGTCAGAGGAGTTGCCGAACTTTGAGAGTGATGTAAAACCAATCCTAGCCAAGCTCTGTTACTCTTGTCACGGGGCTGAAAAGCAGAAGGGAAAGCTTCGACTCGACACTCTTTCTACCAACCTACTTGAAGACGCAAGGTCGGCGGAGCGGTGGCACGAGGTTCGTGGAGTGATTAACCTTGGAGAGATGCCGCCAGAGAACGAGACCAAGCTGACTGCGGATGAGCGCCGAGTGATTCTCGACTGGCTCAACCCCACGATCGAACTCGCGGGAAAGCTGCGCCAAAGCAAGGGTGGCCGTGTTGTTCTTCGTCGGTTAAACCACAAAGAATACCAAAACACATTGAGTGATTTACTAGGGGTGAATTTGGATTACACACGAGACTTCCCGCCTGACGGGATGTCGCCAGATGGCATGTTGAATAACGGTAGTTCACTTCAAATGAGTGATATTCAATTGGAGTTTTACATGGCATCAGCCCGAGCTGCGCTGGATCGGATAATTGTCACAAAAGATGAGCCTGAGGTGTTCCGGCATCGATTCACAAAAAGCACGGATGGCGGATTTCCGGACGGTGTCCAGGGGGCGAACGACCTTGGCAGGCACCGGCAGTTCATCGTTCGCATGAAAAACGATTACCCTGAGCAAGGTGCGTTTCGGATTCGGACTGCCGTGCGCGTTGAGTTACCTAAGGAAAAAGGACCTGTACCTAGGTTGCGCGTACGCGTGGGATACCGGCCCGACACATTGGTGGACATGGAGACGCTGACTGAACTAGACCTACACAAGTCTGGTAAACAGGAGTTTGAGTTTGTCGGCCGTATTGAAAACTTCCCGCTGCCGGTCCGAGGACAGGGCAAGTTTCCTGGGCTAGTAGTGATTTTGTCTAATGCACACGATGAATTTTCACAGAGCGGTAAAACGCAAGAGAAGGAGATCAAGGGCGAGGATGGTAAAAAGAAAAAAATCTGGGAACACGGCATGGGCTATCCGCAATTGCACGTGGATTGGCTGGAGTTTGAGGGGCCATTTTTCGAACAGTGGCCGCCAGAGGAACATCGGCAAATTCTGTTTCCATCGCACCTGCGCGAAAAACGAGAGAAGGCCTACATTCGTAAGGTGCTGAAGTCATTTCTTCCCCGCGCGTGGCGTCGGCCGGTGAGCCGTAAAGAAATACGTAAGTATGTCGGATTTTACCGGAAACTGAGACCCGAATTTCCTGATCTAGAAAGTACCCTGCGAGAGTCGTTAGTGATGGCACTGATCGCGCCGGATTTTCTGTACTTACTCGAGCCGGCTGCAAGTAAACCCCGACCGCTCACCTCCCATGAGTTTGCGTCCCGCCTCTCTTATTTTCTCTGGAACTCTATGCCGGACAACGAACTACGAACGTTAGCCAATACCGGTGCGCTTTTCGACGAGGCAACCCTCTCGACACAGGTAACCCGAATGATAACCGATGAGCGTGCGAAACGATTCATCGACTCGTATGTGGAACAGTGGCTGGATATCGACGCCATGAATCGTGTGGAGGTTGACACCAAGGTGCACCCCGACTTCCCCCGTAACAAGCGAATCGATCATCTGCGCAAAGTAATCCGTCGCGAGCCTATCGAGTTCTTTGGTGAAATTCTTCAAAAAAACCTCAGCGTTGAGCATTTCATTCGTTCCGACTTTGTGATGCTCAATGACACACTGGCTCGGCACTATCGTTTTGATGGAGTGCACGGCGGAGCATTCCGGCCGGTGTCGACCAAACACCAGTCGGTTAAGTCCAAGGCTAATAGAGGCGGGTTACTGACGCAGTCAGCTATTCTACTCGGGGCCTCGACTGGCAGTGACTCACATATCATTAAGCGGGCAGTGTTCGTGCGGGAGCGTCTGCTAGACGACCCTCCAGATCCACCCCCTCCAAACGTGCCCGATTTGGAGACGGCTGAACCCGGCTTGGTCAAGCTGTCCATCCGAGAGCAGTTGAAGCAACACAACAAAGACACAGCTTGTTCAGATTGTCATCGCGGAATCGATGGTTGGGGGTTGGCGATGGAAGAGTACGATGCGCTTGGCAAATGGCGCACAGAGATCACCCGGAAACTGCCGGACGGCAAGTTGATCAAGCTCCCACTCGAGACCTTGGCTAAGCTGCCGGACGGCCGTGAGATCGACGGAATGGAGGCGCTTAAAGATTATCTGCTTACCGAGCGACGTGAGCAGTTTGCTCGTGCTTTCGTGGTTAAACTTTTGACATATGCGCTTGGCCGGTCACTCGAGTTTTCCGACGAAAAACACATCGATGCGTTGACCAATCGCTTCAACGACGATAAAATGAAATTACAGTCTTTGGTTCAATCTATCGTTAAAAGCGAGGTTTTCCGCACTAAATAACAGCTCATGAGCCGTATTGCATCCAGATCCTGGCAGCTTAATCGCCGTTCCTTTTTACGTGGCACCGGTGTGGCACTGGCATTGCCGGCACTCGACGTGATGGCCAAGGCTAAAACGTTGGCCGAGCCCCGGCGCTTGGCCGCGGTGTACTTTCCCTTCGGTGTCTCCATTCAGGATGAAAAAAGCAAGAATGCCGAGTGGGGATGGTTTCCCAAGGGAGAAGGACGCGAATTCACTTTCAACAAGAGCCTTCAACCACTCGAGGCATATCGGGATCAAGTAACCATTCTCGGTGGGCTGTCTCATCCGGAAGTACGCAAGATTGGTGGTCACGACAGCGGAGACACATTCCTTACAGGTTGCGATCTGCTGGGTCGCGACCTTCACAACACACAGTCGATGGACCAGGTAGCCGCGGAGCACTTCGCCGGTCAAACCCGGTTCGACTCGCTAGTGATGTCGACTGACGGTGGCGTGGGTGAGCCAACCCGATCTAGTACACTTTCCTATAACCTGCACGGTCGGCCAATCCCGGCGCTTAACCAGCCACAGCAGATCTTCGATCGCTTGTTCGGTGCGGGCGACCCTGATACCCATCGTCACCGCCGTCGCTTGAAGAGCAGCGGTAGCCTGCTCGACCTAGTTATGGATGACGCCGGCAAACTTCGGCGTCGCCTGGGCAAATTCGACCAACAAAAATTTGACGAATACCTTGACTCCGTCAGAGAAGTAGAAAAACGCGTTGCCCGCGCCCAGCAGTGGGTGGGCATCCCCAAGCCAGGCCTGACCGACGCTCATCGCGAACGCCTTCAACTCGATGCTGACTCAAAAGTACCGACTGAGTATGTGGCCACCATGTACGAGTTGATGCACCTCGCGTTCATGACCGACTCCACCCGCGTGGCCACCTACCAGATCGCCAGCATGGGAGACGCCACCAGTTTGGGAGGCAAGTTCCCTCAACTGCTCGGTATCGGAAAACACCTCCACGGTCTGGCTCACGACTGGAACAAGGCTGAGGGTGTCGAACCTCTGGGTAAGTGGGATCGTTTTCTAGCAGAGCAGTTCGCTATCTTCCTTGATCGCATGAGCAATACACCCGCCGGACCGGAGAGTGACGCAACCTTGCTCGATCAAACCACCATTATTTATGGCTGCAGTAACAGCACAACGCACACTAACAAAAATTATCCACTAGTGCTTGCTGGTGGGCGCAGCCTTGGCTTCAAGCATGGCCAGTACCTCAAATACGGAGAAGACACACCATTTGCAAACGTGTTTGCTACCATGCTCGAGCAAACTGGTGTCACCAACCGCTTCGCCGACAGCACCGGCAATCTCCCCGAACTTCTCGCCTAAATAAAGTTCGGCCTCTAGCAAAAGGTTTTGGCGTGATTAATGGTGATACCTTTGTGGCGTAATAAGTCCAACCATGCCGCAGCTAATAAAAGCAAAATTTCAATTGATTCATCCGTATTATGAATCCGCTCCGTCTACCAATTTCGCCACACTGGCAATAAAGTTCGGAACCTAAAGAAAGAGTTAAACCTTCCGCCAACAAAAAAAAGATATAATCTTATGATTTAGTATTAATATATTTAAAGGATTTTAGCGTGACTCTATTTAGGATAGTGAGCTGATTTAATTCAAAATCTACCTGAGGAATATTTAAAAAAAGAAAAATTTTTGCAAAAATAAATAGCATAGTTGCATCAAAAATCTTTAATTGAGAATAGCTTTAAATAGACATATTTAATATTTTATTATAAATTTATCAAATGCCTATATTATTTATACAGGTTCCTATTGAACAAACTGGATCCGGAATTATAATGCTACTCTTTCAAATCATTATTCTTGTTAGTTCTATTTGGGTTGGAATCGATTCTTCAAAATTAGAACTAAAAAAGTATAAATCAGGTATATCATATGGCCCTGTAGTAATGGTTATTTTATGTTTATTACTGTGGATAGTTGCTTTTCCTTGGTACTTGATTGTTCGCGGAAAAATAAATGCTGGCACAGCAGAACTAAAATAAAACACATTATCTTTTCTCTAATAAAATAGTAATAGATTAATGAAAATACCTTGTCCGAATTGTAATCAACGTTTGGATATACCTGAAGAGCTCTCTGGGCAAACTATCGAATGCCCTGCTTGTAATTCCAGTATAATTATACCAGATTCAGATACACTAGTACCTGAACAGAATGATGCCGATACTGATAAAATTTCAAAAATTCCTACTCTACAAAGCAAGATCAAATCTAAACCATCACCAAAACCATCTCGTTCTCCAAAAATAAAAAAAATAAACCCAGTTTCTAGAATGATGAATGAGGACTCAGACGATGGAGTACTTCATGATTTTCTTTCAGATAAGTTAATGATTGGTATCCCTATTGCTTGTTCAATAGTCAGCTTATTAATTCTTACAATATTTTTAGGACCTATCGGGTTAATTGTTGGTTTAATTAGTTTAGGTATAACAACGATCATAAATTCATTCTTATTTATAAAAACAACCGAATGGATATGTGGTAGATTTGTTCAACAAACAGCTGCACTAATAACAATCTTTTTTACTTCATCTATTTCTGGGTTATTAAACTCTTTAGCTGTGATGGTTAGCATATCGAATAACGGGATAATTTCGCTTTTATTACTTTTTGCAATTCAGACCTATGTTTTTCAATTAAGACTAAAAGAAGGTTTTATTAAAGCTTTAGCAATTGCTGTGATAATGTTTGTTTTAAATATAATCTTAATGTTTGTATTAGGCTGTGTTTTTGGACTCTTTGCTATTGGAGCTGTAGGCTCACAAATGTGATTTGAAACTTTGTCATCAATGTAATCAAATACGATTAATACAATTTAAAATGGAAACATTTTTATTAGGAATTATAGGATTAATTTTATTAGTACCGATATTGACTCTTCAGTTCTATGGAACGACATGGCTGCGTGGTTTAATTTCTGGAGCGCGCGTTACATTTTTAGAATTAATTTCATTGTCACTGAGAAAAGTTCCAGTTAGGAAAATAGTTGATGTTCGAATTACACTTATTAAGACGGGATTCAATGTTTCCGTTGATGAGCTTAGCTCGCATCATCTTGCCGGCGGAGATGTTGCCCTAGTCGCAGCTGGCATGATTACGGCTAAAGAAAAAAATATAAAATTGGATTTCCGTAAAGCTTGCGAGTTAGATTTAAACGAGAAGCAAACTCTTCATGTATCATCGGAAGAAAAAAACGAATCCAAATCAAGTTGGAGTAGCGAACTAAATAGAAAAGAAAATCCAGTTGTAGTTGGCTTATTGATATTGGGATTTGTGGGGTTTCTAATTTGGTGGTTAATTAAATTTGAAAACAGTTAGGTTAACTATTTCACTCTTATACACTCAAGAGGAGAAAAAAAATGGTACCCCGAGAAGGACTCGAACCTTCAACCAATTGATTAAGAGTCAACTGCTCTACCATTGAGCTATCGAGGCATCCAATAATCGAAGCAAAGCATCGACGGCTGGTTTTATTAAGTGAAGCACTCCTTGTACGCAAGTTTTTTGTTGGCGTTAAGCCAAGCTATTATCTAAAAAAGTATTATTCGAGTTTGCTAGCGTCTCATCAAAAGGAATAGCAGTAATAGTAGCCTTACCCACAGCCGGAACTTTAGCACTTAAAACTACACCCATTTCAGAATGAGTTCTTCTTGCTAGGCCCAACCCAAGGGGCCCAAGACTGGGTGAGTTTGCGATACTTGTTACTTTTGCAACAACCTTCCCTGATTCATCTTCCAACAAAGATCCTGGAACTACACTCTCTGCTAGTGTCTTATCAAATCTAAAGCCAACAAGTGTACGATTCACTCGTCCATAAGTGCGGATCCTAGCAATAATTTCCTGCCCAATATAGCAACCTTTAGAATAACTTATTGCTCGGTCTTGAATATTGGCTTCAGGTGGCAATGTGTCTTGATCCATTTCACTGCCAAATCTTGGAATACCAGCCTCAACTCGAGATACTTCAGTTGCCTGCCAACCAGCAAGTCCGCCGGCGTGCTTAAGCGTATTCTTAAATAAGTATTCAGCTGCAACGGGCAAATACTCAATAGGAATGTAGAGATCACAACCTATTGAACCAAAACGAGAATTATGCATCAAAAACCATTCCCCCATATTTGGAGTTGATACTTTATTGTGTGATAAAGGCTCAACTGGCAATGAAAACCCAATTGATTCAAGGAGTCCGCAAGTATCTGGGCCCTGCAAACTAAGCAATCCAAAATGTGGTGAAACATCTACAAGCTCAACCTGATCGGAAACAATATTTCTTTCAAGACGTGTTTTAACTACCTCAAACTGTCCCGGCTCAAAATCAAGAATTAGTTCATCTTCCAGACGATAGATATTTAAATCAGACTGCATCTTTGCTTTTACATTTACAAGTGCAGCATAACAACCCTGCCCAGGGCGAAGCCCCATGACCTCATTGGTAACCTGTCCGTTAATATATTTAACTCGATCATCACCAAGGGCTGCCATGGCGCCACGGGAAGTAAGATCAATTAAGGCTACTTTCTGGGTTAAGTATCGATGCTCAGCAACTAAATCCCCATAATTTTGGACTACTTTCTTTCCTGAGAGCTTTCCAAATTCAGCTCCATTATTAGACAGAAAACCTTGAAATAAATCAGCAGACATTTTTACGTTATAGTGATGAAACTGTACAAATTTGATTAAATCTATTAGTCATATTTTCAAGTTCAAGTGAAGCCTTTGGATTAAAAGTTTCTGTATCAAACGAGCGATTAATAATCTGACGTGCCTCATCAAGATCTCTTACAACTCCATCAGCAATAGCCTGGACAAGTACATTACCAGATGCTGTAGCCTCGGCAGGCCCTGCGACAACATCAATATTAGCTGCATCTGCAGTAAGTTGGTTTAAGAGCACATTCTTACTGCCTCCTCCAACAATGTGTAACTTCTCCGCCTTCCAACCAACCAATTTCTCCGCTTCACTAAGAGTTTTAGCATACAACAAGGCAAGACTCTCTAATGCGCATCGAATAATCTCACCGGGTGTTTTCGGAACGACTTGATTTGTTTCATTACATATCTCAGAAATAAGCTTTGGCATATTATCAGGAGCTATAAAACTTGGATCTAAAGGATTGAAAACCGATTGATAAGGCTTAGATTTAATAGCCATTTCAGTTAATTGCTCATAACTATATTCATTTCCCTGCTTTGCCCATGAACGACGACACTCTTGCACCAGCCAAAGACCTATGATGTTCTTCAGCAAGCGAGTCGAATTTCCATAACCTATTTCATTCGTAAAATTTAAGTCACGACAATCATCAGTTAAAATAGGTTCACTTAATTCCAAACCAATTAATGACCAAGTCCCAGAACTTATATATGCCCAACGTTTACTATCCGCTGGACAGGCAGCAACAGCACATGCGGTGTCATGAGATAAAGAAGAAACAACATTAATATTATTCAAACCGCTGCACTCTAAAAAATCAGATTTAAGTGGACCTAAAGTTGTAGCTGATGTAACGACCTCAGGAAACATACTTCTTGGCAATCCAAGATCTTTTATCAAACGATCGCTCCAGCAATTTAAACGTGGATTATATAATTGTGTAGTACTCGCCATAGAAACCTCAATTTTGGCAACTCCGCTAAGAAGATAATTAAAGGCATCAGCGATCGTTAAAATAGTTTTGGCCATATCCAAACGCTCCGATCCTTCAGCACACAATTGGATACTAGTATTTAGCAACATATACTGAACACCCGTTTCATCAAATAAAGTTGGCCAATCGACTTTAGTTAAAGCCTTTTTTTCTCCATTGACTGTTCTCGGATGACGATAGTGAAAAACTGGCTCCATAATTTCCCCATTATTGTCTATTAACACGTAGTCAACCCCCCAAGCGTCTGCGCTTACACTAGTTATTGGTTGACCTAAAGCACCTGCTTTAACTAAGCCATCCCGTATTCCCTTAACTAAGGCAGGTATATTCCAGTAAATATTATCGCCCTCTCTTATTGGTTTATTACTAAATCGGGACAGTTCTTTTAGCGAAATACAACCACTCTCGAGTGTGCCAAGCATCACTCGTCCACTTTCTGCACCTAAATCAATAGCAAGATAGTGAGAAGTCATTCGTACAAAAGGATTGAAACTGAATCACACTGCCCAGCCAAGCCACATTTAATTTTACTCATAAAAAAACAAAAACACCGCGAATAGCAGTGTTTTTAATAATTCAATAATTAAAAGAGAAATTACTGACTATCAGGAAATTGATCTATCAATTCTTGCACAGTCCAAGCCGAAGTTCGGTCAGCAATTTTCGCACGAACTTCACTTACTTGCTCAGTTGTTATAACACTGAGGTTGTGCTCCTCGCCCCAGTCAGAGTTACGTCTTATATAACTCATAACATTTGCAATATCCTCATCGCTTAAAGCGCCTCCTTGCGCTGGCATTGCAACCGTGCCATAAGTTTTTCCTGCAACCTCTATAGGACCTTGAAGCCCGTTGTTAATAATCGCAATAACCCTATCAGGTGATTGATCAAGAACCCATTCTGAACCAGCAAGTGGAGGATAACCTACGTTTTCGCTACCCATGCCGTTTGGCTGATGACATGCAGCACAAATACCCCGATAAACGCGGCCTCCACTTTCAAAAGCTAATTCTTCAGGCGATTTTTGAACCTTCAAGTTTGCAACAGCAGTCGCATTTTTATGGGGAGCATATACCTTAGCATTGAACCCGCCACTATTATTATCCAAATAATTTATTCCCCAATAAACCAAGAATAGCACAAGGACAAACACCCAAGGGCTTGGCCCTCCAATACTGGAATTTACCTGCTCCTTGTTTTCTTCCTTTTTGATTACCGCCATTTAAATCGTTAAATTATTTTTATTATTTAGTGTCTGAACCCTCGTCACCCGTTTTCTCTTCCATTTCTTTTTTTGCTTCCTCTGGTTTTGGTAAAGAAGAGGTAAATGGCTGGTAAACTGGAGCCTCTTCCAAAGGATAATTAGCACTCTTCAGACTTAAAAGATAATCAACCAACGCTTCGGCTTCTTTTGTCGGCTTATAGAAAACCTGCTCGTCTTTATTTCTAATAGTAATTATACCTTTTTCATTACTTTCTTTCACAACGTCAAAAAGGAATCTGTGTTGAGGCATTTTACTATTTCTTCGGATCGATTTGGGATCCAGTAGTAATCTCATTAGTGTTGAGCGATTTAGTCGAGTTCCTACATTTGATAGATCAGGACCAATTCGCACTGATCCAAGCATTGGCCTTTCTACAAACAAATAATCTCTAGCCACAGAACGACGTTTACCCCATCCACGGCCATCAGGATTACTAAAGTTGTCTTTTTCAAGATCTTCCCCGTTAAATCGAACTTGCACATCCACGGAAGCCCCCGCGGAAGAAAGGAAACCTCGAGCCTTTGCGGCATCGGAAACACTTACACCAAGAGCTACAGTTTCCCACTCCCCTACAGGCAGACCCAGAGCAATACCACCTGAAGCAGGATTACCGGTCACTTGATAGAATCGATTTACTGCTTCTTTTACGGCCGAATGATTTTTTTCTGAAGCCAAAGCCTTTATATCAAATTCTACTCCTTCATGAGTAACGTGTTGGGTGTGGCATGCAGCACACCCGTGGGAACGATATACTCTCTCTCCACTAGGAGCATTTCCCAAAAGCGGGACAGGATATCGAAACTCCGTACCAGTTTCATCAACGGTGTCTGCGTACTGCAAACCACTCAATTGATCACTAGATCTCATTATCATAACCGATAGAGAAATACAGAAGACTAAAATTGCGCCGCTCAACAAAGTAAAAGCGCTGTCCATTTTCAGACCAAAAAGACCAAAAGCCAACCAGACAGCAATTCCCAAAATAATTGCTACAGGCCACCAAAGACTTAACATAAAATATGAAACCGAAGCGGCCACTAAGCCCATTATGAAACTCAGTCCTATTGTCATGCCTCAACCTCCTTAGCTTGCTCTTTACTAAACAATTGAGAAAGACAGTCGCATGTTTTAATCGACATGATAATTGCGTAAAGAAAATTCAAAAATAAAAGCAGACTTGCAAATACTAAAAATAAATCACCCACACTGGAGAAATAAAAGCCTGAACCCAATACGGCATCTCCTGACATTAAACCCCCTAGTGCCGAGGGCAAAGAAGCTATCATGAATCCTAAAATGAATATTATATTTTGAATTTTTGTAATTTTAGGAGACAAACCGAACTTAACCATATGAGGGAAAATATAATAAAAAGAAGCTAGAAGAACCAATCCCACAAAACCTAAGTTGAATAGCAATTCTATTGAGGGTCCAAATGTTGTAAACTCAGCGCTTTTTCCCATCATAGGAAAAGCGAAAAGGAAATTCAAAATTGAAACCACTCCAAATACGATTAGCCCTAAGCGCATTAAAGATATATTATCTTCAGCTGAAGCTCCATTTTGCATGTGATATAAAACATACCATATTGAAACGATACCGATGAAATAGAAAACTGATGTCACTGTGCTCAGCGCTGGCAACCATGCAGGAACAGGTGCAGCTAAACTTACGCCTCCTATGGAACCAAATAATAATAAAATCCAAAATGCAAACAACGCATAACCGCGTCCTATTAATCTATAGCTGTTAGACAAGCTAAAGAAATGGCTACATACGCCAAGAGCAATAAATGTTAGATAAACCTTTGAGAAATTCTGCATAAACCACCAATCAACGATATTGGCCATTACACCTTTTGCCTTAAAGTAATATATCAAAAGATAGGCACTTCCGAGTATCCATGGCAGCCAAAGTGTTGCTGTAAACAGAAACCACTGAGCAGGACTCATTTGTTCATCAGTACGACGATTATTGGTCTGCACTAAACTGACTCCAACTAAAACATAACCAGTGAGTAATATTGGTATTACATGAACTGGCATTTGCAGTCCCTCCAAACCACTAATACCGCCAGAAAGTATTCCAACAAAACCTAGAGTTACTCCAACATTCCAAATTAATCCCCCAAAGTAAAGGTAGCCTCCATCAACTAATACTGTTTTTCCTCGATGACTTAAAATCCAAGCAGAAATAGCCAAACCTAATTGAACAAGAAATCCATATTGGAGTGCTAATTGAGATGCTGGCTGAATACGGCCATATGACAACCAAGCCGTATCGACCATCATTCCATAAGAATGTACTTTCACACCAGAAAGCATTGAAAAAATACTGTAAACCAAGAGCCATATAATGGCACTAAATGCCAAAAATAAAAATGGGCCTTTACATGAATCATCCACCACATCGCGTGGATCCTTGTTTGCTTCGCCCTCTTTGGATTCGCTGCTCATCTATTATTTACTTAAGGACTTTACGTAAGCCATCAAGGCTATAACTTCTTCGTTATTAACTAGTCCAGGAGCGATGACCATAGGAGCAAGCGCCCCCTTGGCAACCTTGGCCATTGGTTTCATCACTGACTCAATAAAGTATTCTTCGTTCCGTATAACTTTTTGAATAGGACCATTATAACCTATATGAACCTCTCGTTCTTTCCCCCAAAAATCCCCAATAAAAACAGGAGCTTTTATTGCCATACCGGCAGGTGATGGTACAGCAGGATCAACCTGATGGCAGGTCCAACAAGTTTTAGATTGAAACAGGACCTTACCCTTAGCAATGAGTGATGCATCCGACAAATCCACTTTAGACACATCCCTTGGAGGCTCGTATTTACCATCCTTTTCAATACTTCGCTTAATCAATTCCTCACGAGCATCAACTTTACTCAACTCTGCAAATTTAGAAATAGCAGTATCGATAGGCAGACTAATGATTTTCTTTTCTTTATTAATGACAGAATTTCCAGCCAATTTTGAGTCAGCAGCAGAATCAATCTTTTCTCTAGTAGCCAATCTACCTTTAGCTTTATCAGCTCCAATAGCTTGAGACGGCTCATGAATTCGAGCCACAACAAAACAACCAAGCATAAATACAATTAATAGGATCAAGCTTGTTAAAACTGAACCTTCTTTATCGTGGTTATAAAATTCGTCGCTCATTATTTTCCTGCCGTCTTCGCCTCAGAATGCAACTGTATGTAAACGCCCATTGTTTCAGCTATCCGTGGATCTTTTTGAGGATATGGCGGATTGCTCTTAAAGAAATGTATAAAAATCATCGACAAACAACCTCCCATAAATGCCATACAACCCAAATCAATCCAAATTAATCTCATCCACCCATCTGATTCGTGGATTAATGGCATGATATTATAACTCATGTCGCAGAAATGAAGAAACCAAGCAAGTACGGTAACCGTTATCATTATTTCTGGCTTCACTTTTACGTCCTGCCTTAACAATGCTAGGAATGGGATAAAAAAGTGCCCAAATATTATTAACATACCAACACTCCACCACGTTCCTTGCTCCCTTTTCACATACCAGAATGTCTCCTCTGGTATTGAAGCATTCCATATTAGAAAATACTGAGAGAAATGTATGTATGCATAAAATACTGTGAAGGCAAAAAATAAAGTCGCATTGTCTTTTAATGTAGTCTTTTGAACAACGTCTTTAAGAGGGCCGTATGATTTTAAAAACAAACTAATCCCGTAAATAGTAATTAAAGAAACCCAAACACTTCCCGCAAAATAATACACACCATACATTGTGGAAAACCACTGGTATTCCAAGCCTTTCATCCAATCAATCGCTCCAATAGTTAATGTCGCTGCAAAAATAAAAATACCTCCAGCTGCTATCTTTCTATTGTAGCTGGTCCATTTAGAAGCTCCGTCTAAGTCCTGAGCTAAGGAATACTTCCTCATAAACCAAGTAATTAAACCCCAGAGAACAAAACATAGTATCCACCTAAGATGCCAAAAAGTAGAATTTAGATAACCCTTTTTTGCATACCAGGCATGATCATGGGTTTCATGTGTCTTGTTATATTCTTTTTCTGTTTGCATCCACGCATAGAATGCACGCGGCCCTCCATGACCATGAGCATGATCCCCCTCTGCCAAACCTTTTAAATCAACTTTTTCACCATGAGCTGCAGCTGCATTCTCACCCGCCTCCATAGCTTTGGAAACCTGCTCATGTTCATGTTTCTCTGCACCAGATGAAACAGTAACAAACTCCATACCTGACCAGATTGCAATGGGGATAAAGAAGACAGCCAAAACTGGCAATAAACAGGAAAGATGCTCAGCAATTCTTCTAATGGGAACAATCCAATGTGTATCTAAAAGATAATGAAGAAGGACTAGAAAAAATCCTCCTAAACAAATACTTAAATAAAACATGAATGAAACTAACCAAGCATGCGTAAAGTGAGTCGTATCAACAATTAATCCAATAATTCCTAAAAGCGCACCAATTGCAATTAAAGCTAATGGAAGCTTACCAAGCCACGAAGGAAAGGTAGCTTCCGACTCAGCTTTTTTGGAAGCAACTTTCTTAGAACTGGCTTTTTTCTTAGCGGTCATTAAACGATAAACTTTTTTCGGTTATTGGCTTTCAACAATTTTCTCTAATTCCTCACGGCCCTCCTTGGCCTCCTCCAGTTTGCCTAACTGGCTAAATTGCAAAGCGCGAATATAACTCACAATATGCCATAAATCCTCATTACTCATTTTAGAATCATATGCAGGCATCCTATATGAAACAATACCTACCGAGTTGGTAGTTAAATTATATCCATTTTTAAGAACATCAAAAATATATCCGTCCTCAATTTGAACTAATTTCATCTGGTGCAGATCAGCTGCTACAAGATTGTATTGAGATGTTATACCGTTTCCATCCCCAGCCTTCCCGTGACATGGAGTACAAAAAATATCATATCTTTCACGACCACGATCTAAGGTAGCTTTCGTAACCTCAAGCGGATTAACCTCAACCCAATCATTGGAGTTGTCTTTTTTACCGGTATTTACAGATTCATTAGAAAAAGGGACCCCACGGGCAATGGTACCTGAAACATTTAACCTTGATCCTCGGCCATCATTTGAACCGTATATTTCATCAAATAGATTTGGGGCCTGTGGTCTAACCCTAGCCTGCCTATCCATGTCAGGAAAAATTTCTATAGGCCTATTACGCGTAATCGAGCCCCGGAATCCGGCAGTAGCGATGACCAGAAAAACTATGGCTGAAAATCCTGTAATAAAATAGCGCATTATTCGGTTACCAATTCAATATGTTTACTACCTGACTTCTTTAAAAGTGCACGTACTTCATCTTCCTCATACTTTGGATCATCCGCCTCAATAACTACAAAAAACTTATCATGAGTAACATCTGCAAATCTAATGTTTTTTAATAATGGATGATGGAGTCTGGGTAAACGGTTTAAAAATAACATCCCAAACAATGAGCCAAATGCTCCAAAAAGAATGGTCATTTCGTATGCCACCGGAAAAGATGCAAAAGGACTAAAATTTGGTTTTCCGCCAACAGGAATTCCATAGTCATAAGCATTCATAAACCAAATCATTAACATTCCTCCAAAAAAGCCACACAAACCACAACAAAAAGTAAACCAACCAACCTTGGAATTACCTAAGCCCATTGCTTCGTCCATTCCATGAACCGGAAAAGGCGTATGAACATCCCAGCGTTCAAAACCTGCATCTCGAACTTTCTCAGCTGCATGCATTGTATCTGCCGGAGTATCAAACTCTGCCATCACTCCATATGGAATCTGGTAGTCGTCTAATGAATCCATCAGTGTTTAGCTCCTCCCATTGGGTGATGCGGGTCTGCTTGCGGGGTAACTCCCTTAACCTCAGAAATGGCAATCAGTGGCAAGAACCGGCAGAATAGCAGGAACAATGTCATGAAAAATCCAAACGTGCCAAAATAAGTCATCATATCCACCCAACTTGGGGAATAGTAACCCCAGTTACCAGGCATGAAATCATTGTGAAGAGAAGTGACCACGATCACAAATCTCTCCATCCACATACCAATATTCACAAAACCACAGACTACCCAAATAAACCATGGAGTTGTCCGGCACCATTTAAACCAGAAAAACTGAGGGGCTAACACATTACAACCAATCATCCACCAGTATGACCAATTCATGTCACCAAATGCACGATTCTTAAATGCATAAAGTTCGTATGGATTACCCCCATAGTAAGCAATGAAAAACTCCATGCCATAAGCGTATCCAACAATAGAACCGGTTACCAAGATAACCTTGGACATCACTTCTAAATGGCGAATAGTAACAATCTCGTCCAAGCCCTTATATAAGGAGACCAGCGGTATCATCAATGTCATCACCATAGCAAAACCACCAAAAACAGCTCCAGCAACGAAGTATGGTGGAAATATTGTAGTATGCCATCCCGGCAACTGAGACACAGCAAAGTCGAAAGAAACAATAGAGTGTACTGAAAGAACTAGTGGAGTTGAAAGACCAGCTAGCAACAAGTAAGCCTTCTCATAATTTCTCCAATGTCTATTTGAACCAGTCCATCCCAATGAAAATAATCCATATAGAAATTGAGCCAACTTGTTTCGCAATTTAGCTGCTGGCTCAATAACTTTACCAGCCACTTTACGGAAACGGTCGCGCATGGTTGCTAAATCTGGAATTAAACCCATGTACCAAAACAATAATGAGACGGTAAAATAAGTAGAAACCGCAAACACATCCCACAATAGAGGTGAACGGAATTGAGGCCAAATCGAGTTGGCATTAGGTATGGGAAATAACCACCAATCAAACCATATACGCCCCACATGAACGGCCGGAAAAATACCAGCGCACATTACCGCAAAAATAGTCATAGCCTCAGAGGCACGGTTGATTGAAGTTCTCCATTTCTGTCGCAACAAAAACAAGATAGCAGAAATCAGTGTTCCGGCATGACCAATACCAATCCACCAAACAAAATTAACAATCGCCCATCCCCAGGCAACAGGATGATTCAAACCCCAAACACCAACACCCGTAGATATCAAATAAACTAAACCAATCGGCAGGCCAAGCGACACGAACAAACTTAAAACAATAGTAAACTTCCACCATCCTGGAGTTTTATTTTCAATTACTCCGGCTACAGTGTCAGAAATCCAACCAATAGAACGATTGTTCTCCACTAAAGCGGGACGCTCCATTTCTATGGGAGGAGGAGAGACTTTAACAGAAGATGGTAAACTGTTCGCCATTAGTGAGCAGTCTCCTTTCTATTAGTCTTATCCTTTTTCGAATCAAAAATATCAGCGTGGGCCTTATCATTATACTCCGTGACAGAGTTCGGAATATCAAAATAATCAGGCATTGATGTGTTAGGATTACGAAGTTTTGCCAAGTAAGTTGTTCTAGGCCGAGTGTCGAGAAAACCAAGCACTGAATAGTTCCTATTCTGTCTCTTTAAACGATACACTTCACTGCTTGGATCCGAAATATCCCCAAATGAAACACCATCAGCAGGGCAAGCCTGCTGGCAAGCTGGAATGATTGTTCCATCAGGAACATCTAAAGCAGCTATCTTATCATCTTTTTTATCAATTTTGCCTACAGAATCTTTAATTTTTGTTTTTTGATCAATCTTTGCACTTTGAATTCTTTGAACACAATAAGTACATTTTTCCATAACGCCTCTCATTCGAACAGTCACATCTGGATTCTTTGAAAGCTTAATAAGATCCCACTCCGGATCAAACTCTCCACCTTCTTTTTTTCCATCATCTAAACCAGGAACACTGCCGCGGGATGGATCTTTATACCAACGGATCAATTCCCACTCCCCGTTGGAACTTTTGTTACTTGGATGAAGAGGACTGTTGTTTAAATTATTATCATCGTTAAAGAATCGCCCTGGTTTTCGCTCCCCATCCTCAACCCCCATTGGGCGACGGTTGTAATCATAATAATTAAAACGACGAACCTTATAAGGACAGTTGTTAGAACAGTAACGAGTTCCAACACAGCGATTGTAGGCCATTAGATTTAACCCTTCCTCGTCATGGACAGTCGCATTAACGGGACAGACCGTTTCACAAGGTGCATCCTCACAATGCTGACATGAAACTCCCTGATAATTTATTTGTGGGTTATGTTCATCGCCAGAAAAATATCGGTGTATACTAATCCAACTCATCTCGCGACCCAGCGCAACCTGATGTTTACCTACGATTGGGATATTATTCTCACTTTGACACGCAACCACACAAGCGTTACAGCCAACACAAGTCGTTAAATCGATAACCATTCCCCATTGTTGACGCTCTACATCCATCAACTTTGGACCATTAACTTTATCATCACCGAAATTGTTTCTGTATTGAGATGCAGGCAAATCTTCATCCGACGCCTTAACTCGTTTTAGCTCTTCATCTTTTTCCCAAGGATAACCGCGGTCATCACCTTTAACGAGATGCGTTGTATGATGAACACTATCAAGATCAAAATGCTTAACAAAATCTTTGTGAGAATCAAAATCTTCTGCATTAGCCTCCCTTACTACAGGACGACCATCCATTACACCCTGCTCCTGAGTACAGGCTACTTCATATTCAACATTAGTAGATGATAACTTTGCTCCAGAAGCTATATGCTGTGTTGTAGTTGTTCGAGCCTTGTAAGCATCAAAACCACCACCTCCAGTTCGCTCATTTAAATTCCCTGTAGCTCCACCAACTCGCCCTACCCCTCTACCATAACCAAGGGCAATTCCAACTTCGTCGTCAGCCATTCCAGGCAGTAGCCAAATCGGACCTTCAATCTCTCTATCCCCAACCTTTAGCTTAAATACTTTTTGGTAAAACCTACCCTCTTCAGAATGAAAACCAAAACGACCTGGCAAATCCATATTCTTAGGATCAAAGTCTTTGCCATCTACCTTTTTAAAGTCCAATAGCTTTTTACTATCCGCTTCACCAAGAAGGTCTCTTGCCGTTTTTAAACTTACTAATAGAACATTATCCCAAGCAATTCTTGTAACAGGATTAGGGGTTTCAAGAAGCCAACCATTATTGCCCCATCGACCGTCATCTACACTATGATCTCGATAAAAAGTAACCTCTAGATTTCCATTTGATGGAGCTTTGACTTTCTTGGCATTCTTCCTCCATTCAGCCATCGCAGCCTCCCCATCAAATTCTTCAATTAAAGTCTCAGGTGCACTGTCAGCCAAAAAGCCATCGTGCAGAAATTTACTCCACTTGGCTTCTCCTTCTCCGGCGATACCCTCGAAAGTTGCTCGAGTAATTTTATATGGATCAACTTCATCCGAGCCAGAAATGCGCGCTAGAACTTCAAGCTCAGTCAATCCACCGAACAATGGAGCGATCAGCGGCTGCACTGGAACTAACACACCATCGTTGGTCCTCGCATCACCCCATGACTCAAGATAGTGAGCAGCAGGAATGTATGCAGTAGCAGCTTTCGATGTCCCATCAACGTTGTAAAATCCATGACGAATAAACTTCTTGGATTTTTCAACAATACCTTTCCAGTCAATATCCGCGGGAGCGTTGTAAGCAGGATCTCCGCCTATAACCACCAGATTATCATCTTTTTTGAAATTTGAAGCCAAATCTTCGATGGAACCATTTCCATTTGGCTCAATAGGCTGAAGTAACAAAGTTTCACCAACATTACCCAAAAGTGAATTCATAGCCATAGCAGCAAGATGAACTTCTTTAGGCTGACGATAACCAGCCACCACTAAAGTGTTTTCACCCTCTTTGGACAAACGGACTAAGTCAGCAACACACTCTTTGACCCATTTCGTTATATCCGATTCACCCTCTTTCTCTAATGCATGACTATTGGGAAAATCTTTATTAAGATCTCCAACGAAATCTTTCAACTCATCAACAAATCCATCTGTTTGCGTATTTGAAACCTCTAAGGCTTCTTTCAAAAACAAAGCTGCCACACGAATAATGCTTCCGGTTGGAATTCGAAGTCGATGATCAGAATTTGTTCCCGTCAAACTTAATAATCCTTCAACGGCATACAACCGATTCATTACCTCTGATGGATTCTGGGTATGATCGTCTTTTACACGCCGACCCGCACTAAAATCACGTATGTTCTGGAATGCCGCCTCTTCAGTAGCCAAAAAATCGCAATCTAAAGAAAGTATGGCTTTAGCCTTCTCAAATTTATAAATAGGCTTAACAGAAGAACCGAAAGCAATCGAAGCGGCATCTGCATGAACGCTAAAGTCAATTGGCTCATATTCGTAAAACCTAACACCCTTTTCTTTAAGACCAGCTACTAAGCTTTTCCTTGAAGGCGAGCTACTTTGCTCCATCAATATATGTGTCTTATTATTGTCTAGACCACTTAACTGATCTAGTACTTTTGCCTTTGCAATAACGTTTAACTTACCATCACCTTCAGCAATTTTAAAATTCAATCCTCGGTCCGGATCGTAAAGACTTAGCACTGAAGCTTGGGCATACTGATCCGTTCCTCCGTTACTACCTGGCAGCTCATTGTTACCCTCTATTTTAATAGGACGACCGTCATACGACTTTACAACTAATGGAACTGCAGATTTACGAGTTGGCATAGAGGTCGCAAAATATTGTGGCGCACCATGCACATAGTTCTCGGGCATCTTAGAAAAAGGTAAGATTTTGTGTTCCGGACGCCGGCAACCCGTCACTCCTAGACCAGCCAAAGCAAATGATGCCGACATGATCTTCATGAAATTACGTCGTGAAACCGGATCATCAATTAAGTCAATACCAGCAGGAAACTCTTTTTCGACGAATGCACGAAACTCTGGCGTATCTGCCTTGTGCTCAAGACTTCGCCAGTGGCGCGGACCATTATTATGAATGGTAGAATCTGTAGAATTATTCATCGATGACAAGCGGAGCAGTTTTCAGATGTTTTTATATGCCACTCTTTAACAAAATCACGATCCTTATTGGCTTCATCCTTAGATCGGTCATAGGCCAAATCAGTTATCTTATCTAATGGCCGTAAACGATCGTTGGGGTTTCGGTGACAATCTAAACAAAATGTCATACTAAAGTGCTTAGCGTGACTCACTTCCTCCATCAAATCCACACGCCCATGACACTCAACACAACTAACACCCCGGTTTACATGAACTGAATGGTTAAAATAGGCATAATCAGGCAGTTTATGAATTTGCACCCACTCAATAGCTTTTTCAGGATTCTTATAACTCTCACGAACTGGCTCTAGTTTTGGATCATTTGGCAAAACTCCACTATGGCAATTTATACAAGTGTCAGCAGCAGGAACATTTGAATACCATGACTTTTCAACGCCGTCATGACAGTATCTACAATCCAGACCTAGCTGGTTGACATGAATAGCATGGGAGAAGGGTACAGGTTGAGTTGGCTGATAGCCAACCCGAGTGTATTTCGGCGTAAGATAATAGGTCACACCGGCAGTCACTACTCCCCCAATAAGCAGTAGGCCAAATATAATTTGGCTAGGCAACCGGTTTGTCCATTTAGGAAAAACGTCGGACATCCAACAAAGAACCGACAGTTTAGATGTGAGGCCAAGCCTCGGCAAGCGATTTTGTGAATTTTTTCACAAGCGACTTCCATTAACCAACACTGCCCGATTTTAAAACAATTTAATCTAGCCTTTTATTAGGCTAGAAATGGAGGCGAGGGCCGGAATCGAACCGGCGATAAAGCTTTTGCAGAGCCTTGCCTTACCACTTGGCCACCCCGCCAGAAAACGGAGGCGGCATATTAGGGCTGATAGTATCTCATTCAAGTTTTTTTCGGCGTTTAAACAATAAATTAAGTAACTATGAAAAGTGTTAACTGGGATAAAATATTTATAACTTTTTTAAGAGCATCAAGCCTTCTCTTGTATCAATGCAAGTTGTTCGCGTTGAAGGCTTGGCTCAATTAGGAAAGGTCCAAATGGAAAAATGGATGCTATAAAAACCTTAAATGTCCAATATAATGGACGTTTCAAGACAATAGCAGATTGGATAGTTAATATTACATATACTGTAAAAAGAAGACCATGAATCATTCCAATTACACTTACAAATTCCGGTAATCCGAAGATATATTTAAGAGGCATAGCCATAAAAAATAGCAACAAACTTGAGATTCCTTCAATGATTCCGATATATCTGAGACGTTTTATAGCTTTAATTTTTAACATTTTTTTAAAATTGAAAAATTGATTCCAACATATTAAGAAAATTCCACTAATAAATTGTCCAATTCATTCGGAATAATTTTGCCTTTGGCCAAATTAATTATAGATGAAATAATCAAATCAAAGACATGCAACTTAATCTAAAGTTGATTGTCAACTAGTCCCCTCTCTGGGTCTCTCCAATACCGCTTCCGGTAGAAACATCGAAGCCCACTCAATTGCGGTAGCTTCATCATGATAACTTCCCCCTTCCAATCGAAACCGACCATCCCACTCTCGCACCAGTTTAGCTTTGCCAAATAAAGCAACAACACGGCGAGTATTAAAAAAGATTCTTGGACGTTTTTTTCGACTCTGATTCATACTCCAACCTTTCTGATTGAAATTTGTGTTTCAGCACCAAAGTCAAATCGCATACGACTAAACCACCAATCGGCCACAATTTTTGTAGCCTTTTGAGGGTGATTACTATGAGCGCTATACATATTACCCCCTAAACGTTTTCCTAATGGCAATTCCATCTGTGCTTTAGCTTTCATGAATTCATTTTCTATAGTTTTCATTATAATATGCCACTATTTGCAGTGACAAGGAACAGACTTAACCAAGGCATAGGACATTAGTTGTCCCACAAGAAGATACTATCCTTTTTTTTAGAAAATTTTTTTAAAATTTTGAGCTTATATTAGCTCTTGTTGGCCACTTTTTAAGATTGGATTAAGACCAAGTTTTTTATAGCTCGCCTCAGTAGCGACCCTTCCCTGAGGGGTTCGGTTCAAATAGCCTTCGAGAATAAGATAAGGTTCATATACCTCTTCCAACGTGTCAGACTCTTCACCCACAGCAACTGCCAACGACGAAAGTCCCACGGGCCCACCTCCAAACTTGATTGTAATAGCCTCAAGAATACGTTTGTCCATTTCATCAAGCCCGTCTTCATCTATCTCCAACATAGCTAAAGCCTTGTCAGCTGTAATACAGTCAATTTTGCCTTCAGCCTTAACCTGTGCATAATCGCGAACCCTCCTTAATAAATTATTTGCTATTCTTGGCGTGCCCCTACTGCGACGTGCAATTTCTGCCGCGCCCCCAGAATCCGTTTCAACTTCAAGCAATCTAGCAGAACGAAGAACAATAGACTCCAAATCATCTCCCCGATAATAATCCAGACGTTCTCTTACCGGAAAGCGCGTTAGCAAAGGAGCTGTTAAAAGCCCACTACGAGTAGTAGCCCCAATAAGAGTAAACTTAGGTAAATCCAATCGAACACTTCTAGCATTCGGTCCCTGATCAATAATAATATCTAGTGTGAAATCTTCCATCGCAGGATAAAGATATTCCTCAATATTTTTCTGCAGTCTGTGTATCTCATCTATAAACAAAACATCTCCTTGATTTAAATTAGTCAATAAACCAGCAAGATCCGCAGCTTTGTCTATAGTGGGACCACTAGTAACTTTAAGTTCTCCTCCCATCTCTCGTGCAAGGATTCCTGCAAGCGTTGTTTTCCCAAGACCTGGAGGTCCACTTAGTAGAATATGGTCAAGTGAATCATTACGTTTCTTGGCTGCTTGCACAGCAATATCAAGTCTCTCTTTAACTTTATTTTGACCAGTGAATTCCGAGAATGCACCGGGACGAAGAGTACCATCAAGAGCAGCATCAGGCTGTGTCAAAACATCAGTAATCATTCGATCAACCATCTTTAAAACAGACTGCGCTAAAGAAGGTCACAACCCAAGGTAATTTAAAAGAAGAGGATAAAGTTACTTAAAACTTGCTATAACTATTAGTTTTAGGCTCAAATCCCAACGCATGATTAATTCATTCGTGAATACAATCCTCGCCATCACAGGAATGGCTGTAATCCTTTCACTTGGCATTCTTAACTTGGTTGATACTGAACCTCATGGTTTTGGCTTTGGTTTATTATGGTTAGCTGTTTCTTTGATTATAATCTGTTTACTTACCATTCTTTATCCAAAGAAATCTGCAGCAAGCTGGATAGTCCTAACTGTCTATACCCTTCTACTTTACGTCATCGGCGGTCCACATTTGTTTACATTCAGTCTACTAGGATTTACGTGGGCATTTGCTAAAATAGGATGTCTAACAACTGATGAACACTGAAAAAAATTCTATTTTTAAAAAGTATAATATATAAAAAAAGCCCACAGTGATGTGGGCTTTTGAATCTATAAATTTAAGAAACAGTTGTTACTTTTGCTGCTCAGCTTGTTCAACGTCATCAGCATTATTCTCTGATTCACTATTTTCATGAACAGCCTCATCTTCATTCGTGTTTTCTTTGATCTCTTCAGACTTATTAGTATTTTCAGTTTGAGACTCAACAACATTACTTTCAGACTTGCTCTCCGTCTCTTCAGATTTCTCAGATGTAGAAGCAACAGTATCGTCAAATACCCATGTCAGATACGCTAACTGTGCAGCATCACCTTTACGGGCTCCTGCTAACTTAACTATTCGAGTGTAACCACCTTGGCGGCTTTGCAATTTAGGAACAATTTTATTAAAAAGGATCCGAACTACATCATGCTCATCAGTCCAATTTTTTCGTTGTTCACTTCCGGAAATCCCTTTCGCTTTAGGAAAGAACTTTCGTTGTGGCGCTCTCAATCTGGCTACAGCAAGGCGACGGTGATGCAAGGTTCCCTTTTTACCCAATGTAACCATCTTCTCAGCAACGACTCGAGCAGCTTTAGCTTTGGCCAAAGTCGTCTTAATTGTATCGTTCTTAATAAGGCTGCAAACCAAATTAGCAAGCATCGCATTTCGATGCTCTCCTGTGCGTCCCAATTTAGCGGTTCGTACTCTGTGTCGCATTATTCAATTAGGTTATTAATTTTTTATTCTGGGGCAACTTCAATACCAATTGGAGGCCCATCTTCAAATGCATCAGCTGGAGGAGGCGTTGGTGGGCTATCCAATAAGGACTCATCAATCTTTTCACCAAGGGAAAGATTATACTCTTTAAGCTTCTCCTTAATCTCAGTGAGAGATTTTTTGCCGAAGTTTCGATATTTAAGCATTTCGGCCTCAGATTTCATGGCTAGATGACCGAGCGTAGTTATATTAGCATTATTAAGGCAGTTTGCTGCACGAACACTTAGCTCAATCTCATTTACGCTAGTATTAAGTAATTTTTTCTGGGCTTCACGATTTTCATCCTTAGCTTTAGCGTCCTGCTCGAATTCAAAAGCTTCATCATTAATTCCAGTAAATACGGAAAGATGATGCGTCAATATTTCCGAAGCTTGCTTAAGAGCTTCATCAGGATTGAGTCTTCCATCAGTCCACATTTCAAGGATCAACTTATCATAATCGGTACGCTGTCCAACACGAGCTGCCTCGATTGCATAACGAACGCGAGTTACTGGAGAAAATATAGAATCTATTGGAATAACTCCGATAGGTTGATCAGGTTTCTTATTAGCGTCACCTGCAAGGAATCCGCGTCCAACTTGAACCTCCATGTGCATTTCTACATTTTGATTCTTATCAGTTGTACAGATTACCTGTTTCTTGTTGACCACTTTAAGTCCGGGAGGAAGTTCCAGTTGCCCCGCTGTGATGGGACCTTCCGCAGTCACATTCAATCGAACTTCCTGTGGCTCTCTTTTAGTATGCCGGAATTTAACTTTCTTAAGATTAAGAACGATATCAGTAACGTCTTCAACAACTCCCTCGACAGTAGCAAACTCATGGTCCGCACCTTCAATTTTAACTGAGGTGATAGCTGCCCCCTCTAAAGAGGAAAGCAGAACACGGCGAAGTGAGTTGCCGATGGTGTGGCCGAATCCGGTTTCAAACGGCTCAGCTGCGTATTTAGCGTACTTATTGTCGGAATCGTCGGACTTTGTAAGTTTGTCCGGTTTCTCGAAATGACCCAGTCTTATTGGCATAATATTTTATTTTTTTTGCAATTTTAATCTGGCCTCGTCACCATTATTCCCGTTCACAACGAGGCCCATATAATTGCTTCTTCACTCATAAGAGTGAAAACATTAACGGGAATAAAATTCTACTATTGTCTGTTCATCGGCAATGGGCTGTATTTCATCCCGAGTAGGCATGCGCATCACAGTACCACGAAATGAATCCTTCTCAAGCTGCACCCATTCTGGAACGATTCTACTTGTTGAATACTCAAGATTTCGAGTAGCCAACTGTCTTGATGCACTCCGATCTTTTACCTCAATAACATCACTTATAGATGCATTATAGGATGAGATAGTCATCTTGCTACCATTTACAGTAACATGCCCATGAGAAACCATCTGACGCGCCTGTGCACGAGTTGCACCAAATCCTAGACGATATACAACATTATCTAATCGGCATTCTAAGAGTTGTAACATTATCTCACCGGTCACTCCACGGTGACGACGTGCCTTATCGTAAATAGCACGAAACTGTTTCTCCATTAAACCATAATGAAAACGAAGCTTTTGCTTCTCCATCAAGGCTAATGCATAATCAGTATGCTTACGACGAGCTCTTGGACCATGGGTACCAGGAGGGTAATTCTTACGTTCGAGATATTTCGAAGGACCGAAAATCGGAACCCCGAATCGCCGGCTAATCTTGTCTCGTGGACCTGTGTAACGTGCCATGCCTTAAATCTTTTTATTAAACTCTACGCCGTTTCTTTGGACGGCATCCGTTGTGTGGTATAGGTGTAACATCTCGTATTGAGGTAATCTCGAGCCCTACAGCTTGTAACGCTCGAATGGCTGATTCTCGTCCAGAACCTGGACCTTTAACTCGAACTTCAATTTCTTTTAATCCGTGAGCCATAGCCCTACGAGCAGCATCTTGAGCAACTTTCTGCGCTGCGTAAGAAGTGCTCTTACGTGAACCCCGAAATCCTGTTTTACCAGCAGTTGACCAAGCAATTATATTACCCTGCTTGTCAGTCAAAGAAACGTGTGTATTATTAAAAGTAGCTAAAATAGTAGCTATACCAGAATGAACATTTTTAGACTTCTTAGCTTTGACAACCTTTTGAGGCGATGGATCATCACTAGTTAACAGTTCTTGAGCTGATGGCGCAGCTACATCTGCAGAATCTTCAGCTTCCTCAGCATCAGTCGACTGGCTTTTATCTTTGCTATCTGAAGTTTTTGGGGATTTAGCCTTCTTTTTACTCTCAGTTACTTTAGATGTAGAATCTGGCTTATCGGAACTAACATCAGCAGTAGCTTCATTAGACTCCTCAGGACTGTTTACTTCTTTAGTCTTAGTTTCCTCAGGTTGTTGTGCTTTCTTTTCTTCTTCCGACATAATGTAATAAGTATGTTAAATTAATGGATACCAGCTTTGGCATTAGGGTTCCGTTGAACTCCAACAGTCTTCTTTTTACCCTTACGAGTTCGTGCATTTGTAGATGTTCGCTGACCTCTAACAGGCAATCCTCGCGAGTGTCGAATACCTCTGTAGGACTTAATAGCCTGCAAACGCTTCAGGTTTAAACTTCGCTCACGACGCAAGTCACCCTCTACTAAATTGTCACCCTCTTGAAGAAAGTTAACGATTTTCGATAAATCATTCTCAGTAAGATCCTTAGCTCGTGTTGCCGGATCTATTCCAGTCTTCTCTAGGATGTCAGCAGCAATCTTTGGACCGACGCCATAAACATATCGCAACGCGATGTCTATGCGCTTGTTAGCAGGAATATCTACTCCAATAATTCTTGGCATTGTCTTTTTCTTTCAATCAACCTTGACGCTGTTTATGGCGAGGGTTGGAACTGCAAATAACGCGAACCACACCTTTTCGGCGAATGATCCGACAGTGCTCGCAAAGTCGTTTTACTGATGCGCGTACTTTCATTTTACGTTCTTCTAATCTTTATCTATTACTAAAACGCCATTACTGAAATCAGTAGGCGATATTTCTATACTCACTTCTTTACCAGACTTAACGTCTGAAATTTTATCTCTTTGCCTAAATGGCAATCTAACGAACAGTTTATGACCGTTCTCCAATTCCACCAAAAAAGTCGCTGGAGGGTGATGATCCCTTACGATTCCCTTGGCTCGGATGGTAAATTCTCCGGGCATGTCAAAATTTCTGGCTCATCCTCAGTCACGAGAATAGTGTGCTCAAAGTGAGCAGATGGCAACCCATCACGAGTCAAAACTGTCCAACCATCCTCAAGTATCTCTACTTGCCTTTGTCCAAGATTAACCATCGGTTCAATTGCAAGTGTCATTCCCGGTCTTAAGACTGGTGACCGACTACTTCCATCGTCAAAATTAGGAATTTGTGGATCTTCATGGACTTTTTTACCAACACCATGTCCTACAAATTCTCTAACGATACTATAACCATTGGCCTCTGCAGTTCTCTGGATCGACCTTGAAATATCAACAACTTTATTACCAGCTAAAGCCTGACCAATACCGTCGCACAAAGCTTGCTTTGTCACTTCCATCAATCGCTGTACTACTGGTTCACATCCCCCAACCGCTACAGTAGTCGCATTATCGCCAATATACCCCTCATAACACACACCTACATCTAGGCTTACAATATCACCAAATTCAACTCGCCTCTCCGAAGCTAAACCATGAACGACCTCTTCATTGATCGATATGCATATGTTACAAGGATAATCTCGGTAGCCCAAAAAAGCACTTTTTCCACCATAATAGCGAATTCTATCTCCACCATACTGATCTATCTCTAAAGTACTTAAGCCGGGCCTAACGAACGACGCTACTTCGCGTAATACTCTCGAGGAAACCCCGCAAGCAAAACGTATAGCTTCAATCTCATGATCTTTTTTAATATGAATCATGTTATTCTACCGGCGCCAAGGCACCTAATCCAGAGCCAAGCATTTCTCTTGGCTGTCTTTCAATGAACAAAAATCTGGAGGTTTTCACCGCCAACATCAGAAGCGACCACGAACCCGGCCCTTCCTCAAAAATCCATCATAATGCCGCATCAAAAGATACGACTCCATTTGCCTCATTGTGTCCAAAGTAACACCCACAGCAATCAAAATACTAGTTCCTCCAAAAAACTGAGATACCTGAAAAGGGATTCCTAATGCGTCTCCAAGCAACATAGGAATAATCGCAACAATCACAAGAAAGCTCGCCCCAGCAAATGTTATTCTGCTCATTGTCTTATGCAAAAAATCACTAGTCGCCTTTCCGGGGCGCACTCCAGGAATATATCCACCATTTTTCTTCAAGTTGTCTGCAATTTCTATCTCATTGAATGTAGTCGCTACCCAAAAATAGGCGAAGAACATTATCATTAAAGCATAAGTAAAATAATAAAACGGGTGCCCTGCCTCAAACCAAGTTGCTGCTGATAAAAATAATGTATCCCATCCTTCTATCGATCCGAGGCTTCTTAATACCATTCCTGGAAACATAAGAATAGCTTGGGCAAAAATTAAAGGCATTACACCAGAATAGTTAACTTTCAATGGCATAAATGAACTACCTCCTGCATACACCTTACGACCTACGGCACGTTGTGCATGCTGAACTGGAATTTTTCGTTGAGCCTGCGTAACAGCAACCACACCCATGACTACGACCCAAAGTAATGCTACCAGTCCAATACCTTCAAAAATACCCCTATTGACTGCATCGTCTGCCCCAGTCCAAGACTGTGGAGCAAACATTTCCCAAACCATTGGCAATGCACGAGGTAAATCTGCAACAATACCTATAGTTATTACAAGTGATACACCATTACCTATACCTCTCTCAGTGATCTGTTCACCTAACCACATTAACAACATTGTTCCACAAGTTAATGCCATCATAGTTTGCAGATGATAACCAATGCCTCCATCAGCTAATGACCCTTCGAATCCCTGTAATACAGTCCCTGGATTCAACCATCCCAAGGACATCACATAACCCTGTCCCAAGCACAGAAAAAGAGTCATAACTCTGCCAATCTGCATAATTTTGACTCGGCCGCCCTCTTCCCTAGAAAGCCTCGAAAGTCTTGGAATAATCGGCGTCATTAATTGCAGTATAATTGTAGCGCTGATGTATGGCATAATACCCAATCCACCAATAGAACAACGTTCCCAAGCTCCTCCAGTGAACATGCTATATATACCGAGGAAACCGATACCATCTTCACTTTGTTTTTGTCGGAGTCCTTCAAAATAATCCTGCAAAAGAACACCATCTAGACCAGGAATCGGCACCCATGCAATCAATCTACAAACAGCTAAAACCAACAACGTGAAGATGATACGTTCCCGCAATTCCGGAATCTTAAAGCAATTCCTGAAGCCCGTTATCATACGTGTTATTGCGTTATCCTTAGCCATTTGTATTTAGGAGAAACTCAAATTTACTTTCTATTCTGCACCAGAGCTTTCGAGTTTTGAAATAACCTCACAAGCACCACCCTTACTTTCTATCGCTGATTTTGCGGCCGAACTAAAAGCATTCGCCTTGATAGTTAATTTTTTTTCAAGGTCACCTCTGGCAAGAATTTTGACCCCATCACCACGGCCATTAACAAGCCCTGCTTCTCGAAGGGAATTTTCATCAACACTGTCTCCATCATTAAAATGATTGAGACTATCTAGATTCACTGGAATATATACTGTGGAAAATGACTTATTGTTAAAACCTCTCTTAGGCAAACGTCGAGCAAGCGGTAACTGTCCCCCCTCAAATCCAGGTCGAGTAGATGAACCTGAGCGAGATCCCTGTCCTTTTTGACCGCGAGTACTAGTGTGACCTCCTCGACCACTACCAGGTCCACGACCAATCCGCTTACGACGGTGCTTCGATCCAGCAACTGGTTTTAAATCATGTAATCTCATTATTAAAATCGAATCTATGCTTCAGCAACAACTTGCTCTTCAGCCTTACCGCGGAGCTTTAACACCTCATCACGACAACGAAGCTCAAGTAATCCCTTAAGAGTTGCTTTAGCAACATTTACTGGGTTATTAGACCCTAGCGACTTACTTAACATATTTCTTACTCCTACCAATTCACAAACTGCTCTAACAGTTTTCCCAGCAATAATACCTGTTCCAGGAGAAGCTGGTCGAAGCAAAACCTTGGCACCATCAAAACGACTAAGCACTTCATGAGGTAGAGTAGATTCTTGCAGAGTAACATTCACTAGGCGAGTACGAGCATCCTCACTAGCCTTGCGAATACAATCAGCTACTTGATTAGCCTTACCTTGACCCATTCCTACTCTACCCTTTTTGTCCCCAACAATAACGACAGCACTAAATCCAAACCGACGACCTCCTTTAACCACTTTAGCAGAACGGTTTATACATAATACTTTTTCAGAAAACTCATCTGCCGGTTCATTACCAAAATTATCACGTCCACCACGCCGGTTGCCTCCCGGACCTCGTCCTCCCGGACCTCGTCCCCCTGGACCTCGTCCCCCTGGACCTCGTCCCCCTGGACCTCCTGGACCTCTTCCTCCCGGACCTCCCGGACCTCTTCCTCCCGGACCTCCCGGACCTCCCGGACCTCCCGGACCTCTTCCTCCCG
>SHAK01000022.1 GCA_004213515.1 Limisphaerales bacterium | reverse complement strand
GCCAGAAAGCGGTTCTTGGCGAAGACAAACTCCCGTTCATATACCACAGGCAGACCGTCCATGTTCTGCACGCGTACGTGGGCGTAGGTGGCTTGGGGGGTGTCCTTAAAGTAGGTCATCTCGGACCGGATATCCGGCATGGTGCCGCGTCTCCAGAATTCATCGATTCGTAGTTTGTCAGGATGATAACGTCGATTCACCTTTTGGTTCACATCCTCGATAAGAAGGCGGTTTTCAACGGACGCCCCTTTGCTTGTGACAATTTGGGTAAACGGAGCTCCCCAACGGTTCAGTCCCATTATCCCTCCAGGATTTGCAGGGAAACTAGTCGGGTGAAGTTCGATCAGTCCGAAGAAATCTCCTGGATTCCAACCGCTTCGCAAAATCAGTTTGTCCGGCCATTCCTTGCCAGTCATATACCAGCTACAGCAAATGTGACCTCGGTTCTCTCGAAAGTCAGCATTGCCAAGAAGTCTGTCCGTGAGCTGCTTGTCCGTATGAGGGATTCGGATTGCTTCGCCCCGCTTGGTCCATAATGACCCTGCTTTTGGTTCGATCGGTTCAACGCGGTCATCCGCCCAAATGGAGGCTAGTGCTATCAACCAAGGAGCCGCAGTATCGTTGCTTTGTTTTTTGGGATCGCGATGTTGATAGCTCAGATAGTTGAAAAGTTTTTGAGCGCCGAAGCGATAGCGTCCGTCGCCGGTATTGGCGGCTAGCCGCTCAAGCATCGCAATTCGATAATCAGCCGTGCTGTTCCAACCACCGTTGGGACCATAGGGGTTGATCAAACCGTCCGGGGAGATTTCGACGAGGAGGCGTTCCCAAAGTCGATTCATTCCGGGGTCTTCAAAGACTCGATTGTCGCCGGTCCATTGGTCACCGCCACAAATTAGTAAGATGAGCGGCCCCATCATATAGCCGGTATCATTTTGCGGGGCATCCTTCGCCCTCCAGAAGTCACCAAACACCAAATCAGAGTATCGCCTCCACTCTTCCGCTTCCGGAATATCCGGGTACCAAGCGGCTGCCCGGCCCTTGGCATAGCCTTCGGGCATCGAACGATGGCATCCGCCTCGCCATTCAACGGGTTCGCTATCCCAGACGTGGAGGTTCCGGCAGTAGGTCAGCCACATCTCCCGAAACCATATTTCATTGCCCGACATGGCGCCACCGGCGATGAGGTGTTTTCGATAGAGAGGAATGAGTGCGGCAGGGTGTTCAAACTGCCAGAACCATTTGCGAGTTGCGACTTGTTTGAGCATCTCCTTGTGGAAGGCCTTAAGCATGGCAATGCAGGCTATACCCCATCTTGAATCGGAGGTCTGAACATATTTTGCGAGCACTGGCGCGAAGATTTGTGGTCCGCTCATTCCCTGATTCGGATTTTTTGCGATCGCCTCTGGGCGGTAAGCGTCAACCTCCTGTAGGTAAGTATCGCGGGTTACCTTAATTTGGGGAATAGGATAGAAGGCTGGATCTGTGTGATCCGGGCTGCTTGCGAAGCGGTACCTTTCAACATCGATAGCATATCGGGTTGATGGGAGTTGCGATTCGGCGCTGATTGAGCCTAGATAAGTATCCGAAAAAATGATTGCTAGGCTGAGGATACTCCAGACTTGGATAGATTGCATAACAGGCAGAATAGGGGCGGCGGCTAGACCGTAGCAAGCATGTTAGAAACTAACATTTTCAAATGCAGTAAGCGATCAAACCCCTGATTCCTAATCTCGCAATGACATTATTCCCTTGAAGAGAACGACCGAATTACCTGTGCCTTGGACGTCGCCTATCTCATTACATTTTTAATCTCTTTGGAAACTTCAATTGTGTAGGTTTCATCTGATTTAAGTGCTGCACAGGAAGTTGACAGGGCAACTTTCGAATTGTAGTTAATTTTCGCTATGTTAGTGAAAATCCGTTACAGTTTAATCCTAATTTTCGGATTTCTTTGTTTCTTTGATACGAAGTCCAAAGAGATTCCTGCTTTCCCCGGGGCTGAAGGTTATGGGATGTACACGGTAGGCGGACGCGGTGGTCGAGTGATTAAAGTACGCAACCTTAACGACAGTGGAGATGGTAGTCTTCGTGCTGCCGTTGAAGCGAAAGGACCTCGCATTGTCATTTTTGATGTCTCGGGCACGATTGAATTGAAGAGCCGACTGAAAATACAAAACGGCTATCTTACGATTGCGGGGCAAACCGCTCCCGGAGATGGGATCTGCCTCAAGAACTACGAGGTATTCCTTGATGCCTCTGAAGAAGTCATTATTCGATACATCCGTTTTCGAATGGGAGATGAGGCACGACAACAGGGGGATGCGATTGGCGGCCAAAAGAACCGGAACGTCATAATTGATCATTGTTCTGCGAGTTGGTCTACTGATGAATGCGCTTCGTTCTATGCGAACGAGAACTTCACAATGCAATGGTGTTTGATCGCCGAGAGCTTGCGGAACTCTTTACACAAAGGCGGCAAACATGGGTTTGGTGGTGTTTGGGGGGGCAAGAATGCCTCATTTCACCATAACCTATTGGCACATCATGACAGCAGAAATCCAAGGTTAGGGGAGTATGTGTCTTCTTACGCGCTGTCGGACCTCGTCGATCTCAGGAATAATGTCATCTACAACTGGGGAGGAAACAGTTGCTATGGGGGCGAAGGGATGAACGTCAATATTGTGAATAATTATTATAAACCCGGGCCCGCGACAGTTAAGAATCAAGAGAGAATTATTGCAGTCTGGAATCGGGTCGAGACCTGGGATCCCCTCTACAATGTTTGGGGAAAGTTTTACATCGCTGGCAACAAACTTATCGGGTCCGAAAGAGCAACAAAGGATAACTGGAGATTCGGTGTCCAATTCGATTCCAAGTGGAAACACATGTCAGAAGAGGACAAACAAATGCTCCGACTGAATAGTCCGTTAGAGGCAGGTATGGTGACGACCCATTCTGCCGAAGAAGCCTACCAAAAAGTACTTCAGTTTGCTGGGGCCAGTGTGAAGCGAGACTTGGTCGATCAGAGAATCCTCAATGACGTCGCTAGCGGAACAGTGAGCTTTCCAGATGGAGGTAACGGCAGCACAGATGGCTTTATTGATACGCAAGCAGCAGTCGGGGGGTGGCCTGAACTGAAGTCGCGACCAGCCTCTTTTGATAAGGACGATGATGGAATGCCTGATGAATGGGAGCTTGCCAATGGATTAGATCCCGATGATTTCCGGGACGGAATTGAAGACATTAACAATGATGGCTATACCAACGTAGAAGATTATCTGAATAGTCTTTCCCTTCAGTACTATGACACGCGACCTCTTGTAAACTTCGTAAGGCCCCTACGAAACCAAATATTCATCACTAAAAACGAAGCGGTAATTGAAGTTGAGGCTTATGTAAACGACTACAACGGTGGTTCAATATCTGAAATGGAATTGTATCTGGACGGGCGAAAAATAAAGAGGCTAGAAGATTCCCATAGCATCACAGCGACATTGACCAACGTGTCTCCCGGTTTACACGAGATTCTTGTCAAGGCTGAGGATAATTCTGGCAATGTCAGCCGAGAGCGAATTCCTGTTTTCGTCGGCATGAGAAAGGTGGCGCTAAAAATCGAAAAGGATGTGCCGAACGGACACGCTGAACTCGCACCTGAGGGAGGTCTCTACGTCGACAACATTCCGGTTAAGGCCACAGCAATTCCGAAAAAAGGCTACCGCTTTCATAGTTGGATTGGTGATATGGAGAGTGAAGATCGTGTGCTGACAATTAAAACAAATCGAGATCTCACCTTAAGACCAGTATTTGTGAGCGAGGCAAACCCAGTGGAGCTATACCGTAAGCCGATACGGATCTCATTTGGTCCCTTGGAAGGATTTTACGCAACTGCTGGATACCAGGTCGACGGGGGCGCTCCGTATGGCAAGAAATTGAGTGGATATACTTATGGCTGGCTTGAGGGATACAACATGGCTGGCTCAGTGGGTGACTCGCAAACCAACATGCTCTTCGCAGCCTGCAATGTTTTTGAAACCCAGCGTAGCAATCATTCATGGGGCATCGCTTTACCTGCAGGGCTCTACAATGTGAGATTGGGGCTTGGGGCTAGGGGGCCTCAAGACACCGTAAACGTTACCGTAGGGCAGTTACGTGCTGATGGCAGTAAGATATCCATTCATGACCAAATAGGTGCGGGTGAATACAAGGAGTATTTGTTAGAGAAAGTAGAACTTAAAGATGGAGGCACCGTTCTTTCCGATGTGCGTTTGTCGTTAAGTAGCGTGAATCAAACTGAGATTTACTTCATTGAAATTGATTCTTTGAGAATAGATGGGCTGAGAAAGTTGAGGGTGACACGTGGTAGCGGTAGCGGACGATACTACGAGTTTGGTAAACCAATTATTATTGTTGCTAACCCACCTGCTGAAGGAATGGTTTTTGATCGATGGGTTGGCAATGCTGAGCCTCAATATTTTGAAGGAGTTGACCAATGGTATCATAGTTCAGAGTATATTGATGATATTTATTCGCCCACAACATTTGTGACAAGACTGGATTATGTGACCTCAGTAACTGCGACCTACAAAGAAAAACGGTAAGGGAGTCGACATTAATAAACCATAGATATCAGAGAGCTGAGTTGGAGCGTAAGATCTCAGATTGTGCTCATTGAATCCGTGGTGAAAACCCGAATCTTCACTGCTCTATCGTAGCGGTAAACCGTTCAGACTGAAGGGTGGAGAAGTGGAGCGGGTGAAGGGAATCGAACCCTTTTGCCTGTAGCTATAGAATTTGTATCTTTATTTACCTAAAGACTCGAGTACATCAGGGTCTCGTACATCGACCCACCGACCTTCAATTTTATTGCCAGCAATTGTTTCATTGGCGTCAATCATAGTCCCGATGGCATCAGTAAGTTCGTATTCATCGCGCGAAGATTTTTTGAGTTTTTGAGTGTGATCAAACAAGACTGATTTAAAAATATAAATACCAGCATTATACCATATTGGTTCTCCATCTTTTAGCCACCCATCAACTTTGAGCTGATTAAGTTCTTCATCGTTAGGTTTCTCAATAATCTTTTTTAAACAAAAAGAATTGTTAAAAAAATTGATACCACCTTTTCGAACATCTTCACCTGGGGTTACGGTTATGAGACCAGAGAAATCATCTTCTGCAAAACGTGCGAACATATGTTTGTATGTTTCAGGGCGGACAAGTATGTCTCCATAGGTCAAAAGAAACGGATCACTGCCGACAAAGTTTTTAGCTAATTCCGGTGCTTTACCGGTCCCGTCTTGTACTTTTTGAGTAACGTAGTGAATTTTAATTCCAAGTGATGATCCGTTTCCAAAATGTTTTTGAATAACCTCTGCCTTCCAGCCAACAATAACACAAAATTCACTTACACCCTGTGCAGCTATACCTGTGATTATATGTTCGAGAATCGGTATTCCTTGTACAGGTAGCATTGGCTTTGGTAACTCCTCAGTTAGAGTCCCCATGCGTGTACCTTTTCCGGCAGCGAGTATGACTGCCTTCATGCGCCAAACTTGTCGAACATCAAGGCATTAGCCTGCATTAGGCGTATAAGATGCTTAGCCTCGATTATTCCAAGCGATCCACTATTACAGTTTGTTTCAGTGAATCGATTCAGCTTGTCGGATCCACTGTTGGCAGAGTACAGCAATACTGGTTGAGGATGCCAAGAATGTCCTTTCATTGCGCAGGGTGTTGAGTGGTCACCAGTTATGGCAATAACGTCTGGTTTTTTTTCAAGTAGAATTGGTAATGCAGCATCAAAATCCTCAATTGCTTTGGTTTTAGCTTCAAAATTTCCATCTTCACCGTACATATCAGTATACTTGTGATGTACAAAAAAGTATTCATAGTCATTGTAAAGCTCGATACATTTCTGAAATTGTTCACTGATATCCTGTAAGCCCTCGATTTTAGTCATACCTACAAGCTGGGCTAATCCTTTGTACATTGGATAAATCGCTAAGCATGCCGCTCGCATTGAGTATCTAACATCAAATGTAGGTATATCAGGTTGATGTGCTATTCCTCTCATTAGAAAACCGTTTGCTGGTTCCATTCCTTGAAGCAATGGCAGCGCGGCTTTGTAAAATTCACTGATAATCTGTGCGGCTTTTTTTGATTTATTGCAATTGGAATTTTCAGGCTGAGTCTCAGCAATGGGAAATCCCTCACGGTGTGGATCCGTATCGCTTAACGGACCTGCTAAATCGGCTCCGCGAAAAATAACAACAAAACGGTGGCCCTTGCCGGGTTTGATAATAACCTCCGCATCCATAATCATTTTTATATTTTCTGAAAGTTTAGCACACCTCTTTTCGCAAAGTTCAGTTTCAATGCGTCCAGCTCTTCTATCTGTGACTAAGCCATCAGCATCAAGCGAGCAAAAGTTGGCTCGTGCTGCAACATCACCTGGTTCAAGTTTTATTCCTAGCCCAAGTGCTTCTATTACGCCTCGTCCCACTTCTACTTCAAGTGGATCATATCCAAATAATCCTAGATGTCCTGGGCCGCTTCCTGGGGTAATACCGTGAGCTGCCGGAATTAACCTTCCCATGGAGGAATCTTTAGCCAATGCATCCAAGTTTGGTGTATTGGCTGCTTCAAGCGGAGTTTTGTAATCTGTACCACTTGTGGCGATGTCGCCGAGGCCATCCATTACGAGTAAAGCCATTTTGGCACCATTTTTTAATGTAAGATCAGAATATATAGAGTCAATATTCATAGGAATTTAGACATTGCTATACCAACTAATGGTTAGCGAAGGGCGGATATTGCGGGTCGCTTGATCACGGGTCAACTCGTTCAGTATGAGAAGGATAGTAAAAATGTGAATAAGGTGTGTCATATTGGCTCTTAAAAACCACAACCTGTTGTGGTTATAAGATTATAGAATCCTCTATATTGTGTTTTCTGGCTTTACTCGAGAGATTTTATTAGGTCTCATTTGTTCTTCGTGTATCTGAAGAATCTTACAGCTTTGGGTTTTAAATCGTTTGCAGACAAAACGTCGCTCGACTTTCAACCAGGTGTTACTGCAATTGTCGGTCCAAACGGTTGTGGTAAGTCGAATGTTTCTGATGCGCTTCGTTGGGTGTTGGGTGAACAATCGGCAAAGGCTCTGCGTGGGGGTGGAATGGCTGATGTCATTTTTAATGGCACCGATAAGCGTAAGGCTCTCAGTATGGCTGAAGTTTCGTTAACAATTGGAGGTATTGACGTAGATCAATTGAAAACTGCGGGTGTCGATCTTCCCTTTAACGAGGTAACTGTAACGAGGAGGATTTTTCGAGATGGTGGTAGTGAATATTTCATCAACAAAGTTTCCTGTCGGTTGAGGGACATTCAGCAACTATTCATGGGGACAGGTATGGGGCGTGCAAGCTATGGAATCATGGCTCAGGGAAACATTACGCAGCTTATTTCTAGTAAGGCAGACGATAGGCGGACGGTTTTTGAGGAGGCTGCGGGGATTACTAGATTTAAAGGGCAAAAAAAAGAGGCGCTTCGAAAACTTGATTATACTGAACAAAACTTATTACGCGTCTCTGATACCATTCGTGAAGTAAAACGACAAATTGGCTCTCTTCAGCGTCAGGCATCAAAAGCTAAAAGATATAAAGAGGTAGCTAGCGAACTTCAAAGCCTTGAGAGCCAGCTTGCACGTTATCAACTTGTTAATTTACAGAATTCAGTTCAGCAAAGCGAAAAGTCTATTTCCGATTTCAAGGGGAAATCGGATGATTTTTCTGAGACTATTGCCGATGGCGAACGCCAGATTAATGAAGCTAGACAACAACGGGCTGCGATTGAAAAGCAAGTTTCAGAGGCGCAAGAGAAAGGAGCAAATTTACAAGCTGAACTTGAGCGTTTAGAGAGTCGTATTCAGTTCAGTCGTGAACGTATCATCGAACTTGATGATCAGGTATCTAAAGCTCATGAAGAGATCGCCGAGGCCGAGCAACGTACCAATGATTCTGAGCAGGAGTTAGCTGAGATGTCTGACAAGCTAGGGACAGCTGACATTACAGTTTCTGAAAAGCGAAGAGTCGTTGAAGAAAAACAGACAGCTTGTAAAGCGATCGAGCAGGAGTTGAGCCAACGTCAGGAAGCATTAAATCAGGCTCAGACAGAATCCTTTAGTGTAGCACAGGAGTTAACACGATTACGAAATGAGCTTAACTCTCTTGATTTGCAAAAGCGCGGAAACATAGTCCGGCTAGAAAAACTTTCAGCAGAAAAAGTTCAACTTGAGGAGGAACAGGTAAAGTTGGACGAACGTCTTGGAGAGTTCTCAAGTGATGTTGAGTCTCGAAAATCTAATGCTCAGAACAGATTAGGTACTGTTGAGGAGCGTCAGCAATTATTGGTTGAATTGGAGGAAAAATTAATCAGGAATACAGCTGAGTTAGATGATTTGCTTAGAACTCAGGCAGAGAAACGTTCGCGGCTGAATGTGCTAGAGCAATTGCAGGCCTCAAATGAAGGAGTCAGCGCAGGAGTTCAAGCTGCCCTCAAAGAATCAAAGTCTGCTCTGGGTCTTTTGGCGGATCAAATTAGTGTTCCCGAGGAATTTGTGGTTGCTATTGAGACAGCGTTAGGACGACACCTGCAGATGGTTATCACTAGTCAGATTACTGATGCTAAGTCCATTTTGCATTTTTTGACTGAAGGTAAAAAAGGCCGAGCGGATATTGTTGCTCTTGATTTTTCACCTCAAAGAGAATTATTCAAAATCGACAAAAATAAGATTGAAGATTTAGGTGGGTTTTCTGCGTTTGATTCCGTTGGTTCTGATGATTCATTAAAACCGTTACTTAATAAATTATTGGGTCGTGTGGTTATAGTATCAGATTTGGATTCTGCCATTCTTGGTTTGCAAAAAAATTCCGATCTGGATTTTGTTACCAAAGAAGGAGAGTTTCTTTCTAGTCATGGAGTCTTCAGTGGAGGAAAAGGGAATGGTAGCGCATCCGCGTCTTTGCTGGCTCGCAAGAATGAAATTACAGACCTTAAAAAAGAACTCGATGGATTAAGCAGAATTGTTGGTGAGCAAAGCAAGGGGAAGGCCGATTTACAGACTGAACTTAGTGCTCTCAAAGTAGGATTGCAGCAGGTTCAAAATGAACTACGCCAGCAAGAGGTTTCAATTGCGACAAGTGAAGGGGAAATAAAAGCTCTGCAGAATTCACAGCGATTACTTAAACAAAAAATCGAAGGTGTCGCTTTTGAGTTAAATAATCTTGGGGATCAAGAATCCGAAGGGAGCGGTAAACGAGATCAGTTCGTAGCAGAAATGGTTTCGTTGGAGGAAAGGGAGCGAGTCTCTAGTAAGAATATAGATGAGGTTGTTAATGTGGTTGAGGGTCTTAGAGGTCAACGTGATATTGCCAATGCGGAATTGACCGATGCTAAGGTTGGTCTTGCATCTGAGGAGCAATTACTTGCGTCATTTAAGCGTCAACTGGAGCCTCTAAAGCTTCGACTTGAAGAATTAAGGCAACGAGTGAATCAGCGTCGCATAGATATTGATAAAGCGACTGAAAAAAAGACTCAAACTGAGGGTGAAATATCAAATTCTATTCAACGCATTGATTCTGTTAGAATTGAGCGTGAACAGTCGGCTAAAGCAGTTGCCGAAATGCTTGATCAAAAAGTTGAGGCTGATCAAAAAGTTGAGAAGCGTGAAGAATCTCTTCGATCTGTGCGCACAGAACTCAGTACATCTCAGGAGCGTCGATCACAGTTAGAGGTTGAGTTGGCTCAGAATAATATGATGGTTGAAAACCTCTGTGAGCGCATGCAAGAAAAGTATCAGATCGATTTACGCGAAGTAGAAACTGAATATCTTAAAACCACAAAAACAGATTCTGGTGAAATCGAGATCTTTCTTTCTACGGCCGATGAAATGGCTGCTGAGAAAGTGGAAACTGATTGGAAATGTGTAGAGAAGAAAGTGAGTGAGCTACAGGATCGAGTTGAGCGAATGGGGCCAGTTAACCTTGTTGCTATTGAGGAATATGAAGAAACTGAGGAACGCTATAAATTTCTTACTACTCAGCATGATGATTTAATTAAAGCTAAAGAACAGCTACTAGAGGTAATTGAGCAGATTAACAATGAAACGACACAAATGTTCAAAGTTACCTTTGAGCAAATTCGTGAAAATTTTCGTCAGCTATTCAATGAGGTTTTTGAAGGTGGTAAAGCAGACTTAGTCTTGGTTGATGAAGAAGACATGCTAAACAGTGGTATAGAGATTGTAGCTCGCCCTCCTGGTAAGAAGTTACAAAATATTTCGCTTTTATCTGGAGGAGAGCAAACTATGACCGCTGTATCTTTAATGTTTTCAATCTATCAGGTTAGCCCTAGTCCGTTTTGTGTTTTAGACGAGTTAGACGCCCCTTTAGATGAGTCCAATATAAATCGTTTTATTCGTGTTCTTAAGCGTTTTATCAACCATTCCCAATTTTTAGTAATAACTCACAATAAGCGGACAATCAGTATGGCTGATACTCTTTATGGGGTGACCATGCAAGAGCATGGAGTCAGCAAGATTGTGTCAGCAAGATTTCAGAAAACCGAGCGAGAGGAGGATGCTATAGGGGGTCGTGAAACACAGCCGGTTAAGTCTCGTGAATCATCATCAAAACCCTCTGAAAATGTAGAAGTTGGTAAAGAAGCCTCAGAAGAGGACAATGACGGAGATGATGTAATTACAATGGGTAAATAAATTTACCCATTGTAATAATAAATTTAACTTTTATCTGATTTTAGACTTTTCCGAAAATGGTTTTTCCGGTGCTTTCTAAATCGTTACAAGCTTCACTCATTCGGGAAGCCATAGATTCTTCCGCTTGCTTAAGATAAGAACGAGGATCGTAAACTTTTTTGTTTCCTACTTCGCCGTCGATCTTAAGTAAACCGTCGTAATTTTTTAGAACGTGGTCTACCACTGGTCTTGTAAAGGCGTACTGTGTGTCGGTGTCGATATTCATTTTAATCACACCATACTTAAGTGTCTCAGTTATTTCATGCTTTTCTGATCCTGAGCCACCATGAAATACTAGATCAAATTTAGCTTCTTCTCCGTATTTGCTCACTACTGCATTCTGGCCTTCTTTTAAAATATCAGGGCGAAGTTGCACTGAACCTGGTTTATAAGAACCGTGTACATTTCCGAAGGTGGCAGCAAACATGTAGCGGCCGATACCGTTAAGGCTTTCGTAAACGCTAAGCATGTCTTCAGGCGTTGTGTAAAGTTTTTCAGATGGCATATCTTCATGGCCAGCTGCACCATCTTCTTCGCCGCCAACTACGCCAGCTTCCACTTCAAGGATTATTTCGTTCTTTGCGCATAGCTCAAGATATTCTTTTGAGATAGCTATGTTTTCCTCAAGTGGAAGAATAGATGCGTCAAGCATATGGCTTTGAAATAGGTTAGTTTGGCCATTAGCTCGTCGTCGTGCAGTTTCTTCAATCAGTGGTTTAAGAAATCCTTCTGCTTTTTCCGGCTGACAGTGATCGGTATGAAGGCCGACTAGTATATCGTATTTTTCAGCTAAGCGATGAGCTGCTTCGGCTAAAACTATACAGCCATGCACGGCGTCTTTTACGTTCAAACCGGCAGCAAATTGGCCTCCACCAGTCGAAAACTGAATAATTCCATCGGATTTGGAATCAGCAAAAGCCTTAAGTGCAGCATTAATGGTGGTAATCGATGTGACGTTTACAGCTGGATATGCATAGTCACCCTTTTGGGCAGCATCAAGCATAGCGGCATACTGTTTTGGAGTAGCAATAGGCATAATATAAAAATTCCCATATTTGGCCTTTCAGCCAAAAGGGGGCGCATACTAGCGAGATTAGCTTCTTTTGCAAGAGTGTAAAATTTCCTGTCTTTTGTATGTATTCTAACTAATACAGCTGCTTGTCAGTAATCCAGCACTTGACATGCCGTGTCACTATCCCAATAAAAGTGGCAGTGAAAGTACACATATTTTATTATTGTTTATTTGTAGCAATGGTTACGATGGGTTGTAATTCAGAACAAAGCGAACAAGTGATTAATCCTGATTCTAAGGCTAAGAGTTCGCCTTTACCCCCTGCTTCAACCGAAACTTCTATTTCAACTGAAATATCAACTCTTTCTAATGAGCCGGATGCAAAGGGTGTAATAGAATTACCTTCAACAGATAATGGAAACTCAAGTCTGTCTCCAAAATATAATATCTTTCGTAGTGCAGGTACTGGTGATATTGACGCGGTGAAATATCATTTAGCTAATCAGGTGAAGCTTAATACTCAGGATAAGACAGGAAAAACACCATTGCTTTGGGCGATCAGAAGTAAAGAACATGAAATTGTTTATTATTTGCTCGATAATGGGGCAGATCCTAATATTTCTGACAAGAAAAAGGTTACACCATTGTTCTGGGCAGTGCGTATGGGGCGTCCGGAGCTGGTTACTGCGTTACTAAATAAAGGGGCAGATATTAAATTACGAGATTTTCAAGGGAAGGATGTATTCGATTATGCGAAGGATGAAACCATTGTTGAGATTCTTAGAAGACACCGTAAAAAATTGTAGATGACAATTGAGCAATTAACGGATCAAATCCTCGATTTCAGAGATAAACGAGATTGGAGTCAGTACCACAAAGCTAAAGACATGGCTGCTGCCGTTGCGATTGAGGCTGCGGAGTTGCAGGAGCATTTTCTTTGGAAAACCCACGACGAAAGTGCTGAGCATTTGAGTAAGCATGGTGACGAGGTAGCCGAAGAAATGGCTGATATTGCCATCTATCTTTTTCTAATGGCTTCAGATGCGGGTGTTGATATTGGCCAAGCAATAAAGGCCAAACTTGCTATCAATGAGAAGCGTTACCCTGTTCACAAGGCTAAGGGGCGGAGTAATAAATATACTGATTATCAATAATGTCTAGTGACATACGTCTTGGTATTATTGGTGCAGGAGCCAATACGATGGCTAAGCATATTCCACTTTTGCAGGCCATTGATGGCGTTGAAATCATTGGTGTCGTAAACCGCAGTAGGGAATCTTCCATAAATGTTGCTCGGAGCTTTAATATTCCAAAAACCTATGACCAATGGGAGGATGCCATTGCTGATCCTGAAACAAATGCGATAGTTGTAGGTACTTGGCCTTATTTGCACTGCTCAGCTACTTTGGCAGCCCTCGATGCTGGTAAACATATTCTCACAGAAGCGCGAATGGCGATGAATGGCGATGAAGCTCTTCAAATGTTTAATGCCAAAAATGCAAATTCTGAATTAGTTGCTCAAGTTGTTCCTTCTCCCATAACTCTATTTGCTGATGCTACTATCAAACGCTTAATTTCGGAGGGTTACATCGGAAAATTACTTGTCGTCGAGAGCCGTATTAAGGGGCAGTTCTTAGACCCTGATGCAACAATGCACTGGAGGCAAAACATTGACTATAGTGGTAATAATATTATGGCGATGGGTATATATTATGAGGCGATTGTTCGTTGGACAAGCAGAGCAAACAAAGTGATCGCTAAGGCTAAGACATTTACTAAGCAGCGTCCGGACGAAAATGGTATGCTACAATCAGTTTATATACCTGAGCATCTTGATGTAGTTGCTGATCTTGAGTGTGGTGCACAAATGCATTTACAACAATCAAGTGTTACCTCATTTATGGAAGATGATTCTATTTATCTTTTTGGTAGTCATGGCACATTGAAAATAAAAGATAATCGATTATTTGGTGCAACGAAAAATGATAATCAATTGAAAGAATTCGAAATCGAGGAGTGCGAACGAGGGCAATGGCAGGTTGAGGCTGATTTTGTTGCTGCAATTCGTGGTGAACGGAAAATTACGCACACCACATTTGCTGATGGATTGCACTATATGCAGTTCACTGATGCAGTTAATCGGAGTCTAGTTAGTAATAGACTCGAGATGATCTAATTGTCTGCGCTTTTGCTAGAAGCTGACATTTATTTATAGAATTAATTATCGCCCATCCATACAGTGGCATTCTCAATTATCTTTAAAACAGGTTTTATCTTGTAAACCGCGTACTGTTGATCACCTGGGCGAAAGTAGAAGATCTTACCTTTTCCAAGATTCCATATAGCGCCCGATCGAAAATACTCTCCGCCCTCCCATGTTTCATCAAGGATCACTTCATCCGGAGTTGGTACATGGAATGGTTCGTCGTACATTTCTGTTTCTGGGATGGTAAAGGTAGCTGGAATGTTTTGGGTGATTGGATGTGTCTTATTGATTATTCGAATTTTGCTTGGTTGAACTGGAGTACAACAGCGAGGGAATACACAATTTGGGCGTTCTATATTTATTTCGATTTGCCCATCTTCATTTTGGCTAAACTCATGTAATTGGTGAGGTCGGGCATTATCAGGAGCTTTTTTCCATTGAATCTGACCTTTAAATTTCACTATTGCATCCGCCCGTATTTCTTCTGGTAACTGTTCTAAAGCATCCTGTGCAGCAACTTCTTGCATCGCAACCATGAATGGAACTGCCCAGTGAGCTGAATGCAGTACAATGAAATTGAGCTTTCCGCTTTTGACTAAATTGGCAATTTCTTGAGATTTGGATTCGCTTATATCTCTGTGTTTAACATGCCCCCAATAGATAAGTACATCAGCTTTGTTAAGTGCCTTCGTAGATAGACCTTGCTGAGATTGATTTATGTTAGCTGATATAATGTTTAGTTTGGGGTTTTTCTTCAAGTGGTCTGCAATGAAGTTACCAGGAAAATTTGGGTAGATTTTATTTGAGACCTGCTGTTGTTCATCCCAAACAAGTACGTTAATTTTATCTTTAGCCCAATTGGTGGCTACCGATAAGCTGAGTAAAGCTAGGAAACCTATCGAGCGTAGTTGAAATTTTGGAATCAATGAATTCATGGATCCCCTATTTTGAGGTCATCACTGCACCATGCCAAGTGTATAATCAGTCTGTCGCACAAACGGAAAAGAGGTTATGCACAGTTTATACAAGTAAAAGTATCTGGGAAAATTTCTAATCGTTCTTCATCAATGGGATTTTTGCATTTACCGCATAGGCCATACTGCCCCTTATCCATGCGTTTAATAGCGTTTTTGATACGCAATAATTGATTCTCTTGTCTTCGTTTGAGTTCGAGGGCCATCTGTTGGTTTTGTAAGGCATCCATTCTTGATAGTCTTCCAATAGATGAATCTAACTTAACCACATAAGAATCATCTTTGTTTGTGGACATATTTTCCTCAATTTTAAGCTCCAATACTTCCAGTCGTTTTCTGAAAAAGGCCAAGCGATCGTCGTCCATGTAAGACGACATAGTTGACCCTAAAATCATGCCATTCAAGTTAACTGTGCAAAATAAAAACTCTCTTTAATTAGACCTTTTAAATTTTCCGATGCTTGGTCAAGCGGTTAGAGTTGGGCATTATAATTCTATTGGTATTATGCATGAGGTAAATTTTTTACAGGATCTGGCAGTAGTCATGATTGCTGCAGGCATAGTGACTTTATTATTTCAGCGTCTCAAACAGCCTGTTGTTTTGGGTTACATTGTGGCTGGCATACTTATTGGGCCAAACTTCTCTGCACTGTTATTAGGGGAGGATAGTTTTAGGTTTGTGCATGATCGGGATACGATCGAATCGTTAGCAGAATTAGGGATGGTGTTCTTGATGTTTTCTCTTGGACTGGAGTTCAATCTACGAAAGCTGGGTAAGGTTGCTGCAACAGCTTTAGTCGCTGCTCCATTGGCTATTATGCTAATGGTCTTTCTTGGTTATCAGGTTGGGCAGATGATGGGTTGGACGCCGGTGAGTAGTTTGTTTCTGGGTGCTATCATTTCAATCGCATCAACCTCAGTCATAGTCAAGGTGCTCAAGGAAATGAAGCGCGATCGAGAGCCTTTTGCTGAGTTGATCTATGGCATTCTAATTGTTGAGGACTTGCTTGGGGTAGTAATGATTGTGTTACTAACTGGCATAGCATCGACTGGAGACCTTGGGTTTCAATCGATGTTGGTATCGACCGGAAAATTGTTGGTTTTCCTAGTTACTGTGCCGGTGGTTGGTCTGTTGTTAATACCTCGATTGCTGAATTTTGTAGCGCGATTCGAAAGCAATGAACGACTTTTAGTTGCGGTTTTGGGAATATGTTTTGGTACAGCCTTGGTTGCGGCAAAGCTAGGTTTTAGTGTTGCCCTTGGTGCATTTCTTGTTGGTGCGGTAATGGCTGAATCTTCACAGATCAATCGGATTGAATCTTTAGTTGAGCCGGTACGCGATTTGTTTACGGCAGTGTTTTTTGTGGCTATTGGACTGTTGGTTGATCCTGTTTTATTGTGGGTTCATATTGTTCCAATTATTGGAATTTCGATTGTGGTGATTGTAGGTCAGGTATTAGGTAACACTTTTGGGACTGTCGTAGCTGGTCATGATTTACGAACAGCATTTCGAGTTGGAACTGGCTTGTCTCAAATAGGTGAATTTTCATTTGTCATTGCCACGTTGGGTTTGACGCTTGGTGTTACTGATCCAAGCCTATATCCGATAGTGATCGGAGTGGCGCTAGTTACAACTATTTTTACGCCTTGTTTGATCCGCTGTGCCGACGGAGTGACTGACCATATACTTTGCAATGCCCCCAAGCCACTAGTTGGATATCTTGCACTTTACAAGGACTGGGTAGAACGTTTTAAGGGAGGTCAGTGGAATAGCTTGGCTTGGAAACTTTCAAGAAAGTGGATTTTGCAGATGGCCATAAACATGTTTCTTGTTGCTGGTATAATACTTGGTGCCGCTTACTTAGCTAGGCTTCAGCCGGGATGGTTAACTAAATGGAATCTAAAGATGGAGACATTGCGGACCGCCTTATGGGTTGCTTCTCTTATTTTCTCACTACCCATGATTATTGCAAACTTACGAAAACTCCAAGCACTTGGCATGCTTATTTCTGAGGCGACTGTAAGTCGCAATAGGGCAGGGGGGCGAACACAGTCTCTCCGTGCGGTTGTGGCTAATGCCTGTATGATTGGAGGAACAACGGGAATGATTCTTAGTGTAACATTACTTAGCTCGGCGCTTTTGCCTCCTTTGAAAATTATGCTCGCGCTTTTAGTGGTTGTAGTGGTTTTAGCTTGGTTACAGTGGCGGTTTTTAGTGAGAGTTTATGCGCGAGCGCAGATCGCAATTAAGGACACGCTTGAATCACATGAGATCAGTAAGTCCCTAGAGCCTGAGAAGGAACTGTTGGGCGCGGCTTATTTGGAAAGTGTTTGTTTGGACAATGAAAGTTCTGCACTAGGGCAAACAATTGCTGGATTGGCCTTACGTGAGGATACTGGAGCGAGCATCGTTGGGATTGAACGTGATGGCGAACGAATATCTAATCCAGTTGGGAGAGAAGTGATTCTCGAAGGAGATGTTCTGCTTTTGCTGGGCGAAAAAGATCAGCTCGAAAATGCCAGGAATAAACTTAATCAGAATCGACCTTTGGCTTAAGCTGCGGAAAGAGTAAAACGTCACGGATGCTTTCCTGGCCAAGCAACATCATTATTAATCGGTCTATTCCAATTCCGATGCCACCTGCTGGGGGCATTCCGTGCTCTAGCGCTACGAGAAAATCTTCGTCGAGTTTCTGTTGCTCTTCGCCGGCTTGATTGGTCAAAGCCTCGCGTTGTGCAATTGGATCGTTCTGTTCGGTATAGGCTGGGGCAATTTCCTGCCCGTTAATACAGCATTCGAATACCTCTATTGTAGTTGGATCATCAGGAGAGAGCTTAGCTAATGGGATTAGTTCTTTTGGTAAGTGTGTGACGAAGGTAGGTTGGATTAAGGTAGGTTCGATTAGTTTTTCAAATAGGCTATTAGTTACCTCGAAGTCTTCCAAGTCAGGACTAATTTCAACGTTGAGATCCATGGCTCGTTGACGACGTTTTTCAGGGGAGATATCAAACCAGTCATCGCCACCTTTTTCGCGTATCAAATCCTTGTATTTTACACGACGCCACGGGCATGAGAGATCTATAGTGCGAGTGATATTCCCATCAGAATCTTTGTGTTCAATTAGTAATGTTCCAATTACTTTTTTTGCCACGCGGGTAATCATGGACTCAAGCAACTCCATCATCGTCTCGTAGTCCCCAAAAGCCTGATAGGCCTCTAGCATAGTAAATTCTGGATTGTGGCGTGGTGAGATTCCTTCGTTTCGATAATTTCGGCCGATCTCAAATACGCGATCCATTCCGCCGACAAGAAGTCTTTTCAAATAAAGCTCGAGAGCTATACGAAGGTAAAAGTCACAGCCGAGTGCATTGTGTCGTGTAATAAAAGGTTGTGCTGCTGCTCCCCCTGGTATTGCCTGCATTGTTGGTGTCTCTACCTCAATAAAGTTTCTCTCATGCATGAAGTCTCGGATTTCACGAATAATTTCACTGCGTTTGTAAAAAACCTGTTTGACATTATCATTGGCTATAAGATCCAAATAACGTTGGCGATATCGGGTCTCAATATTTGACAGTCCGTGCCACTTTGCGGGTAAAGGCCTTAGTGCTTTGCCGACAATTGTAAACGTTTTGGCTTTAAGTGTTATTTCTTCAGTACGAGTAGTAAACATACTGCCGGTTACTCCTAAAAAATCTCCAAGATCAAGTTTTTTTAACAACTCAAATACCTCTTCCCCAATGGCGTTTTTCTGAGCGTATACCTGCATTCGATCGGATCCATCTCGAATATCTAAAAAGACGCTTTTGCCCATTGTTCGAAAAGCGGTCATGCGTCCGGCTAATGCAACTTCTAGCCCTTCCGCATAATTCATTCGGGCACCTGCGCATGTTTCGTTAGGGGTAAACTTATTAAAAAAAGGCTCGATGCCTTTTTCCTGCAACGCAGCCAGATTGGCCTTGCGTTGTTCGATTAAAGAATTTTCTTCTTCCATGAACTTTCTAAAAAGAGAAAACAGTTAATCACTTTGGAGGTCACTTGGCCACTGAAAGTTTTGAGTATTGGTCAATACGCTGAAATTTATGCAACTTTGGATGAATGGCGTTGTTGGATAAAATTGAAACTGTTGATGGTTAGAGATAGAGTATTTTTAATTGATGAGTAAGCAGAGATTATTGGTTATTTCAGTTGCGGTAAACGTTGTTTGTCTTTCCGTTTTGATATGGTCACTATCAAAAATGCAGTCTTTGGACTCAAGATCTATTCAAGAAATCAGAAAATTCCCTGTTATAGATACATCGGTGAATCTTTCTAAAGTTCCTGAAAAAGCTGTTATTGAAGTGGAACCATTTCATTGGAGTCAGATCGAAGCTCAAGATTATCAGACTTATATTGAGAATTTACGCCGTATTGGATGTCCGGAGGAAACGATCCGAGATCTAGTAAAACGGGATCTTGATCAGCACTATGACCAACTTAAGGCTACCGCATTTAATAAGGGCACAACGCGAAATAATTATTGGAAGACCGGCCACCCAAATGCAATTTTTCAGCCTAATATCAATACTCGAACTGAGTTGGCGCAATTGGATCAAGAGAAGTCGAAAGTTTTGAAGGATCTTTTTGGTGTTGAAGGTTTAGCGGAAATTAATCGTTTAAGTCCTTATGCGCGTGCTAAATCAAAAGCTAAAAGTGGTTATTCAATGGATTTTATTCCGAATGAAACTATGGCAGAGCTTAATTCTATGGAGCAGGAGTTCGGTAGTAATTTACTTAAGAAAATGGCTTCGGGGACTTCTGATGCTCAGGATCGAAATGAAATCAAGATGTTACGCGAAACACGTGAAAATCAAATAGCCTCAATGCTCACACCTGAACAGAAATTTGAGTATGATCTTCGTAAATCCCCTACAGCTGCTAATTTACGCTTACAACTTGATGGATTTGATCCAAGTGAAGATGAGTTTCGTGATCTTTTTCAAATACAAAAAAAGTTTGAGGACGATTACGGGGTGTCTGGTGTAACTATTTCATCATCAGAAGTGGAAGGCCGTCGATTGGCTGAACAGGATATGAAAAGCGAGATGAGAAGTATTCTTGGGGAGGATCGTTATCAAGACTATCTCCAACAGACAGATTATGATTATAAGTCTATCGACAAAATTTCTCAGAGACAGGGTTTATCTGATAATATTTCAGCGCAGGTCTATCAAATGAAATCTGAGGCAGAAGAGTTGGCCAGGGGTATTCGTTTAAATTCGAGTATTCCAATTGTAGAAAGGCAGCAACAATTACAACAGATTTACAATGAAACATCTTTAAGCATTGAGTCTATAATGGGGCAACAGGGAGCCGCTTCGATTCAGGCTCAGGGTGGGGGGCGAAACTGGCTTAATAATCTCGGCCGAATTAATCCCCAGCCTATAAGTAAGCCAACCTTTCAAGTTATTACTGGTGGGTCACCTTAAACTTAATTTCTAATTAATTAGAGCTAGAATTTATTTAGGCTTTCTTTTTTAGTATTTATACTTAAGTAGCCATGATTTTAGTTTGATTAACATTTGCTCGTTGCCACGAGTTGTTTGCAAATATAAATTTGCCTTATGAATAAACCACAATCGAACCGATCAATTTGTTCTCATGCAGGGTTTACTTTGATCGAATTATTGGTGGTAATTGCAATCATTGCAATCTTGGCCGGTCTTTTGTTGCCAGCAATGGCTAGGGCTAAAGAAAAAGGGCGTTCCACAGCATGTCTAAATAATCATAAACAAATTGGGATAGCGTTCATGTTATATGTTGATGACTATGAGATGTTTCCTATTCATCCAACTTGGTCGACTTATGGCGGCAAACTTGGACTAGGTCCCGGTTACCAGAGTAATAATAAGAGTATAGCAGATTTTGATAAGCGTCCCTTGAACAAATATACTTCCACGGCAGAGGTGTACCGTTGCCCTAGTGATGCTGGAGATGTTTTGCATCCAGAGCATTTTCCTAAAACAAAACCTGTTGCAGAAAAAACCTGCTTTAATTTTTATGGGACAAGTTATCTCGTCCAGTGGTCTTGGGACGGGTTTGGTGTAAAGCATGTTACTGCAGGACCGGGACAAAAGCCTTTGACAGAGTCTGAATTATCCAAGGCGCCTACTACTAAAATTATTCAGGCTGATTGGCCATGGCACGGAAATCGGGCTGAAAAATCTGAGAAAACCCAATGGCACAAGTTGGGAGTTCGAGGTCTTAATACTCTTTTTGGGGATGGGCACGCGTCAATTTTTGTTTTTCCCTCAGACTTGCATAACTGGGCTGGTCGTAAGCCAGATCCTGCGAACGGGTTTTGGTAAGAAAATTTTGTGACTAGAATTTTAAATTCTAATAGTTCATTTATAAATTTTAAGAAATTCTAACAAGTTTGCCATTTTTTGGTTTGTTAATGTGGACTCTAGTCCGTTGGGCATCAAAGATAAGTTTAGACTGGTTAAAGATTTTAGTTCATTGCGGTTTACTGAGTATAGTCCTAAACCAGGGACGTTTATTTTTAGGCTGTTTCCGGTTTCTGAGGCTATGATTCCAACAATAGTTCTTCCATCTATAAAGTTTGCATTATAGGCCAGGTATTTTTGGTCTACTTGCTTTGATGGATCAATAATAGAACTTAGTAAACCTTCGGATGATCGATCTGTTATTGATCTTAAATCCGGTCCAAGTTGTTTGTCTGGTGCATGACACTGTGAACAAAGAGATTCAAAAATAGCTTTTCCATCATCAACTTTTCCACTTAATTTTAGTGCAGGTAAAAACTTTAAATAAACCTCATATCGATTTTTTGCATAAGAATTATCGAAGATTAATTTAGCACGTTTAACAACTGATTTATTATTACTATTTAACAAACGGTCCCTATGTAATAAAGGGAATCCACTCAGTGAAATGGCATTAGTTTCCATAGCTTGAAGAAGCTCTTCCTGCCATGAAGGTCGACTAAGTAAAACATCCAAAGTTTTTTTACGTCCCTCCCCAATTAAGCTAGGCCACGCAGCAAGAAGCATTTTAGCTGGCTCATGTTTTGATGACATGTTAGCGACTGAATCGATTGCTTTATAGCGTAATATTGACTGATTATTTGGCTTAATTAATTCTTTAAGAACGGATGTTGAATTTGAGTGTAATAAGCTTCCAAGACTAATTGTTTCAATGGCTTCTAATCTCAATTGGATGTTTGCCTTGGAGTTAAGGGCTAAATTTTCTGCATTTCTAAGAACCTTTTTAAGCTTCATTTCTTGTCCAAAAAATCCGTTTTTTTCCATTTTATCTAGATCGATCCCGGCTTTGCGCATTGCTTTCATCCAGAGTCTTGAAAATTGTAATTTTTTTAAGGTGTTTGAATTCCGGTAAATATCATCGACTCTTTTATTCAGAGCTGATCGGTGTTCTTTAATTCCTACTTGGATTAATTGTTCAAAAATTTTCCTTTCTGTGGGTATTGTTTTTATTATTTCATCATAATGCATGTTGGAAGCAGTAAGAATGGCAGCTTCCAAGTAAGGTGATTCAAATTTAGGTAAATTTTTTGAAAATGACCTCCCGATTTCTTGGTTAGAAAAAAAGCCGGCAGAGAGAATTTGCTGTAATACAACTTTGAGTTCCTGAGCATTTATTTTTTGTTTCAGTCCGAAATCAAAAAAAGGAGCAAAAGTTTTATCTTCTTTAGGAAAATTTTCTGCCAAACGAAATGCAAGCCTTCGTACGTATGGATGTATATCAGATAATGCTTCGCGAACAATATTAGGGTTAAGTATCCCTAAGCCATTCAGAGCACTAAGTGCATGCAAACGAGCTTTGGGCGATTTAGATTTTCTAATTACCTGCTTAAGACTATTTGCAACCGAATCGTCTTTTGATTGAACTATCAATCTATGAGCTATGTCTCGTACAGTTCCATTTTCTGAAGATAGATGTTTGGTGATTTCTATTGTTTTAAGTTTATCTAAATTTGGGATTTTACGAAGGGGATTGCTCTTGGACACAATTCTATAAATTCGTCCCAATGTTTCTCCGCTGCGATAGTGTGGGCGTAATTCTTCCTGTCCTTTTTTTGGAAGCCATTCAGGATGCTCTATCATATATCGGTACATATCAGCAAACCAAAGGGCTCCATCAGGGCCAGTTCGGGTAAATACCGGTCGGCACCATCTATCTGCTGAAGCAAAAAAATCTTTATTCCCGTCATCTGCACGTTCGCCTTCAAAGGTCAGTTTACTCTCTTTAATTATAGAACGTTGAATTACATTGTGGAACGGCTCGCAGGTAAAGGCGTGCGTAAATTTGTTGTTATCGAATAGTATTGAGTCTCGATAAATTGAAGGGCCACAAGCGGAAGTAAAGCGGCCACTTTGTTCAAAACTATGAAAGCGTTTTTGAGGGGAATTATTGATATAAACTTTTGGATTGCGAGGCTTGCGAATTTGATTCTTTGAATCAGGGTAGGTTACATAACTGTTTCTAAGCAGATAACGCGCCGGTAAAACATAGTGCCAAAGTGGATGGCTATTTTGTACTCCAAACCAATTGCCCCAATCATCACGAACGCGTCCATATTGTGATGGCCCAGATGTAGCTTCAATCCATCCACTATCTGGATTGAAGCGAAAATCGCCACTTCGAATAGCTACAGACTTGTTTTGCTTAGTAGATATTATTTTATTTAATCCGCCGTATCCTGACCAAGCTGCTCCGGCTGCACAATGCACGGTGTTATCTATTCCCCAGTAAAGACCATTGATACGTAGTTGTTGATTTCCTTCATGAAAACCTTCGAAAATTGTTTGTTGAATATCTGCTTTATCATCAGCATTTGTATCTGCGGCAAAAATCAATAATGGAGCAGCAGCAACTAAAACTCCATTTCGCCATGGCATTACTCCAGCTGGGAATGAAAGATTATCGAGGAATATTGTGGAATGATCATATCTGCCGTCTTTGTCACGATCTCTTAGTATTCTTATGCGGCCACCTTTTTCTCCTTTATTATTTTTTCCTAAAGGGTAATCAGCCATCTCTGCTACCCAAAGCGAGCCGTCTGCTGCCCAGTCAAAAGATACTGGATCGCGAACTAATGGTTCACTTGCTACAAGTTGAAGTTTGAATCCTTTCGCAACATGAGCTGCAGCCATAGATTGTATAGGGCTGAGAGGCTTAATATCGGGTTTGCTGTTTTCACCGAACAATTCCTTTCTCCCTATGTCGGTAAATATACCGATCAAAATCAGTAGTAAACAAATGGATCTTATTGTACTCAATTTGCAGGAATGTGGTTTTTTTGAAAAGTTTCGAACTTCCTATACGTTGTTTAAGAAACCGGAAATTAATTTTAAAAAAGACTAGTAAAAAACCTTTTAAAAACCAGTTTTATTGTTCGGTTTAGGTTTGATTAATTTTAAATATTTGCATCAAAAATACACGGTTTTGAAATCCAACTGTTACAATGGAAGAATTGACTCTTTGGTGTGTCCATCCCTATAAGGAGGTTCAGCTAGATTTAAGATCCCCCAACAACTAAAGCACCTTGCGTAAATACAATCGGTCGTTTTAATACGCTAGGGTAAAAGAAAAAATTATTTATATCACTAACAGTTTTTTGCATTAACTATCTTAATGCAAAAGGTTTGCATTAAGATGCTATTTATCCTAGAGATTTTCCCCATGAGATTGCTTGTAGCATTTCTAGCTTTAGCTGGGGTTACCGTTGGGGCCTTTGGATATTTTGCATTCAACGGTAAAACTCAAAATAGTAAGAGAACGAATTTTTTCGGAATTAATGCTAATTCTGCAACTTCACAAATTAAGACAAATACTTGTTGTAAAGAAAAGTGTTGTGATGAAGAGGAGCTCGAGAATCAAAATCCAACTTAACGGTATATTTTAAACTTTTTTAAGAATGTCTGATTTAGATTGGGAGTTCGTTCCCCGTAGCACTGTTGAGCAAGTTGAAGAAGGTTTGGACCTTTCTCCAAAGTTCAATGAAAATGGTATCTTACCCTGTATAACACAACATGTAGATTCATCCGAAATTCTAATGTTTGCATATATGAATGAGCAAGCATTTCGACTTACAATTAACAATGGGTTCTCTCATTATTGGTCAAGATCTCGGCAAAAAATTTGGATTAAAGGCGAAACCTCTGGAATGCGTCAGAAAGTCCATCAAATTCTAATAGATGACGATCAGGATTGCATCATTCTTAAGGTATCACTGACATCGCCTACTAAGGGAGGTAAAGAATCCTCTTGCCATGTTGGTTACAGATCTTGTTTCTACAGGGAAATTACATCTAGTGACCAGGGGCCAAGATTAAAATTCATTGAAAATGAAAAAGTTTTTGATCCTAAAGTTATTTATGAGGGCACAGAAAACCCTACAAAGCTTTAGAGTCAATCAGTGTTACCAATACTTAAAGCGGTTTAATTAAAATTCAGGAAAATTAATCACAATTCGTTACTATGAAGAATGCTAAGCCATTCTTATTGATAACCGGCTTTCTAGGTGCAGGTAAAACAACACTTCTTAGAAGATTATTGCACGAATTAAATCCTAGGAATATCCAAGCAGACGTAATTTTAAACGATTTTTCGAATGCCGATATTGACGTCGCTTCTTTGAACCCTTCATTGCTTTCCAGTGTGGAACCACTGGCTGCGGGTTGTGCATGTTGTGAAAGTCTTGATGAATTGGTTCAACTTTGTAGAAAAGCAAGTATAGGAAAAGGGGATTTATTATTAGTTGAGTTGAATGGAACAGCCGATCCTTTAGTTCTTTTGGAAACTTTTACTCTCATGGAAAATCGTCTCGCTTTTTTTCCTCGATATCAGGTTTGTGTTGTTGATGCTCGTTATTGGGGGAAGCGAGATGAGTTTGAGATTTTGGAGCGAAGACAGCTTGAGACAGCGGGCTTTTTTTATATTACTCATAAAAACGAAGTATCTGAAGTCCAATTAAAAAGGGTTAAAAAATCAGTTAAAATGGCTTCAAGTAATTCAAAAGAAGCAGATTTAGAAATCCTTTTGGATATTTTAAGTAAAGAGATACGAAGTCGAAAAAACCTCACAGATGAAGCTATGCCGTCTTCGAATACCTTTTCAAGTATTGGGTCAAAGCAACAGCACTTAAAAGATGCAGCACATAAGCTTTCTCATAGGTTTACGGGTTGTCATTTTCCGCTTCCAGAAAAAGTTGAAAATAAAGCGATGCAGCGCTTAATGAATTCACTGCCTCCTTGGGTATTACGAGCCAAGGCACTAGTAAGTATATTAGATAAACCTGAATATCGGTGGTTGTTCGAAAAAGTAGGTACTGAATTAATCCAAAACCCAATACCAATTTATGAACTTCCTGATACACCTTCATCACTAATGTGCATAGGTCCGAAACTAGCACCTGATAAGATCAAGAAACTTGTCGAATTAGAATTTGGCGTTTTGACGCCAAAATGAAGCTTATTTAATCCGTAGTTATAATCAGATCCGGTACTACTCTATATTTCATGCACATAACATGCAGACTCTGATTTGATTACCTATATTTACTAAAAAATAGAACGATGATTTGACAACGGAAATCTGATTCTTTTTTAAAGAACAAAATTGTTTCTCGCGAGTTGGCTTGTGATTGTGCTCAATCAGGGGATTTTTTGAATGACCAAAGGTGTTTTTGTCCACGCAAGTATATCGTGTTGTCGACGATTGCAGGTGTAGCTGCCAGTTTTTCACCTATCTCGTTTCTGGCGATGATTTTGAGTTTATTGCTTGGCTTGATGACAAACACCGTACCTCGTTCGGCTGCGATTATGATGCGTTCACCTAAGGTAATCGGTGTAGAGTAGTACTCACCACCCACTCCGAGGCGTTCTTGACTATAGATCGGTTTGCCGGTTGTTGTGTCCACACATGTTACGAAGCCACCTTTTTTAATAAGGTAAAGTTTGTCGTCCTGAACGATGGGTGAGCAGACGTAAGGGATGCCACGACTCACCTGCCATTTCACATGGGTTTGGGTGATGTCTCCATTCCCTCCTGTCTTGATGGCGTAAAATGCATTCCTTCCAGCCCAAGCTTTCGTGGTGTACCAGAAATCTAACTCTTTGAGACTGATGAATTTGTCGCTGTCCTGATCGGTCATGGGGAAGACATCCTTCATACGTCCAGTTGGAAATTCCTTAAACGAAATTTTATTGTCCTTATTTTTGTCAAATTGTTTGAAAAACCCCTTAGCGCTTTCGAGTGATTCCTGATTTAGTTTATTATTTTCTGGAAAGAAGGACTCGATACGACTTTGTCCGGCTATATGTGCGGTAGACCACCCCCCATAGTAAATCGTGTCGTTAACCGCTACAGGGGAGGGGCAAACGAAACCAGGTAGTCCAGTAGCCTTCCAGATTTCCTTTCCAGTTTTAAAGTCGTATGCGATGAGTTCTCCAGACCCTCCCTGAAGTACCTGTTTCGTTTCATTTACCTGTATGATATATGGGGAACAATAGCTATTTATGACACCGGGCCGCTTGGCTTTCCAGATTTCCTTTCCAGTTTTGAGATCAAAACAAATCAAGCAGGAATCGAGTGCGCCGTCACGGTTGAGGAATAATTTATCTTCCTCGATAATTGGTGAAGCGCCATAACTAAAAAGATTTCCTGTGGATGTTGCAAATCTATGCTCCCAAAGTTTGTTGCCATCAAGATCGGTGGTTATTAGTCCATAGTCATCAAAATAAAAAACAACTCGCTTTCCATCCGTGGCAGGCGTTGAAGCCGAGACACTTCCAGCTATGTGATAAAAATCTGGAACTTTAATAATTTCGCGTGTCTTTTCCCAGATCTTTTCACCTGTCAGACGGTTTATGCAGAGTATTTTGACGGACGTTCCCACATGGCCGGTAATGAAAATTCTTTTGCCCCAAATAATAGGAGATGATGAACCAGAGGGTAGGGCGGTTTTCCATAAAACGTTTTTGGTAGGCCCAAATTCGTTTGGGACTGCTTGGTTAAGAGCTTGGCCCCTGCCATTTGATCCGCGGAAAATTGGCCAAGTATGTTCCTCTGCTAGGCCAAGTAAGTTAACGATATTTAATCCTATAAGAAGTGATAGTTTTTTAAACATAATCTGCTAATTGGTCCAAAAGACGTAGAGAGATTTTCGATGCGAGTAATCAGCTAACTTTAACATTCTGTGTATATATTATAATCTTAAACTATATTTATTGTAAGTTTTTTAATAAAAGTTTAATAAAGCGCCCAATTATAAGTGAATGACATTTTCATCAGCTATGCCCATATTGATAATGAGGCATTGACCGAGGAGGACAAGGGTTGGATTTCTCAGTTTCACAAAGTGCTCGACACTCGCGTTGCACAATTGACAGGTGAGAAACCTCGCATTTGGCGAGACCTGAAACTTGGCGGTAATGATATGTTTGATAAGGCTATTGTGCATCAGTTTAATTGCGCTCGCGTTATGATCTCGATCATGTCGCCTCGCTATCTCAAGTCCGAGTGGTGTATGAAAGAACTAAAACAGTTCTATGAAAACGCCTCGTCTACCAGCGGAGTATCATTTGAAAACAAGTCCCGCATTCTCAAGGTTGTAAAGACTCCATTTGAGACAAACGATGTTCCCAACGAAATCCGTGGTGTTTTTGCCAGCCTTCTAGGATTCGAGTTTTTTGAGGTTGACCCCGAAACCGGTAAGTTCATGGAATATAACGCTTCATTCGGGGCCGACTCGAAGCACAATTATTTCTCAAAGATTTTCGATCTCGCACATGAAGTCAGCCAGTTGCTCAAGGCAATGTCCGATAAAGAAACAGGCAACAGTTTGACTGGGCCAATGACCATCGATACAAAAAAAATTTTTCTCGCTACAACAACGAATGATCTTCAGCCGGAACGCGATCGCATCTACCGGAATTTGATAGAGCGAGGATATATAGTTTATCCCGACCAGCCACTGCCTCTAGTGGGAGCAGAGTTTAAGCTTTCTGTTCGCGAGCATCTTGAAAAATGTGATACAAGTATACACCTTGTAGGATCCAGCTACGGCATGGTTCCTGAAGGGGAGGATCATTCGGTCATCGAAATTCAAAACTCGGTAGCCGCGGAGACTGCTGCTTCACAGGAATTACACCGATTTATCTGGATGCCTCGAGGCCAGACGGTCACTGAGTCTAGACAGGCATCCTTTATCGATGAACTTCGAAATGATCCTCAAACCTACGAAAGTTCGGATTTCATGGAGGACTCGTTTGAAAATCTGAAATCGCTCTTGCTCGATCACCTGAAGACTAAGCCTAAACAGGAACCTACCGCGAAAAAGTTGGCAGATGATTCGACTGACACTCTAACCAAGAGCGTCTATCTGATCTACCCTGCTGAAGACGAAGAAAGCGCGGCCCCAATCGAGGACTACCTTTTCAACAAAGGCCTTGAGGTTATTGTTCCGGAGATAGAGGGTAACGAGAGCCAGATTGCTGAAGCGCACCGGCAAAACCTGAATTCCTGTGATGCAGTAATCATCTACTTTGGTTCCGCCAATCGTTCCTGGGTGAATATGAAACTGCTCAATGTTTTACAATCCCCAGGTCACGGAAGACAGAGCCCTGTCGAATTTAAGATGGTGCTCATTGCTCCACCAGAACACCGGCATAAGGAGAGATATCGCACCCACCAAGCTGACGTACTTCAGATCTCTGATGCTAACCAACTCGACGTACTTATTCCTTTTATTAAATCAATTTCAAAATCCTAATCTTACCTTTCTATGAACAACCCTTTCCCTGGCCTACGCCCATTTCAACTCGAGGAAAGCCATCTCTTTTTCGGACGTGAAGAACAGACCGGCCAACTGCTGGAACGTTTAGGCAATACTCGTTTCCTTGCAGTTGTCGGGGCATCTGGAAGCGGTAAATCATCTCTTGTCCGTGCCGGCCTTCTTCCTCAACTTTATGGGGGCACTATGGTGAAAACGTCAGTAAACTGGGAAATCGCTATAATGCGTCCCGGCGGCAACCCCATAACCAACCTAGCGAGATGTCTAGTTGATGCAGATATTTATGAAGATAATTCAGAAGATCAGGTGCAACTGCTTCGTACTATGCTCAGCCGCAGCGGACTTGGACTTCTAGAAGCCTACCGGCAGTCTGATATTGAGCAAGGCTCTAACATGCTGATCCTTGTTGACCAGTTTGAAGAGATTTTTCGCTTTCGCCGAGGTGGTTCTAAAGAAAGTGAAGAGGCTGCTGACTTTATCGAATTAATTCTTGAGGCCTGTTTGCAAGAAGAGTTACCGATCTACGTGATTCTAACCATGCGCTCTGATTTTTTGGGAGACTGTGCAGAATTCAAAAGCCTCGCTGAGGCTGTTAATGAGGGGGAATACCTTATCCCACGTCTTAATCGACGCCAGCGAGCCCACGCAATTGAGGGGCCAGCTAAAGTAGGGGGTGGTCAAATGTCACCACGCCTTGTCCAGCAACTCCTAAACGATATCGGGGATGACCCAGACCAGTTGCCGATTCTCCAACACTCACTAATGAGGACATGGGAATACTGGGAAGAACATATCAAAGACAATACCAAGCCTCTGGATGTGGAACATTATAGAGCTATCGGTACTATGAAGGAGGCCCTGTCTCGCCACGCTGACGAAGCTTATAACCAGTTGCCCGACGATCACCACCGTATAATATGTGAAAGAATGTTTAAGTCTATCACTGAGAGAGGTAACGACGGACGAGGCATACGGCGCCCAATGCCATTCTCAAACCTGATAGAAATCGTCGGTGGGAACGAGCAAACACTGATGAAAGTTATCGACGATTTTCGTATAACCAACCGGTCTTTCATCATGCCTTTAGAGCATTCGAAAATTCATATCAACACTGTCATTGATATCTCACATGAAAGTCTGATGCGCGTTTGGGAAAGGCTCTTTGGATGGGTTGATGAGGAATCTCAATCTGCTCGTATCTATCTTCGCCTAGCCGAAACCTCCGCCCTGCACACTGCCGGTGAAGCCAGTCTGTATCACGATCCAGATTTGAGGATAGCCATTACATGGCGTGACAAACATAACCCTAATGAGTGCTGGGCAAACCGGTATTCAGGGGATTTCAAAGCTGCAATGAAATTCCTTGAGGATAGCCAAAGACAAAAAGAGACTGACGAAAAAGCTAAGGAAGAAGCACGGATACGGGAACTCGAGCAAGCTAAGGCATTGGCCGAGGCCGAAAAAGAACGTGCCGAAATACAGCAAAAATCAGCAAAGCGTAATAAGGTATTTGCCGTCTTCCTATTTGGCTTAGCCGTCCTAACAGGAATCTTGGCCTACCAAGCTACACAATCCGAGAATACTGCTAATCAAAGGTTGGTTGATATTAATTTTAAAACTGCAAACCAATATCTTGATCAAGATAGACCCGATCGTGCAATTGAACTGCTTTTGGAGACGTATAAATACATAAAAAAAGATCCTAGTATCATCTCTAAGCTCGGATCTATTATTACCACACACCATTACCCAAAACATTTAGGCATCACTGGTAATGCAGAAATGGAATTGGATTTAAATCATATGAGAGGTTTAAAAATTAGTAAAAATGGCAGTTATGGTTCTTGTATAAACAACGGCGCACAAAAATCTCGCTTGAAAATATTAAATTTAAATAAGCCTTATAATATAATTTTCGATGAAGAGTATGAGCAGCTCAATTTTTCAATTATTTCGAACGATGAAAATATCACTGCAGTTGGAGGTAGGATTAATGGAAGGAATTGTTTGAAATTATACGATTTGATTAATCAAAAAGAACTCGCAGATATAACCATGGAATCACCAGTAGATTGTGGTGTTTTTTCTGGGGATAATTCAGTTTTTTATGCGGGAAGAAGAGATGGAATTTTAAATAGTATTCTAATTAAATCATTAGAAAAATCGACAGTCTTAAATCTCAGCGGCCAACAATTTGAACGAATGTACTCAAACCCAGTATCAAACAACATTATAGCATTTAGTCAACGTGACGGCATTGGGGAAATACACGAAATAAAAGACAATAAATTTATTATTACAATAGCTCAACCTGATACAGATGGATTTTATCCTAATGCAACTTTCAGTAATAATGGTGAATATTTTATTTTAGGTATAGGCGGTTTTACTTATGGCCAAGTGTCTGTTTATAAAGGCAGCTTAAAAAATAGAATTTGGGAGAACACTACGGCTCATAAACGCATAATTGTTGGTTTAGATGTGAGTTCAGATAATGAAAAACTTGTTACAGCGTCTCTTGATAAAACAGCATATATTTGGGATTTAAAAACAGGTAAGCTACTGAGCCCTGTCATGCAGCATGACGTTTTTGCTTGGTGGGCAAAGTTCAGCGAAGATAATTCTAAAATTGTAACGACAACAGATAATAACGGTATTTCAATTTGGAATACTAAAACTGGAAAAATTCTAACCCCGCCATTTTATACTGATGATACAATATTGGATATAAACTTTAGCCATGATGGGACAAGAGTTTCAGCAGGCTTATTGAATGGCGAGTTCCATGAATGGGATATTCATACCGGCAGACCAATCAAGACTGATCTCAGCCATGACAACCCAATTGCATCTACGGCGGTTTCAAAAAGTGGAGAATTTATTATATCTGGTGACTTGAGTGGGAAAATAAAAAAGTGGGACAAATCCAAACAATACCTTGAACCAAAATCTATAAGTAATAATAAAAAAATTGGGTCTATCCGAATTATTGATAATGATAAAAAGTTTGCAGCTATCTATGAAAATGGAGTTAATAGTTGGGAAGGAGTAGATATTTGGGATGCTTCGACCTTAAAAAAGCTTAATGAATATAGCTTTAGAAAAATTGAGCCGGAAAAGATTATTACATGGATAGACGTTTCTCCAGATGGAAATTTTATCGCCTATTCCATAGAAGATGAGAACTCAATTAAATTAATAAATTTAAAAGAAAATAAGCCCGCAAGGATAATAGGACAGCATAGGAATATTATTTGGCAATTGCATTTTTCTCCAAATTCAAAATACCTAGCAAGTGTTTCACAGGACGGTACATCAAAAATTTTTAATGTTAATTCAGATCTAAAAAACTTTAAAACTCTTTCCTTTAAGTTTGGTTTTGGTGGTTCTGTTGTTTTTTCCCCTGACAGTAAAAAAATTGCCGCTGCAACAATTGTAGGAGGAGACAAAAATATTGTGAAAATATGGAATTCTGAATCTGGGGAACTTTTAAATACATTAAAACACAGCTATGCTGTAAGAAGCATCACCTTCTCAAGATATGGGAATTCGGTATACACTGGTTCAAGTGATTTGTATGTTCGTTATTGGGACTTAAATGCTAAAGGTGATTCTCCTTTATTTTCATTAAAACATGAGGATAGAGTTGAGTTAATTGAAGAATATCCAGACCTCTCAAAAAAGAATATAATTCTGACCGTAACCGATTCTGGGACAGTTAGAATCTGGGACACTTTTACTCAAAAAGCTATTCTTGGCCCCATACACAACAGATCAGAAGTCGCTCCATGGCAGAGGAAGATTGCATTTTTAGAAAATGGCAAAAAGTTCCTTTACAATCATTCGAGAGAGCTCATTCATATAAGTCATTTTCCAATCGATTATTATTTAAGTTTATCACCAAAATCGATGCTGAATTTAGCAGAGTATTTTATGAAAAAACAAAAAGGTTTAATGCCCGATCAACTAGATAATACCGCAAGAGATTTAAAATCTTTTATTGAATGGTATGAGGAAAATGATAATCCCCTGTCTTTCTTTGAAGAAGGAATCAATCTGTCAAAAATGTCAGACGCTTATTTAAAGCAGAACACAACCAATTCTCGTCATTCTAGTGATCTAATTAAATCAAAATTAATGAATAAATGATCATTTGTTCAACACTGTTCCATTGAGCCATATTTACTCAAATTAAAAGTCCACTGAGGTAAAAATGCCAATTCTATTCGCTGAAGGCTTATGCGCGGCGAAGGGATTTGGGCCAAGGGTCAGTAAAGACCTCGCCTTTTTGCCAAGCTATAATCTCTTCATCTGTGCAAAGAGCTTCTTTCAGAGCTGCAGCGAAGGATTCGCGGTCTGCTTTCAGTCCGATGAGAGTAAGTTCATTGTGACGATCACCAAAGACGGGATGCTTAGTTTTAAGTTGAGCATTCAATTGGTCAACTTCATCAGGCGTTAGGCTACCGTCTTGGTTATGAGCGATTTCAGCACGCCAGTAGCCACTTAATTCAAGGGCGATCTGACTACCCGATTGCTGCCACATCAGGACGTGACCGGAGCGAGAAGCTAGCCAAAGAAAACCTTTAGTGCGGTAAAGCCCTGTTCCCAGTTTACTTCTACAAGCTTCGTGCAATCGTTCTGGATGAAATGGTCGGTTGTCTCGGATGACCAAGGCGTCGACATTGTTAGCGGTGGAGGATTTTTGTGTCAGTTCGAACTGTTTCGCTCGACTCTTCAACATGGAGAGCTTTGGTGCTGGAGTCGCGTCAAGCTGCGGCAGAAGGACTCCTGCATGCGCCGAAAGTGCTATCGTTGCATTCGGCTGAAGCCTCTGTAAGGCTCGAACTTGAGCCTCTACTGCGGCTTTAGGAACGATATCGATTTTGGTAAGGATGATCACGTTGGCGAAAACAATCTGCTCAGCTAGTACTTCGGAGGCATGGCAAAGTGCTAAGTCTTGAGGTTTTGAAGCATCGCCTGTTAGAACTCCGCCATCCGCGAAGTCACGATGAAGATTGAGTGCGTCGACTGTTACTATGAAGTGACGTAGGAAGAAACGCTTGTCTTGAGTTAGAGCCTTGATAAGGGGCCATGGTAAAGCGGCGCCTGTGCTTTCGCATAAGACAAGAGATGGAGCGGGATTAAGTTCGTAAATCTCTTCTAGAGCAGTTCCTAATGAAGAGCTGAGTTCTTCACGTGCATGTTTGCCATGCAGTGCTGCCACTCCTCCGACAAGACGACCCTTAGCAGGTGGAGAGGTCTCATCTGCAAGTAGTTCTGCATCAAGACCAAATTCGCTTAAATCGTGCACGATCACCGGAGCTTTTTTCAAAGTATCATCGCTTCTCCAGCGACGAAGTAGAGTGGTTTTGCCTGAGCCTAAGAAGCCACAAAGACTAACAATGGGAATGGGTTCTGTGGGCATGAATTAATTTCTATACAATCTTTATGCGGTGATGCAAATGATCTTGGTTTTTTAGCTAAAAAGCGGCGGCAAATAGATAAAAAAATTGAATTTGAGAGTCAATTCTCAATTTCATTATTGACAAATCTTAGGCAAATCGAGTTTCTAGTTGCAAATGATTTGCATTTGCAAAATTTTTAAATCTCTAGTTAGAGGTCTCAGAAATAGGCTTTGAAGCAAGAAGGAAAGATAGGTTCCCAATTGCTGGAGCGGATGCTGGGTTTTGCACCATTAAGTTTGCTTTTACTATTTGGTCCGGCGTTGGTGGCAGTCGTTCAAGCGAATGCATTTGCGGACCGATTTTATGATTCGATGGGTGTGATGCTGAATCCGGTTCTAAGCCGGATCAACGTTTTGCCGGGGCCGTTGGCCTCAACCTTGGGGGGCGACTACGGTGTGATGGCTATGTTCCCGTTCCTACTCCTTTATGCTCTGCCGACAATCCTGATTTTTACTGTGCTGATTACTATCTATAAAAGTTCTG
>SHAK01000021.1 GCA_004213515.1 Limisphaerales bacterium | reverse complement strand
GAGGTACATCAAACCAATCGGACAAGTTCAGATATAGTTTTTGGATGCCGATTGCGAGCTTCCATGCCGGCGAGTAATGGGGTTGTTATCAATGAAATATATCCGGTTTCAGGTCAGGATGGTTATATCGAATTTTATAACCCCACAACAGAGCTTATTGACTTAAAGGGGTTTTACTTAAGTGATGACCCTTCTAAACTTGATAAACAAAAAATAAATCGTGTTTTTAAGGTTCAGCCAAAAAGCTTAGCTAAACTCTCATTTACTTCTGCTAAACTAAGCATTAAGACCCCTGTAATAGTATATGTTACAGAGCCTGACGGTGAAACAGTTGTCACAGGCTTAAGAGCTGACGTAACGCTTGATGGTCGTTCAATAGGTCGTAAACCAACTGGGGCCTCTGAGTGGTATCTTTTTACAGACTCAACTCCTGGAACAGCAAACGCGAGTCGTGAATCTCTTGGTGAATCACTTAGTTTAAATGAAGTGCATTTTTCTCAAGATGGTCGTTTGGATTGGTTGGAATTTTTTAATAGCGGAGAGGGGTTGATTTCGATGGACGGATTGTCTTTAGCAACTCGCCGAGATTTTTCTGATCGCATCCCATTGTCTGGTCAAGTTTCAGGGGGTGCTACAAGAGTGATTGATGTTGATATTGAGTCTAGGAAGCAGATGCCGATTTTTCTACTTAATGGAAATAATGTAATGCATGCAATATTGTTAGACCGGCCTGATGGAGTTGGATCGGTGCAAGCATATCCTGACGGCAGTAATGAATGGTTTTCTGTATCAAATAATACTAGAGGCAGGAGAAATAATCCTGAACGTTTTGAAAACGTTGTAATTAATGAGGTGATGTTTAATCCGCCCGGAGATCATCGGAGTGGTGAGTATATTGAAATATATAACCGTGGTGATACTGATGTTGATCTCACAGGTTGGAGGTTTGTTGAAGGGGTTAATTTCATGTTTCCATCGGGAACTATGATTAAGTCTGGAGATTTTTTAGTTATTGCTGCGGATGTTGAGTACATGAATCGTGTCTATCAACTAGAAAATATACTGGGTAATTATAGGGGTGAATTGAGTAATCCAGGTGAGTTGTTAAGGCTGGAAGATGCTTATGGTAATTTCGTAGATGAATTGGATTACATGAACCATGGGGATTGGCCAGACTCTACTAAAGGAGGAGGAAGTAGTATGGAGTTAGTCAATCCGTGGATGAATAATAGTCGAGCTTCTGCTTGGCGTGATAGTTATGAAGTTAATAAAAGTAGTTTTCGTGAATATGTTGCTAAGGGGCGCTACCGTCAGTTAAAAACTGAAGGTGGAGCAGGGGATTACCGTGAGTTTCATATGCATCTAGTTGGTGATTCGGAGATTGTTTTAAAAGATATCAAGGTAACTACATCGAGAAATTCCAATAAGAATGTATTAATTAATAGCTCCAAGATGTCGCCAAACGGCAAAAGTTCCAACGGTTGGCTAGCTCAAGGTACTCATTGGGCAACTTATATGGATCAAAGTGGTTTGCACCTTATTTCAGATGGTCATGGTGACAATCGTCCTAACAGAATGGAAGTCGATATGTCGACAGATATCAGGCGTAACGATGATGCAACGATTCGCTTTAAGGCTAGGTGGGTCCGTGGTAATCCTCGTTTAATCGCATGGACTTGGGATAAGAGTCTTGCAGGGAGCTTTTTGATTGAGATTCCTGAGAATCTTGGGACACCTGGGAAGCAGAACTCCACTTATGAGCAGAATACCCCTCCGCAGGTTGATGGCACTATTCATAGCCCGGCAGTTCCAACATCTTCGCAGTCAGTTCGGGTTACAGCAAATGTAACTTCGGCAGAGCCTTTGTCCGTAGTTCGATTAAGGCACAGGCCGGATTCTTCAACTAATGCCGGGGCATGGAAAAACAAAACCATGTATGATAATGGAAAAAGTGGCGGAGATGAGATTGAGGGTGATGGTGTTTATACAGCTACACTCACAGAATACAGAAATAATGGCCGACGAGTTCAGTTTTATGTTGAAGCACAAACAAAAGCTGGAGCAAAGCATATGCACCCGAAACTTGGTCCTGACCTTCCTGCTCTTTATGTTGTAGATAATCGAAAGCCAAAAACAGATCTCCGAAATGTGCGATTGGTGATTTCTGATTATGACCTAGGTGCCATCAGTAATGGGGGAGGAAGTAAATATAATTATAAGTTTCCGCGATTATCCAATCACTATTATAACGCAACATTTATCTCCAACGAAAAAGATATTCGTTACAACTGTGAGATGCGCAATAGTGGTAGTCCTTGGACTCGAGGTAATAATGTAAATCGAGGTAAATGGAAGATGCCAAACGATCGGCGGTTCCGAGGTAAGTATAAGCTTTCATGGGACGACGATGCTAACGGTCGGGTGAGTCGTAATCGATTGACCCGCTACATGCTTTACCTGATGGGGCATGTTGTGAATGAAAATGAGATGATATGGCTCACTGTAAATAGTGGTTCTCCTCAAATGCGTGAGGAGGTTGAGCCTGTTGCAAACGATTTTTTGAGCCGAAATTTTACCGAAGGAGTTAAGGGTAATCTATATCGTATTGATGATGAGTGGTGGTTTACTGACAGTTGGTCTAGATCAAATCGTAATGCAGACTGGAGATACAAGGGTACCGATAATCCAGGTCGATATAGATCAGAATGGATGAAGCGGACAAATGAATGGGAAGATGATTACAGTGCTCTTATAAATCTTTTTCAGACGGTAAGTAAAACCTATAAACAGGAGCAGATAGAGCGTCTTGTAGATCCGCATCAGACAATGATCATGTCGATGGTTAGAGGTTATATTGATGACTGGGATTCCTTCTCATTGCGTCGTGGAAAGAATGGTTATTTCTATCAAAGGTATGATGATGGGAAGTTTCAATTTTTGCATTGGGATAGTGATTTAGCCTATGGGAATCCAGGGGCTAAACTTTATCAGGGGATGCCCGGCTTTAGCGGATATATTGGAAAGTGGTATAATAAAAGGTTGTTTTATTCCTACCTAGCTGAATTTACCGAGAACTATACCTACAATTCCCCAAGAATGAACGCTTGGCTTAATGCAGAAGAGGAGGTGAGCGGTTCCTATTCATCTCGGGCCAGCGAATATAAAAACTTTTTTTCTGCTCGTCGTAATTCTGTGAAAAGTGAATTGGGAACGAATTATTCTCGTAAAAAATTTGAGGTAACTACCAATAAGGGAGCTGATTTGGACGTGACTGTTGATCAAGTCAGTTTAAAAGGCACATCGCCGTACGGGGTTATTCATGTTGAGGTTGAAGGGCATCCTGAAGCTCGTCCTATATGGACTGGATTAACTGGGTGGGAGATTAGCGGAATTCAGCTGCATGAAGGTGAACAATTATTAAAAATCCTTGGAACAGATCAATGGGGTAATGTTCGTAATGATACTCAGATTAAGGTGAAAAAATCTGGAAATTCGTCTCCGTTAGCAGATCTCAAAGCTCGACCTAGTTCATGGAATCTTTCTGTTGATGATTCTCTCGATATGGATGCCCGAGATTCTTACGATCCTGAGGGGCAGTCGCTTAAATTTGATTGGATGGCTACCAATCTAGATGAGGTGGATTTAAAAATATTTGATCGTTCACGTGCAAAGGCGTTTTTTAAGAGGCCGGGATTGTATGAATTTACGGTCAAGATAACTGATGAAGATGGTAAATTTTCCAATGTTAATCGTGAGGCAGTGGTGCATGGGGTAAATGGCTTTAGTGGATTTGGTGACCCAATACTAAAAGATTATTGGGTAACTGAGAATGTTGGCCCGCGTGGCAACTTCTCACCAACCTCTTGGTATTCCCTTGATGACGTGCCGGGATGGCTAGAGATTCAAGTCTTAGATATGAAGTCCACGCCTTTATCTGCCTCAATCGCAAATTATCCTTATATAGCACGTAAGCTGCCTCAGCAGGGAGATTGGGCAATCCAGACCAAGCTTCGTTTAGTTTCACGCCAGTTTGGCGGTTACGATGCCGGCTTGATGGTGTTGCTTGGAAAGGGTTCTAACAAAAACCGTTATACGATCGGTTTTAATGACGGTACCCACTTAATGGTTAGAAAAGTGAATGGTCAAGGTAACGTTACCACTCTAGATACTAGTTTAATTGCTCAGGATGAAATTGCCGTTCGAATTATCCGTCATGGTGACCAACTACTTTTTGAGTGGAAGGTAGAGGATGTCTGGGAGCAGGTTCACGCAGAGTCAGTTGGCGCTGATATTTCAGCGATTGATGGGGGGATGTTTGTTGCTACTGATAATGACAACGAGCCGCAGGCGATTCGTGTGGGGTTTGATTACTCTATACTAATTGATCCTTCAGCGGTATCACCACTAAAAGGTAGTATCCGAGTTAGTGAAATTATGTACAATCCAATTGGAGGAGACGATTTTGAGTTTATTGAGTTGTTAAATGTTGGGAAAAGTGACGTTAATTTAGACACTGCTCAGTTTGATCGGGGTATTACTTATCAATTTGGTAAGGTGTCTTTGGCTGTCGGTGAAAGAATTGTTGTGGCTAAGAATCGTACTGCTTTTCTTTCGCGCTATGGTGAAACAGGGTTTTTATTGGCTGCCGGCCAGTACGAAGGCAGATTGAGAAATAATGGTGAAACAGTGTCGTTGATCGATGGTGATGGCGATCTTGTTTTTGAAGTTGAATATAATGATGGAGGTTCTTGGCCAGGTCGAGCTGATGGAAATGGCAGTTCCCTTACGGTTATTAACCCTTTACTCGATTTAAATAATCCTCTTAATTGGAATTCTAGTAGTGCTTACAACGGTTCTCCAGGAGCTGGGATTACTACTGTTCCAACCGTGGTAATTAATGAGGTGTTAACACATTCTGATGCTCCGCAGGAGGATGCGATCGAATTATATAATTACGGTCAAACAGAAGTTGATGTATCTGGATGGTTTTTAAGTGATAGTTCTAATAATCTAAAAAAATATCGTATTCCAGGTGATACCAAAATCTTATCAAATGGTTACCATGTTTTTTATGAAAAAGATTTCTTGTTAGAAAATGAACTGAATGGTTTCTCTTTAAGTTCGTCTAGAGGGGATGAAGTTTTATTAACTGAAGCTGATATTAACGGTAATATTTTACGATTTGTCGATAAAGTAGAATTTGGCCCTGCTGCCAACGGAGTAACAATTGGACGATATCCAAATGCGACTGGTCCTTTTGTTGCTATGGAAGATAACTCAATGGGAAGCGATGTGCGTGCTGGTCAAGATGTTGTTTTATTAGATCAGTTCCGGGCTGGTGAGGGGGCACCTAATACAGGTCCATTAGTTGGTCCAATTGTATTCAGTGAAATCATGTTTGCACCGTATCAAGGTATGGCAGAGTACGTATCACTTCGAAATATTTCTGAAGAAGCAGTTCCTCTATTTGATCCTTTAAATCCCAGTAATAGATGGAAAATAAAAAACGCAATCGAGTTTATGTTTCCTTTAGATTTTGTTCTAAAGTCAGGCGAGGAAGTGTTTGTAGGAAGTGTTGAACCTGAATTATTGAGAGAGCAGTATGGTCTCAGTGCCGATAAGTTTGTGATTGGACCGTTTGAAGGGAAGTTAAATAATGCGGGTGAAAGCCTGCAATTGTTCCGACCTGACCCTCCGCAGACTTTGCTGCCGGATATTGGTTTTGTCCCTTACATTCTTGTAGAAAAGGTAAAGTATGGGTCTTCTCTACCTTGGCCTTTATTGCCTGAGAATGGAGGAGTATCCATTCAAAGAATTGGTTTTAAAACTTATGGAAACATTTCGACTAATTGGATGCGAGCTGGTTCAGAGAAAGATACTGACCGCGATGGAATGCCAGATAGTTGGGAGTTAGTTCAAGGTTTTAACTTTAAGGACGCTGGTGATGCATTGCTTGATGCTGATTTGGATCATCTAACCAATTTTCAAGAGTATGCGGCTGGAACCGATCCAAATGATCCTCAGAGTGGATTGAAACTAGAATTTCTTCCATTGCCAAGTGGTATGCTTAGAGTGAGTTTTGAGGGTGTGCAGGGTAGAAGTTATTCGCTTCAATCAACTCTTACTCTCGATCAAGAATGGCAGTCTTTGAGTGAGTTTTATCCACAAACCAGTGGTAAGCTCTCGCGCACCATTTCGCCAAGGACTAGTTCTTTACGTTTTTTACGGCTTGTTACACCAGCAAAACCATAATCCTTATATCAATACAATCAGCATCGGAGCATATTTTTTAACAGCTTCAATGATGAAGTTGGAAACAATACTAGAAATATTCTAAAAAGATAAGTATTAGTAGATTATTATCTTTGTGTGGTTAACTTAAGCAGTGGTTTTAGTCTACAGGTGAAAATTTAAAGTTCTAAACTAGTGTTTTAGAGCTCTTCTTGATTATTAATGATTTTTCCGACGAGACCGTACTTCTTGGCTTCTTCTGGAGTCATCCAGAAATTCCGATTGGTGTCCTTAGCTATTCTATCGATAGGTTGACCTGTTTGATCGGCAAATATTTGATTAAGACGTTCGCGCATTTTTACGATCTGATCTGCTTCAATACTGATATCTGATGCCTGACCTCCGACACCTCCGCTGGGTTGATGAAGCATAAAACGAGTATTTGGTAAACTAAAGCGATCCTTAACTGGAGGGGCTGAATAAATGAGTGCTCCAGCACTGGCTACCCATCCCGTTCCAACAACCTTTACGCGTGGTTTTACAAATTTGATCATATCATGAATACTATCGCCTGACTCTACATGACCGCCAGGCGAATTGACAAAAACTGTGATATCGTCATTTGATTCAGCTGAAAGTAACTGGATCTTAGTACAGAACTCTCGGGCAACCTTTTGATTGATCTCTCCGTACAGCATGATAGTGCGAGACTTGAGGAATAGTTCCTCAAGCTTCCCTATGGATTCTTTTTCTTCCTTCTTTTCCTTACTCATTTTCTTTTACGTGGCCAAGCCGCGAACGGCTTAGAGATTGATTGTTCATGGCTCCTGTGTAAAGCGGGAATCAAGTTTGCCATTCGCTTAATATTTCAGGGGGCAAATTAGGGGTAGCCCCGGAACGCGAAGCAACATATGCGCCAAGCTGGTTGGCTAGATTAGCGGTTTTTTGCAGAGGCCAATTCCTTGTAGTACCATGTAGAATAGCTGCGCTACAAGCATCACCAGCTCCAACTGAGTCTGCATTTTCCTCAGGAATGAACTGAACAGGCATTCCTTCAACTATCATTGCATTAGTGTAAATGCGCGTGCCAAGTTTACCTTGAGTTAGGACAAATAAGTCTAGGTTGTAATGATCTATTATTTGAAGGATGGGGGATTTGTCGTTAGTTAGCCCTAGTATTTTAGATACGATAGGCAGTTCTTCTTCATTCATTTTGACAATGGACGAAAGTTGGAAGCAAGTATCAAGCGTATCTTTAGAAAAGTAATTTTGTCGAAGATTAACATCGAATAAACGATTTGCTTTAGTTGCTGTCTGAATAAATTTTTGAATTGTGCTTTTTGCTGGTTCCGCCCGTTGCCCTAAAGTTCCGAAACAAACAGCGTTACAACGATTAGCTAAATCTGATAAAGATTCATTCCATTCGAGTTTATCCCAAGCAACATTCTTAGTTATTTCGTATTCAGGCTCCGTACCATTCAAAGTGATACTAACTGTTCCTGTATCGGCGTTTGGATCCTGTTGGATAAAAGTATGGTTCATTCCATGTTCTTTGATTTTTTTAAACAATGATTTGCCGAGTTCATCTTGGCCTATTCGGCTTACCATTACTGCTTTGCCTCCTAAATGTAATCCGATTTGATGTGCTTGAAATACGGCGTTAAGTGGTGCTCCCCCGAGCACAGGCCCTACTGGAAGCAAATCATATAGGGCCTCTCCTATTCCAGTGATTAGTGGGTTATTGGTCATTTCAAAGTGTTGAGGCTTGGATTAAAACGGGTCTCGGAAAGGTGGTCCAAAATGAAAGGCCTTTTAGTCTTATTTTGTATTCAGGGTTAATTTTGCGAAGCCAATCTATCATACGCTCTGCGTGATAATCGACATGATATGTGGTTATTGCAATTTGAGGTGAATTACGACGAATTTGATCTTCGGCACCAATTAATACATCTAGATCAGCTCCTTCCGCGTCAGCTTTAATTAGATCATTCTGATCGAGTTCGATTTCTTTTTCTCGGCAATAATGATCAATTGTTGTTGTTGTGATAGCATCTGAATGTGTTGCTCCGTCGGGTAAAAACTCCATGTAACCTGCATCGGGATTGTCGCCAACTCTCATGCGAGCTTTTCCGTTTTTATTTCCGACTCCAGATTGTTCAATCTCAATGAAACTAGATAATCCATTTACCTCTGCTCCGTGCTTGAGTAGGGATGCCATTTTTTCACTTGGCTCAAAACAAATCACGCGTTTGGCTAAACCTTGACTAAGGGTGCGAAAAGCGAATAAACCTTCACAAGCACCAACGTCAATAATTGTGCTATTCTTTGAAAGATGGATTGGTGCTGAGGTGTAGTGGTGCGGATTTTTGATAGAAAACTCTTGTTCGATTGAAAAGTACAAATTGTGATCTGGTTTACTTGGCCAAAAGAAACTTAAATCATTTTTGATTAATCGTACTTGCCAAGTACTTTCATTAATCTGTGTAATATCTGTCTCGATTTCTAATTTTTTAGTAGCTATTTTGGTATGAATTCGAGATGGTAAAATAACCCGATGCACCTGCATAGAAGCATCCTTAAAAGGGAATACACCATGCAAAGTTTGTTGCCTGCGCCATTCGCGCCAGCTTAGTACTAATTGTTCTAATGGATTTTTCACGATTTAACAATTATATGAGTGAAAGAACACTGAGATTGCCACAAAGCTCGATTGATCATACCGTGCGCGTCCAGCGAAGGTAATTTGCTGTAACTAAAAAATGTTATGTATATGCGTCTGCGCAGTTTGGTGCTCTCCATTTACAACGCGTTTTTCGCGCGTGCCGTGGAGAAGTTATTTTTTCACCAGCTAGTTACCAAGACAAATAACTTTGGAAATAGCAATTGGCTTGGCAAGCCGATTTGGCAAAATACATTTGATTTATGGATTGCACAGGAAACTATCTACGAGATTAAACCTTCTCTCATTATAGAATGTGGCACAAATCGAGGGGGATCAGCTTATTTTTATGCTCAACTGTTCGATTTGATGGGTACTGAAGGGAAAGTTGTTTCGGTCGATATTGAAAAACTTCATGATCTGTCACACCCACGAGTAACCTACTTAATTGGTAGTTCTGCATCAGAGGAAATAGCTTCACAAATTCGTGAGATGGCTGATCAGGCCTCTGGTCCAGTGTTAGTTATATTAGATAGTGATCACTCTGAAGAGCACGTTGAAAAGGAGTTAGCGCTTTATGCCCCTATGACTTCGGTAGGTAGTTATTGTCTTGTTCAGGACGGAATAATCGATGATTTGTTTATGTTTCGTAAAGGTCGCCCTGGACCACTTCCTGCTATCGAAAAATATCTAACTAATCATCCGGAGTTTGAAATTGATCACGAAAGGTGTGAACGTTTTATTATTACTCACCACCCTAAAGGTTGGCTTAAGCGAATCAAATGATAGCTCTTTTAGATTATGGTGCAGGAAATTTGCGTAGTGTTGAGAAAGCTCTTCGATACGTTGGTTCAGATGTAGAGTTAATGCAAACCCCAGAAAGAGTTAAAGAGGCCTCTGCTGTTGTGTTACCTGGGGTTGGTGCATTTGATGACTGTATTAATGCCATGCAACGACAGGAGTTGTTTCATGCTGCAAAAGAATTTGCATATTCTGGTCGCCCTTTTTTAGGTATTTGTGTTGGTTATCAGGCCATATTTGAACGTAGTGAAGAATTCAACAGTTGCTCGCCTGGCTTAGGAATTTTTAAAGGAAGCGTAATTCGATTTCCGGATGGAAAGGGCATCAAAATTCCTCAGATTGGTTGGAATCAAATCGAAATAACAAAGTCGGACTGCCCAATTTACAAGGATGTTGATAGCGGCAGTCACGTTTATTTTGTTCATAGCTTTTATCCCAAGCTTGAAGATGAATCTATTGCTGCTACATACACAGATTATGGGGTCAACTTTGTCTCTTCAATTTGGAAAGATAACATCTTTGCTACCCAGTTTCATCCGGAGAAAAGTCAGAGAGTTGGGCTTAAAATTTTAGAGAATTTCGTTAACCTCGCTAGGTGATGAGATAATGTCCCTATTGGCTTTATAAATGAGACCAAGTGAGAATATCTCTTGAGGGAAAGCTTAGCTTTTATTAGTTTAGTTCTCTCTTGGCCAATTAATTTGGTACAAAGCTTAATTTTATATAATAAAAATGGCATATACACTACCTGACCTACCTTACGCTCATGACGCCTTGGAACCTCATATTGATTCTCAGACAATGGAGATTCACCATGGTAAGCATCATAACGCCTATATTTCTAAGCTTAATGCTGCTATTTCTGGAAATGCAGAATTAGAAGCAAAGTCTATAGAGGATTTGGTCTCTAACCTTGACGCTGTCCCTGAAAATATTCGCGGTGCAGTTCGTAACAACGGAGGTGGTCATGCAAATCACTCGCTTTTTTGGAACATCATGAGTCCTGATGGTGGTGGTGAGGCAACTGGTGCACTTGGAGATGCTATTAATGCTGCTTTTGGTAGCTTTGCTGATTTTCAAGCAAAGTTTGAAGCTGCTGGGGCAACTAGATTTGGAAGTGGCTGGGCATGGCTTGTGGCTAACAAAGATGGAAGTGTTGAGATAACTTCGTCACCCAATCAAGATTCTCCTCTAATGGATGGTAAACAGCCAATCCTTGGATGCGATGTTTGGGAACATGCTTATTATCTGCACTATCAAAATCGCCGACCAGACTATCTGAAGGCTTTCTGGAATGTAGTGAATTGGGATGCTGTAGCTGCTAACCATGAGTCAGCAAAAGATTAATTTTAAATCTAAATAAAATATATTTTAAGACGCTCTTTTTTGAGCGTCTTTTTTTGTTTTTATAAATATCTGTTTAACTAACAGCTATAAGGGATACGCGTTCGTTCATTTCGTTACGAACTACTCCATTTGCGCGGGGGTCTAAGGTTGCTTTACCATCAATGAAAAACTGATAACGATGATGGCCGTGATGGAGATTAATCTGAATGCTCCATGCTCCATCGATTTGACGTTCCATTGGATTAGAATTGGGTTTCCAATCATTAAAGTCTCCAATAACGCAAACCTCTTGAGCTTCCGGAGCAATGCATAGGAAATTAACAGGTTTTGCCATTCCTTTTGCCGAATATCTTGTATTGTCTGAATCCTTTGAGTTCCCCATCTAAAGTTTAATTTTTTTTAGATTTAACCAATCAAAAGCTAATGCCTATGAAAGGGCCGTGGAAAGAAACAAAAATCTAAGGGTGTGTGCAAGAGATTTTTTCTAAAAAAATTAAAAATGACGGCCGAGATTAGCCGTCATTTTTATGAAATGAATTATAAAATTATGAAGTGCGACCTTTAAAAGTAAGTTCAGCAACGCCGGACTTATCTAGTTCGCCAATACCTTTTTCAACCATTTTTTCGAACTGAGCTTTTGATGCTGCAGCCATTGGCAGATTTAGCCCTTCGGACTGACCAAGAGCAAGAGCTATACCAGAATCCTTTGCTGCATGTGCTGCAGAAAAGTAACATTCATGATCCCGGTCTCGCATGTCTTCTCCATCTGTTTCAAGTACTCGAGAATTAGCGCCGGTTTGTGAAAAAATTTCCATTACAGTATTAATGTCTAGTCCAAGCGAATCGGCTAATCCAAGGCCTTCAGCTAGTCCGGCAGTATTAATATTCATTACCATATTAACTAGAGCTTTAACTTGAGCTGCCTTACCAGAGGTTCCGACATAACGTTTGTTGACTGAGAGTTTTCCAAGAAGTTCTTCTACCTTATCATAAGTAGTTTTTTCACCACCTAGCATTAGATAAAGAGTGCCATCACGCGCCTGTGTGATACTAGATGCCATACAACCTTCAAGTGATTCTGCACCAGCAGCTTTAGCTAATCCTTCAACTTCAATATGAACCGATGGACTTATTGTGGCGCAATTTATGAAAATCCGACCTTCTGCACCAGTGAGGAGGCTGTCGCCATTAGCTGCAAAAATTGACTTCATTGAAGCATCATCAATTACTACAGTGATGATAACTTCGGATAACTCTGTGACTTGAGCTAGTGTGCTACAGGCTGTTGTGCCAAGTTCTTCTGCTAGTTCTGATGCAGTCTCACTTCGGATGTCGTAAACGGCAGACACCTCGTAACCGCAATCTTTCAATCGCCTAGCCATGTTGGCGCCCATTCGGCCAACTCCCACAAATCCTACTTTTTGTGACATGATTTTATATATGAATATTTTAAGATATACCTGGAATTAATTTTGACGCACTCGGTAATCAATACGGGCTGCATCATAGGTAAAGCCATGCATTGTGACACGCCCTTTTTACTATAAATGATCTATTACTCATTGGAGATGTTTTGAGCTCTCTCCCTAGCATTTGAAAGTGCGGGAAGGAGCATTCCTGCACCAACGCTAATTGGAATGACTCCTGTCTGCATCATAATAGAATTAATAATCCCATTTTGAGAGTGGTTTTCAACCATTATGCCATCAGCCTCCATTCGTATAATCCCCAGGGTCTTTAAGTTGTAGGAGTTATCTGATTCTAGATCAAGTAATCCGTCTGGAAGCCCACCTGCGCTTATTGCCTGTTTAAGTATTGGGCTCATTGTAGAACCAATTTGCTCGCTAGCAAAAAAGAAGTGATTGCCTATGAGTTCTAGTCCTTTACTCAATTGCTGGAATTCTTCTGTTGAACTAAGGTTCTTTTTGGTCCCATTTTGGGTAGATACAATCTGCTTAGCCGAATCTTCAGTGCTAGCAACTATGAGGTAATTACCTAATCGAAATACTGCTGGTGCGACTGGAATTGGCATAGGGACTGATTCGTTGACAACCAGCATCTCAATTCCAGAAACAGTTTTTTTCTCAATTTCAGGTCCTGTTGTGTTTTCTAAAATATTAAATAGGAGGCTACTTATCTTATCGTCTTTAACTTTAATCATTAAAGCGAATTCCAGCATTGGTATCTCACCGATGGGAGGAGGAAGCTGCATTTTTTTCGAGTCATCAAGCGTAACAAACATACCAATTTCGCTGTCAAAGGATGAAATAAGATCTGTCAAATCCATCTCTGCATTTGCCATCTCAATAGCTTGATCAAACTGTTCTTCGAGCATTGGATTTCCAGCTGATTTTAGTAAATCAGGAAGCCATTCTAGCAGTTCATTTAGATTAATTTCGTGAGAGAATGCTAGTGCTGTATTATCAGGTAAAAAATTTAAAATTTCAATTTCATGAGGAGCAGAACCCAAGAGTGACCATATTTTTCCATTAGAATTTTTTGAGTCGTGATGAATAACCATTTTGTTCCTGAAAATTCCAGATTCAAGTTCTATACTACTCATTCCGATACCGCTTATATCTTTGATACCGCTTTGCTCTAACATTGCCTTTCCGATATTCATTCCACTTTCTATCATGGCTTCTTCAATGGGAGCAGTCTCTATGCTTTTTAAGGCCTCAGTTCCAACTGTTTCAGCATATTTTTCAATAGTAGTTATTACGTCCTCAGTGCTGTAGTAGACAAAAACGTCGCCATCAGTATCAAGTTTAGAGGTGACTTCAGCAAAACTGTTAGGTATCGCGGACTGAGGGCTTTTAGTTTCTTTTTTGCTTTCAATCTGCTTTTTAGGAGAGTCACTACATCCGATAAATACAGCAGCTATACCAGTTATAAAAAGAGTTAGAATTAATTCTTTTTTCATTATAAATTCTTTTATTTTAAAATATTAGTTATTCGTGTTTTTAGACATTAATTAGAAAAAAATTACTCATTCAAAGCCTCCTAGATCGTCAAACATGCCTGACTCGTTAAATTGTTGAACTGAGTTCCCCAGAATTATGGCGATGCTAGCAGCAGTGTGGGCAAGGTATTCTCCAGTTAGGTTAACAGATGAACGAGTCTCGAACATTATGCCGTCCTTCTCAGATTTGATAAGTGATACCATTCCTTTTATTTGTTTATTGTATTCTAAATAAATATTAAAGCTGTCTTTAAGCTCTTTAGGCATTTGCCCCATGCTAAGCTCATTTAGTTTTATGCTCCACTCGGTAAAGTTGGAGCTAACATAACTAATGCCATTGCTAGTGAGATCCAACCCTTCAGTTAAGGTCTTAAAATCATCATTTTCTGTGATTTGGCCTTTCCCGTTTTTTGCTTCGATAATGCTCTTACCAAGACTTGTTGAAGACGCTAAAACCATGTAGTCATCCACTTGAAAATAGCATGGTGATATATCTAATCCTTCAATAGGGATAGGTAGTGGTAATGGAATTGAGTTTAAATTAACCCCCTTAATTTTAGTTTTTTGTGGGGGTGCAAACCCGCCTTCCATCGCCTCGTTAATAATCGACAAAATCTTATCTCCCTTAGTACGGGCAATTAATGCAAAAGCAAAAGAGTCCATTTCTAAGTCCTCTTCAGCTTGAATCATGAAGCCGGGAATTTTCAATTGTTTGTTGGGGTCGATAGTCATTAAGAATCCAACTTCATCATCGAAGGCATTGAGAATGTCTTTAAACTCAGCTGGGGCGCTAGCCATTACGGACTGGCCGCCAGTTACTTTTTCTGAAATACGATCGATCCAATCCATTAAAGCGCTGATTCTCAAATCTGAGTGAGCTAAAAGGCCTGTTTGGGCTGGTGCTAGTTCTAATATTTCAAGAGAATGGGGTTCGCTACCGAACATTTCCCAAATCAAACCGTTACTTTTTTCTGGTTCACGATAAATAAATGTTTTTTGGCGCCATTGATCTTTTTTAACAGCAAGACTGCTCATTCCAACTCCTCCTATTTGACCTATGCCGCTCTCTTCATATGCCGGTTTAATGGCTTCAGTTATGCCTGAAACCATTGGGCCCAAGAAAGGATTGTTGGCAAGAGGATTAGCGGAGTCACTTGAATTTGCTATCTCGATTAAGCTATCCATCATTTGGTCCAATTGTTTCATTGTCTTGGCCGTATTAAAATAGGCTAAGAGATGTCCGTTACGATCGAGTTTTGCAGTAACGGCTTCAAAATTAGTTTTAGCTGGTTCAGCACTATTTACTGAAATTATTTTTAAGCTAAGGAAACATGTTAAAAGCGGTATTATTATTTGTTTAATAGAATTCATTATTTTTATGAAATTTTTTTATCTATTTAAATACAATATAGATTGAGCGGTGAATGTCAATAAATACTTATTATAAAATGGTATTAAGTATGTAAATTTACTAGTTTTTATTTTGTTCAAACGGTAGTCCGAATTTAGAAACTTGGCTATTGAATGTGTGATTCAATTCTATTGTTTTGTTTGTTGACTGACTAAGACTAACTGGTATTTCAAATAGGACCCCAGAAACCTGACACTCACCTTCATCTTTGCAAAAATAAGCAATGGCTTCGACTCGAACGATTCCATCTTTTGCATTCTCTTTTAGTTTGATTGGGATATTTATTTTTGTGTTTTCTTTTAGTGTTCCGGCTGCTCTGTTTTCATCTAATTTAATAGGTATGTTTTTATCGGCTATGACCTGCCATCGGCTACCTGCGGCTTCAGTTAAATGATGCTCAGCAGGTAGTTTTAGATTGAGTATTAATTCGCCTTTTTTTTCTTGGGTTAAACTTAAAGGAGTAGTTCGAATGACTGGGGTCCCTGGGAGTTCGGCTAATCTTAAACTTCGCGGAGCTATCGGTTTTATTGGAGCAGGTACTCCAGATAAATAAAGTGTTCTAATTTCTTGTGAAGTTAGATTGATAACTCTGATAACATGATTGTTTGTATCTGCTACATAAAGTTTATTGGCCTTAGAATCGAGAGCAAAACCAGATGGCTCAGATAATCTGGAATCTATTCCTTTTCCATCTTTAAGTCCTGATTTTCCTGAGCCTACCCATCTTTTGATCTCTCCTGTTTTTGGGTCGAGTAGTTTGATTCGGTGGTTGTATGTATCTGCAACTATAATTTTTTCTTCTTCTTCCCACCATTGTACGCCGAGGACGTGCTGCAGTTTTGCTTTTTCGCCGGTTCCATCTATATCACCAAATGCGAAAAGATTACGTGGTTTGGCATTTTCTCCTCCTGCAATTGTTCTAGTTGAGCCAGAATTAAGATTAATGGACCGAACAGTACTGCTTTCACTGTCAGCAATGAAAAGTTCATTCATGCCAATTGTGAGTCCGGAAGGTTGTGCCCAAGCTGCTTGAAGAGGATCTGGATTGTTTAGATTTTGCTCAGATCCATTTCCGCTAAAGTTTTTGGCAATTTTTTCATTTAAGTCATATGTCCAAATTTGATGCGTTCCAGCCATGGCGATAAAGACTTTTTCAGACTCAACATATACATCCCATGGCGTGCTGATTAATTGTTTTTGGCCGCCAAACCCTCCTTTATAATCACGACCCTGAGTTCCATTGCCCAGAAGAGTTGTGACGGTCTTGGATTTAAGGTCGACAACTCGAAGAGCATGGTTTTCAGCATCAGCGACATAAAGTTTTTCTTTATTTAAGGCAAGCCCTTGTAGTCTGAAAAACTGAGCCTTGTTATAAGGCCCATCAACAAGTCCAATTCTCCCTGTTCCAATAGATTCAAGGAATTTACCATCTAAATTTGTGATGACAATGCGATGATTATTCGAGTCGCTTATGTAGAGCCTCTTTGCTTTGGTGTCGATGGCTAGTTTACCAGGGTAACGCAATGGGGAATCAATAGTGACTTTTTCTTTTTCAGGGGATAAGGGGATTGGATCATGTCTAAATAAATTCTTTGGATAAAACTCGAGAGCTGCAGTAATACATGCATCTATGACCTCTTTGTTACCTTCCCCAGAGACAAGGAGCATGAGATTTCCTTTTGGTCCGATGACTGCAAGAGATGGCCAGCTACGAACACCAATGCGGCGCCACATATGCATTTCATCATCATTTACAACCGGATGATCGATTTCATATCTCAATACGGCTTCACGAATATTAGCTGAGACTTTTTCATTATCGAACTTCGCTGAGTGTACGCCGACAAATGCCACTGGATATCCGGCATAACGTTTTTCTAGCTCTACTAGGTCTGGAAGTATGTGGATGCAGTTAATGCAGCAGTATGTCCAAAAATCTAGTACAACAATTTTTCCAGACAATTGCTTGTTTAAACTTAGGGGAGGGGAATTAAACCAATCCTTACCATCTGGAAAATTTGGCGCCTTTAGCTTTTCCGCCTGTTTATCAACACGTTCAATATGTGATTTTAGCTGCTTAACTAACCCTGGAAACTCATTGCTGCGATCGGGTAATGTATTTGCTTCAGCATTGGAAGCTAAGATTCCTGTAAATACTAAAAAAATAATTGATTTAGTAAATTGGTGGATTGACCAATACGCACAATTATTAAGATTTTTAATCACATAGACAAGTTGCCTTCCTCTTAGTCTTGATGCAAGTGCACTCTATTTATTAATTCAATATTCATGATCTTATTGATCTTTCAATTCATCAGATTATTTAGGTCACTTATTGTATGGTCGTTGACGGATTATTGAGGCCTTATTATCATCTTTAAAACAAATGAAATTAATAATTTTAGCTGCGGGTTATGCTACCCGCCTTTATCCTCTTACTTTAAACAAGCCAAAGCCCCTTTTGCCGATTGCAGGGAAACCAATGATTGATCATGTGCTCAAAAGCTTGGCATCAATTAATGCTATTGATCATGGTTATGTAGTTACTAATGAAAAGTTTGCAGGGTATTTTGATGAATGGGCAATAAATCGTGATAAATCTGAATCTACTGTTCCTGTAACTGTTGTTAATGACCATTCCACAAATGATTCTAATAAGTTAGGTGCGATCGGTGATTTGTCGTTAGTAATTAATAAAGAAGAAATCGATGATGATGTAATTGTGGTCGCGGGTGACAATTTATTTAGTGATGATTTGATCGATTATGGAATGTATTGTGAAAAAGTGAAAGCTCCCGTCATAGGGGTGTATGATGTGAAAGACCTTAAGGAGTCTGCTAAGTATGGAGTTGTTGAGATAAATTCAGAGGGTGATTTGATTACCTTCGAGGAAAAGCCTACCAAGCCAAAGTCAACCTTGATTGGCATTGCACTTTATCATTATCCAAGAAAAGTGCTTCCTTTGATTGAACAGTATATTAAAGAGGGAAATAACCCGGACCAGCCAGGTCGATTGATACAATGGCTTTATCCTCAAATGACTGTCAGCACTTGGAGTGTGCCTGGTAAATGGTATGATATTGGTTCAAAAGAAACTCTTGAAGAGGCAGATTTTATTTTTTCAAAAAAAAATAATTAAGATGATAAAATTTTTATCCTTCTTTCTGGTGATATTTCCCCTGCTTGCAAATACTCAAATATCCAAGTCCAAAAAACCAAATCCGATGCTGAGAATTGAGGATCAACCTGGATTGCCTCGAGTCTTATTGATCGGAGATTCTATTTCAATTGGATATACAATTCCTGTTAGGAATTTACTCAAAGGAAAAGTTAACGTACATCGTATTCCTACTAATGGAGGTCCGACGATTAAGGGTTTAAATCAAATTGAGGCTTGGATTGGTAAGAAGAAATGGGATGTTATTCACTTCAATTGGGGCCTCCACGACCTGAAGTATATGGGCCCTAATGGAGAAAATCTTTTCCCAAAAGAAAAAGGAGGTAAAGTACAGGTTGATCTTTCTGATTATGAACAAAACCTAGAGCTTTTAGTCCGCCGATTAAGCAAAACTGGAGCTAAGCTTATTTGGCGTAACACAACGCCAATACCACCTGGCTCAAAAGGTCGTTATGTAGGTGACTCCATAAGATATAATAGTGCCGCATCGAGAGTAATGATTCGTTACAGCATTCCTACGCACGACCTTTTTACTCTAAGTCGAGAACGAATGAAGGAGATAATGAGGCCAGCCAACGTTCATTACACCGAAGAGGGTTCTAAAGTATTGGCAGAAAGTGTTGCGGACGTAATTCTTCAAGCGTTGAAATAGATTGTTCGTTTTTTTATTCTCTTTAATTAAAATAAAAGCTGCCCAATATTCGCACCGTGCTTTAAAATTTTAATATGATTTTTCGCTACAGATTATTCGTTATTTTTGGGTTTTATCTCGGGCTAGTAGTTGCTTTGCCTGCTTCTAATTGGCCGTCATGGCGAGGTGACTTGGCTGGTTCAGGTATAGTTAGTGATAATTCTGTTCCTTTGAAGTGGGATCGCAAAAAGAATATTACTTGGAGAGCACCATTGCCTGATCGAGGAAACAGTTCGCCCATCATATGGGGAGATAAGCTTTTCATTACACAAGCTACTGATGCTGACAAACGTCGTTCAGTTATGTGTTTTAATAAGTTGACGGGGACTATGCTTTGGCAAAAAGGATTAATTTACAATAAGAAGGAAATGACGCATCAAACTAATCCTTATTGTTCAGGGTCTCCGGTAACCGATGGTAGGATGGTGATAGCAAATTATGCGTCTGCAGGAATTGTTGCGTATGATATGGAAGGAGAGGAGGTTTGGCGCCGCGACCTTGGTCCGCAGGTTCACGTATGGGGTAATGGTACTTCTCCAGTTTTGTTTAATGATATCTGTCTTGTTTATCATGGCCCAGGACCAAACTCGACTCTTTATGGACTTGATAAGTTGAGTGGGCAAACTTTATGGAAACATAAAATTGAAGAGAAGGATGACCCGAAGAGAGTTGACGGTTTTCGAGGAGGTAATGGAGGTATTGTAGGTGCTTTCACCACACCTATTGTCATTAAAGTTAAATCTCGTTCAGAGATTATTATCAGTGGGGCAAATTCTCTGCGGGCTTTCAGCCCTGATGAAGGTAAAGAATTATGGTGGTGCAAAGGTTTAAACCCTTTAGTATATACATCTCCAGTTTTTGACGGAAATGTAGTGCTTTCAATGGGTGGATATTTTGGTGCTTCTATTGCTATTAATCCCGGAGGAGAGGGAGATGTTACTTCCAAGCGTATATGGCGTGATCCTAGATCGAAAAAGAATCGTTTAGGTACTCCAGTCATTCGTAATGGTTACGCATACTTTGTCAATATGTCTGGATTTGCTGAATGCTTAGATATGAAGACTGGGGAAATTATTTTTGAGGAACGGTTGACTTCAACTGGCAACAACTCTGCTGCTTGGGCTTCACCAATTTTAGTTGATGATAAAGTTTACGTTACGAATCAATCTGGTGATACGAATATTTTTCGCGCTGCCCCAAAGTTTGAGTTATTAGCTACTAATTCAGTTGAAGAATACTCTAATTCAACTTTAGCAGTTTCGGATGGGGCTTTATATCTTCGTACGCATAAAAGCCTCTGGTGCATTTCTAAGTAATTGCAATTAATTATTGCTGATGGCTTTAGGTGAAGTCTTGAAAGTATGTCTTTGGAAAGGTTATAATTAGCTATGGACTTTTATGTTCTTGCTGTTAGTTCAACTGACGCTCAGACAGCGTGGGAATTGTTGCGTCAAGGTGGGCCGATGGTTTGGGTGCTATTGCTCACTTCAGCTTTTGGTATAACTGCTTTCTTAGAAAGATTACTTTATTATCACCGGGCTCAGATTAACTCTTCCGAATTTATGGCAGGCGTGCGTACTGTTTTAAAGAATGACAATGTAGTTGAGGCGGTTGCTATATGTGATGCAACACCAGGTCCAGTTGCAAGAATGGCTAAGTTAGGAATTCTTAACCGTGAACAATCTCACGACCGCCTTAGGGAGCTTTTGGATGATCACAGTAGAGCTGAGGTGCCTAGATTAGAGAAGCGTTTAAATATGCTTGGAACAATTGCTCAAATAGCTCCCTTATTGGGACTGCTCGGAACGGTATTAGGTTTTATTCAGATTTTTAGAGGAGTTTGGCTCGAGGGTAATTGGGTGATGGCAAATGAGTTAGCTGGTGGAATTTGGCAAGGTTTAATCTGTATGGCTTTAGGATTGGCAATTGCTATACCTTGTACAATAGCCTTCAATTATCTTGTCGGGCGAAAAGATGATATCGCATTAGATATTGAAAAATCGAATGCGGAGTTGCTTAACATCTTAGCATTTGAACTAGCTTCATTTAATAGCAATTCGAATTCCAAAGTTAAAAAATCAGGCGAAAGAGTGAAGAACAAGCGTTAGGCTGAACAGTGAAATACGCAGGTAAAATAAAGCCTCTCTACAGTGGTCTAAATGCTGCTCCTTTTATCGGAGTCTTATTTGTTATGCTACCAATGTTGCTTTTTCATACTTCGATTGTTTTTAAACCTGGTGTAGAGGTCAATATATCTTTACCTGTTTCCGATCAAAAATCGGGAGTTACAGATCCTTCTCTTTCAGTGGCTGTTGATTCCAAAAATATACTATATTTTCAGAATCAACAGGTTTTGGGTCAGGTTTATTCCCTTACTGTTGAAGAAAAAGAAGAAGGAATGCCCCTAGTGGATTTGGTCATCAATAGAGCTGCCGATCTTGATCTAAATTTAGTTAATCGATCTGTCGAGAAGAGGCGAATATTATTAAATGGAAAGTTAGCTCAGCCGGAAGCACTGTTAAAAAGAGGGCAGCAGATTGAGTTAGATGTGCCTTCTACAGAATTACTTCGTCGCCGTATTGAAAGGGCTATAGAGCAAGGAGGGCTTAAACCAGAGAGTGTTTCATTATTGATTCAGGCCGATCAAGCAGTACGACATGATATGATTGTTAAATTATGTAACATGGCTGGTGAAGTGGGTTTTGGTAAAGTCATGCTTTCCACTCGTCCAAATGATTTTTCAAGGCCGCCTGAGTTGGAACAATAATAGATGAATGGTTACCCAGTAAAATCTAACTCCTCCCTTGATGGTCCTTCAGGACGGTCAATTGCTTTTTGGGTAATTATATTATTTTTTGGTCAAGTTGTTTTACTTTCTTGGCTTGGTGGTAAGAAACTTCCTTCGATGCGAGCTAAAATATCGCCAAAGTTACAGGTTTTTTCAGAGCTTCAATTAGTTCCAGATTATGGGGTTGGAGGAGCTTTTAGTGACCCTATAATTTTTACTAAGCCTAACAGACGCGGGTTTTCTGGGGTGGCATGGCGTGAATTTAAAAAAATTGAACATCAATTAATTGACTGGAGTGAGCCTGGAAGAACTTTGGTTAATGAGCCTGATAAGCTTGGTGATAGTTTTCGTAAGTCATTGCCTGATCACTTACCTTTTGTAGTAGATATACCTGTGAAGCGAGAGGCTAAGCCTATTAGTATTGCCCCTCCTAAGTTAGCTGTTCGAAAAACCTCAGAACTTGAAATTGTTGGAAGTCTAGAGAATCGATCATTATTACGAACGGTTACATTGCCAAGTCTGTCTCATGGTAAAGCCCTGCGGCGAACTCAAGTACGAATTGGAGTGAATGTAGATGGGTATGTGATGTCTGCTATTGTTCAGGGTAAATTTCCTAAATCTGATTCTTTCCAGACTGAAGCTGATCGGCGCGCATTAGATTTGATTAAAGGTATTCGCTTTGAACCAAATTTAAAATCGAAAAATCGCGAAAATATACCCAGCAACAGATTGGAGTGGGGAGTAGCCATATTTAATTGGCATCCAGGTGTGCAAAGTGAATCTCCAACTGAGAATCCTGTCCTGCCAGTGCCGTTTATAAAACAGATGTAATGAATCCTGGCCAAATTATTTTTCTTTGTTTTATTGTAGCTGCAGGGGTTTTGGTAATCTTAGTTTCCTTATACGAGTTTAGACGAAAAAAGTTTGAGCCTGAGCCTACTGAGGACAGACTTTTCCGCTGTGAGGACTGTCGATATGTTTACACAGATGATCGGGATGTTGATCAGTCTCGTTGCCCTCATTGTGGGAGATTTAATTCACCGTTTCTTTTTTAACGGAATAATTCTTCATCGCTCGTAGATAACCATAGCTCCGTAATCATCTAAATATTTTTGTGTTGCAGGATCGTAATGGGCGTAGTTGACAGGATGAACGCTGAGGATCTGCTCTCGTTTGAGTTTTCCAAGAAATTCATTGAGTGCTTCATCAAACTTATCTTGTCCAAGTTCAATACAATCCCCTCTTTTGATTGTTTTTGCGCAAATACGGCCATCACCTTCTATGGATTCTTCCTCAATCGCTTGATTGCTTTTTTTGCTTTTAACTAAGATCTCTGGTTTGCCTTCGTGAACCGGGACAGAATATTTCTTTTCGTCTGACTCTGTTTCTTCTGAGCTGGATTCTTTATTGCTTAGTAATTTTACATTTTGTTCCCCAGGCTTGGGTATCTCAAAAGGTTTAGAACAAGTTGGGCAGTCTATTTGCTCCCCAGATTGATTTTCATCAATGGTCAGGTTTTGACCACAATGCGGACAGTCGAAGTTAAGGTCGGCCATAGCTTTAGTGTGAGTAAAGGGGTTGTTGAAGGAATATACTGCTTTGGTGTTTATTATAATACCAGCTTAAAAGCCTTTTTTAATTGCGTAGTTAAGTGATGCAGGTATTTTTTTTGTATCCAATTATGAAGTCTGTTTTTAAAAAAATAAATAAGCAGCAACGTTCTGCTCAACAAGGATTTACATTGATTGAATTATTAGTTGTTATTGCAATTATTGCTATTCTTGCATCCATGCTATTGCCTGCTTTGGCTAATGCAAAGGCCAAGGGACAGCAGATTTTTTGTATGAATAGTCAAAAACAAATGGGCACAGCATTAGCCATGTATGTAGGGGATAATGCTTATTATCCTGGTCATTGGGACCAGCGATCAGGAATTGGTAAGGCAAAATATTTTACAGGTAAATATGCAAATAATGCAGTTTCTTGGCCGGGTCGTCTTTATTATTATGCACCCAATACGGAGCTGTTTTTTTGCCCGTCTAAAAAAGGTAAAGGTGCTGATCGTTTTAAGTGGAAGGATTATTCGGGCAAAGATCCAACAAAAAAACACCCCTCTTTTCCATTCAACCTTTATCCAGGTAACGGATCTTTTTTTACATATGGCTACAACGATTGGGGTGTTCGAGAGTTTGTAACAGCCAAGGGTAGAACTATGGGACTTGGAGGTGATATTAAAAGTGAGAAGGATTTAATTCCAGAAAGTCATGTTCGAAATCCTTCTGATATGATTTGTATTTCAGATACACAAGCTGATGGAAATTGGGACTGTGCTGTTGATCCGACTGATGCCGGAAACTTTAAAAATCCTGCTAGAGAGTGGCCTAGTAAGCGTCATTCGGCCGGTTCAAATATACTATTAGCGGATGGGCATGCTGAATATCATAAAATGATGGATCTTGTTGGGCGAAAGGATTCAGGTGCATTTAAAGATAATGCTGCCACAATGTTAATGCGTTGGAATAATGATAATCAGCCTCACCGTGAATGGTGGTGATCTATGACAGATAGGCAAAAGATTTTTTTATCAATTATTGCTATTATTGTAGCGGCCGGTTTTTTGGTCTCCTATATTTTATCTCCTAGCGATAGTGAGGATTTCCCTGATGGAGGAACATGGTCAAAGTGTACCTCTTGTCAGCAGATGCAGGTTATAGACTCTGAGCAAAGAGGGGTCTTTTATGAGGAAAATCCCAATATGGTGGGCAGACCGATGGTGTGTCCTAAGTGTAAAAAAGGAAGTTTAATTGACGGATTAAAATGTCCTATTAAAGGTTGCTTTTATACTCAAGCTAAACAGAAAAGTGATGGTTCGCCTTTATGTCCTGTTTGTAACTCCGACCTTTGAGCTTCTTTAGCTTAAAAACTTAATATTAATGAATGGTATGAATCAACGAGGCGGAAAAGCCTTCACGCTTATCGAGTTATTAGTTGTTATAGCCATAATTGCTATTCTTGCAGGTATGTTATTACCCGCTCTTGCAAAGGCTAAGGGTAAAGCGCTAGGCATTAAATGCCTTAATAATACTAAGCAGCTTTCACTTTGTTGGGTTATGTATGCTGGAGATAATGATGATCAGTTAGTAAAGAATTCTATTTCGGGAGGGAATCGTGAATCGTGGATTGATCCGTCTTTCAATATGCGAAATGCAGCACACGCAAAAGATACTCGCCATCTTCGTCAGGGGAAGTTATTCAAGTATAATGATTCTTTGGATATTTATAAATGCCCCTCACAACCTCGATTTGGAAAAGGCAAGGGAAGTTATGTGCCAGTGAGAAGCTATTCTATGAATGGCCATATTGGTGGTGTTTTTAATGAAATTGGTTGGGTGCAGGGAACTAAATATCCACCAAGGGTAAAAATGGCTGACATTATTAGTCCTCCTCCATCTCAGTCGTTTGTGTTTTTAGATGAACATGAAAAAACGATTGACGATTCATTTTTTGCAATTCCTGTATATGCCGCAAAGCATTGGCAGAACTCAGCTGCTTATTGGCACAACGGTGGTGGTACATTCGGCTTTGCAGACGGTCATTCAGAGGGTCACAAATGGGTTCATGAGAAAACTAGATCATCTAATAGGGGATACAATTTTGCCCCTACAGCGGGGGGGGATAAGGATTTGCTTTGGATTAAGGAAAGAATTCTGATTGATCCTAATAAGTCTATCCCTCACTAAGACTCCAACTTCACCCTCGACACATCCCTTGTGGATGTTGAACATTTCCGGATGGAAAAGATTCAGTCTGTGAGGCTTAGTCGAGAGTGCGAAGTAGTTCAGATACCTTCTGGGCAAAGAATGATGATGGGGGCTAAAACTCCAGTAGATATCACTCAGTCTTTAGGAGGGGCTTACACTGTTCGTTCACCTCAAGGCTTGTTTCGAATCGATGCCAAAGATGCTGATGCTTTAGGATTTGAAGTGCCAGAGTCAGCTCGTCCACATGAATCTGGTGAGCCTGTTACAGAGCAGGAGATCTGGGAGAGTTTAAAGCAAGTATATGATCCAGAAATACCAGTTAACATCGTTGATTTAGGTTTAGTCTATGATTTAGTGATAGAGCAATTACCTGATGACAGCGGGAGAAAGGTTCAAATGAAAATGACTCTTACCGCTCCAGGTTGCGGAATGGGGCCAGCGATTGCTGCTGATGCGCAAAATCGCATGCTTGCTCTTCCTGGGATTGATGATGCTAGTGTTGAAGTTGTTTGGGATCCGCCATGGCACCAATCTATGATCACTGAAGAGGGTAAAAAGATTCTTGGGATTGCCTGATATTTTGTTTTGTAATATTAAAAAAACTCCCTTTTCTCGGTTTCAATATTGGATCGGCTTTCTTCTGTTATTTTTTTTGGTGAAGTCGATAATTTCGGCTCCATTGATAACGGAAATGCAACCGCGCCATGGAAGGCCAGGAACACGTGTGGTTTTTAAAGGAAAAGATTTAGACTCTGTCAGTAACGTCAAGTTTGGCGAGGCTTACGCTGACTGGGAGCCTTTGGGTATTATTGATGAGGAGGGAAAAAACTATGTTTTTGAGATACACGCTACTGTCCCCAATAATGCTACGTCTGCACGTCCAGTATTAACGACTTCATTTGGTGATGTTATCATACCTATACAATTCATAGTTCAACCAAGAATTTTTGGATTTTACCCGCATAGAGGGCGATCTGGTATGTTTGTGACGTTGGAGGGTAAAAATTTCAATGGTGTGACAAGTGTAATGTTTGGTGACATTCATGCGCAATTTAGTATTACTGCAGCTACTCAGATTCGTGCAGTTGTTCCGATGGGGGTTATAGATTCAAAAATTACAGTATCTCATGAAGAATCTGCAACAAGTGCTGATTTTTTTAAGGTAGTGGGGACTGCCCCAGTGATTGATCAGCTTGATGAATGGATTGGTGCTCCTGGGGATGATGTGGTGATTCGAGGGGTGAATTTTATTGGGGCAAGGTATGTTAGTTTTGGAAATGTTGAGTCATCATTTAATGTTGTGGCTGATACCCAAATTCGTGCAGTTGTGCCGAATGGGTCAAGCGGTTCGGTTGTAATTGGTTCGGCATCTGGCCAGGTTGAGACTAAGGAAGTGTTTCATATTACCCGCTCCCCAGTAATAACAGATATGTTTCCTGTCATAGCAGCACCAGGTGTTCGCGTAGAATTACGGGGTGTGAACTTCCAGGAGATTCAATCGATTCATATTGGCGATGTTCAAACAGCAGGACTAAGTAATCCTTCTTTAAAACAACTGAACTTCACTGTGCCGTCAAATGCGAAATCTGGATCTATAAAAATTACTAATCAATTTGGTGAAAGCTATAGTAAGGATATGCTAATAGTTACAAGAGCTCCTGTTATAAATTCATTTGATCCGTATATTGCACAGAAAGGAAAGTGGGTTACCCTTCGTGGTTATAACTTTACTTCGGCTACTCAAGTGCTGCTTGGAAATATGGCTTTACGATTTGCCGTGACTGCTGCAACTCAGATTAGAGTAGATCTTCCACTAAACGCGAAAACAGGGAAGTTAACAGTGAAGAATGCTTTTGGATCTGATATAACTTTGGAATCATTGACTATTATAGATAGCAGTCCTTTTGTAACAGGTATAGATCCCGATCGAGGCGTAGCTGGAACCAAGATTAAATTGTATGGGAGGAATCTAGATCAGACTATAGCGGTTGAATTTTCTGGTGGTGAGTCTGCTGACTTTACAGTTCCGGCATCTACGCAACTTGATGTTTTTGTGCCAAGAAACGCTCGCACTGGTTCTATAAAGTTGATTAGCAAAATGGAAGAGTACTCAACAAAAGAGTTTTTCTTCATGCCTCCTCGTTTAAATAGCCCTGATACCGTTTCAGCCAAACCGGGTGAAGCGATTGAATTTAATGGTTTAAATTTTGATGGGCTAAAGTCTCTTTTTATAGGTGAGAAATCGGCTTTATTTGAGATCGTTCGTAATGATAAAATTCGTTTTACTGTTGGTGAGGATTGGTTGGGCGGTGAAATCAAATTGATTGCGCCTGGAGGAAGTTATATTAGCACGAATAAATTAGCAGTATTGCCTAGGATTGACTCGTTCGAACCTAATATTGGGCCAGCTGGTACATTGGTAACTATAAAAGGCAGTGGCTTTCATAATGCCACACTTTTGAAGTTCGGAGGTGGAGTAAGTGAATTTGAACGTGAGTCAGTGACTCAAATTTCAGCGAGAGTTCCTTCAAATGCTTCAACAGGGCAAATTTCTATTATGACTCCTGATGGTGAGACAAAAAGTGAAGCAATATTTACAGCAACCGCTCCAGGGGATTTGCAAATGGAATCTCTTTTGAATAAGCGCGATTACAGGCCAGGACAGGAGGTGGAAATTAACAATCGCTTACTCTTTTTTGGGCCATCTGTTTCAACTGAAGTTAAGATCACGAATCAATTGCCGATCGGTGTTAAGCTTATTGAGGTTGAACCTAATCCCACAAGAATGTTGATTGATGGACGCACGCTAATTTATGAACTTGGTCAAATCGAGCCTGGATCAGAAATGAACTTCCGCCTCAAATTATTACCATCAATAAAAGGTAAGTTTATTAATACGATAAATGCTTCAGCGTTTGAGGAGGATGTTGTGCCGAGTAACAATGGGGTCACAAATGATTTTTTCGTATATGATTCTAACGATATTCAATTGTCCATTAGCTCGGATGCCTTTGGGCGAACATTTACATTGAGCTGGCAAGACTTAGGTTTGCCACTAAAAGTTGAAACTGTCTCATTTATTCCGGGTGCTAATTGGAGGGCCTTACCATTTGAGCCTTGGACAATTGGCAATCGAACATTTGTGACTTTAGAGAAGTTTGGAGTGCAATCTTATTTTAGGTTGAGATTAGATTTGGATTCTGATTAAGCAGTGTCAATTTTTTGATTTAAGAAATCGGCTACATGTTCGGTTGATAGCTTATTTAGATCGTTTGCAGGTGCTTTGATAACGTTGTTTAATTGGCCCCATGGTCCGTAACGTTTAGGTTCAGTAGGGCCAAACAGGGCAACAACTTCTTTATGTAAAGCTGCTGCCAGATGCATTGGCCCGCTGTCATTGGCTAAGGCTAAATCTGATGAATTAATTAGTGAGGGAAGCTCTTCGATTTTAGTGCATCCCGACAGGTTTAAGAATTGTCCGGAAGTCAAGAAATCCTCGTATTGAAATTGAGGCTTAATGAAGTTGGTTCCAACCCAGACGATCTGGAGTTCGGTATGTTGTTTTAAAAGCATGCTGGTGAGGTCTTGAAAAAAAGGCCACTCTTTTTCTTTTCGTCGACTTTCTGGAAAGAACATTAATCGTTTGCTTTTTTTATTACTGATGGTTTCTTTGTTTTGTTGGTTAAGAATATTTTCAAATTTAATTGGAGGCAGTAGGCTGGTTGGCTTTTGTCCGAAGAGCTGCTTGAATTCCATTAGTATTTCTAGTGCATGAGGATCTGTTTTTGTGGAAGGTAGCGGAACATTTATAGGGTAAAACAAACTTGCAAATTCACGGGCATCACTTCTTCCAGCCTTATTTTTTCCTCGCGAGCATTTGCAAATTATTCCGCTGCGAAGTAGGCCTTGTAAATCTAGTGTCCAGTCAAAAGATGTTTGTCTAATTTCTCTAATAAGATTCACAAATGTGCTCAAGGGAGCTTTTCGTTGGAAAATATAAGTATGATTAACAGTGTCACAAGCCTCAACTAATGGTGCAAATAACTCTCTCGACACCCAGCTAATCCTTGCGTTATCAATGCTGCTTCGTAGAGATTCTGCGAATTGTAGGCCATGAACAATGTCTCCCAGCGATGAAGGTTTAATGATTAATATATTCACGGCCAAAGTTCTTGTCTAAATTAATAATTAATGGAGTTAAAATCAAAAAAAGCATTTAAGAAAATTTTCATTAGGATGCCAAATTGGCTTGGTGATTTTGTTATGGCTTTACCTTTATTAAGGTCTATTAAAGAGAATCACCCACATGCCCAATTGACGCTTATTGCTAAGCCAGAATTCAAGGAATTAATTAAACTTTTTCCTATTGCAGATGATTTCATTTCCCTGCCAAGTGGTAATTATAGGTGTTTGCATAAGCTTTATTCAATCGGGGCATCCGAAAAACCTGATTGTCAGGTGTTATTTACTAATTCAGCTAGAGGAGATATCGAGGCTTGGTGTGTTGGTGCTAATAAAAGGCTGGGAATGGCTTATCCCGGCAAGTATCGCCCATTTTTGACTCATGTTTATCGGCTTGATTCATTCAAAAATAATTTAAAGGAGATACATCAAACTAATCTTCTTGAGAGTTTTTTAAAATCTTTTTGCTTGGTTAATGAAGTGAACTCATCACCCTTTTCTTTAAAAAGTGCCAAGAGAGGTTTAAATAGAGTTGGCATTGTTGCTGGTTCCTCTAATAATCCTGATAAATGTTGGGCAGTAGAAAAATGGTGTAAACTAATAAAAAAATTATCTTTTGAGATCCCAGAATCTGAATTTATTTTATTTGGTACGAAAAACGATTGTTTAATCTCGAAGTCAGTTGCGAATGGATGTGGGGTTCCTGTATTGGACGTCACAGGTAAAACAAATATGATGGAGTTTGCGGAGGAACTTGCTGCATGCCATCTTGTAATTGGAAATGATACTGGCGGAATGCATCTTGCGAATGCTATCGGTACACCGGTTACAGTTTTATTCGGACCAACTAATTTGTTGGTTACGGGGCCATATTTTGATTCGCCAAAGTTATTTCTACAGCCTGAAGGTTGCTCAAGAGAAGGCGGCAGTTCGATTCAATTGCTTGATCCAAAAGAAGTTAGTATACGAGTGGTTAATTTTTTAAAGAATGAGATTGTGAATAGAGGATAAGATAATGTGGATTAATTTAGATCCTGAATTAGTTAAATATTATTCAGAAGAATCAGCTTTTGATCAATTAATGAATTGTGAAGGGGAAAAGTTTCGCCATATTAAAACTCGTCGCACTATAAAGTTTGAGTGTGGGGGTAAAAATTATTTCATAAAAATCCACCGAGCTTGTGGTTGGCGTGAGGTTTGGAAAAACTGGTTTGCTTTTAAACGTCCTGTCACAAGTGCTCGTATGGAGTGGGAAGCTATTGATAAACTAAATTCACTTAATGTTCCAACACTCAGCGTTTTAGGACGTGGGATTCGAGGGAAAGCTCCAGCCAAACAGGAATCGTTTGTTATTACTGAGGCTTTAGAGGGAATGATCTCACTTGAGCAATTAACACAGCGATGGGGAAACCTGGCATTTCAGAAACGAGTTTACCTTAAACGTGAGTTAATTCGCCAAGTGGCAAATATTGCAAAAACGATTCATAGTAATGGATTGAATCATCGCGATTTTTATCTTTGTCATTTTCTTGTCAAAGATAGGGATTGGAGCCAATGGCAAACTGAGGATTCTTTAACTCTTCATTTAATCGATTTACACCGCATGCAAATTAGGTCAAGTGTGCCTAAGCGATGGTGGATAAAGGATTTAACTGGTATATTGTTCTCGTCTTTAGACTGCGGACTGACTCGAAACGATTTATTGAGATTCTCTAAAATATATTGGGGTTGTTCACTCCGTGAATTGTGCCAAGAAAGATCCAATGTTCTTTGGAGGGTTTATCAAAAAGCTAGGCGTCTTTATGTGTCGATTCACAGTACGGACGCTCCGAAACTAGTAACTTAAAATTTATTTCGTTCTCTATGAACAAAAAGTGGGAACTTTCTGAAAATATAGAGCATTCTTTGATGGAATCTCTTCTTTTAAAGGAAGGTGAAATCATCAAAAAGTCTCCAGCTAAATTAGTAAGCTTTCATAAAACAAGTAGCGGGGATTTCTATGTAAAAAGGTCTAGGCATGCTTCATTTATTTTTCGGCCTCAAAAGTATTGGTTTAAAGATTGCCCTGCACGTTGGGAATGGAGTGTTGCGCAAACTGCTCAGTCGCTAGGGGTTGCCGTTGTGGATCATTTAGCAATCTGTGAATTCTGGTCAGCTATAGGATTGCAGGAAGATATTCTTATCACTCGGGCATTTAATGGAAAACCACTTCATCTTGCTACCAATGTTGATCCTTATCGTGTGATGGAATTTGTGAACTCTTGCCACAAAAAAGGGATGGTTCATGGAGATTTACATCCTGCAAATATTTTAATTGATTCATCTTCCGGTGAACTGCGATTAGCAGATCTTAAGGGAGTGCGATTTGAAGAAAATCCCGATCAGGAAAAACAAAAAGAAGACGTTGCATATTTAAATATTCATTTTCCAATGCCATTGTCTGCTGATTTGCTTCACTTAAGCAATAGGATAAGGAGCAAAAAAATGGCAGTTCGTTATCGTCGTTGTTTAAAAGAAAACCGTGAATTTGGTCCGCAAATCCATGGTTGTTCTAAATGGTGGGTTCGAAAGCCGATGATCAACAATGAGCTTAATAAAATATTAACGACTCCGGATGAGGTTTTAGGTGGCAAGTCTTTGCTCAAGGCTGGGCGCACTTCTACTGTAGGTCATTGCAATAATTTGGTTGTAAAGAGATACAATTTTAAAAAGCCATTGAACCTGATAAAGGATTTATTTCGGCCAACTAAAGCTAGGCGAGCATTTCAGTTGGGATATCATCTAGAATTAGTCGGTATTTCAACGCCTAGAGTGGTAGCAGTTGCAGAGCATCGTTCACTGGGCTTTGCTTTGCGCAGTTATTTGGTAATGGAGAAAATAGCTGAGGCAAAAGATTTGGCTGATATGAATTATGATATGCCTAATTTAACAAGAAGCTTAGCCAAGCTTATAGGTAAGATGCATGCAGAAGGATTTGTTCATCGAGATTTAAAAGCTTCTAATATTTTAATAGATCCATATGGAAAACCTTATTTGATTGATTTGGACGGGCTCACATATTCTAGGCAAGTTTCAGCTCGGATGGCGGTTTCTAACCTTAAGAGGTTAGAAAGAGGGCTGATAGGTAAGCCGCTTTTTACTAAACTTAACTGGATATCTTTTCTTAGAGTTTATTGCCTGGAATCTGGTTTTTGTTTGTCGGATTTGAGAGTGTAATTGATTTGGTATTTTAACTCTGAATTTTATTTCAGTAATTTTGTACTTGGTCTGAGGATGTCAGCTTTCTAGATTCTTTTTATGCAGGAAGGAATTCCAACTCGCTCGGTTTCACATCGGCTTGATGTGGTCTCAGATCTCGTGAAGGATAAAGAAGTACTAGATTTAGGAGTTGTTGATGCTCGTGTTGCAAGGGGGAATGCAGAGGAGCGTTTTGATCGTTCAGGTAAGATTCTTTTTTTTCAGCTGGCTGAGATTAATCCTGATATTGTCGGTTTGGATTTGGATGAAGAGGGTGTTGAGGCGCTTAAAAAGCGTGGTTATAATGCAGTATGCGGTGATGTTCATGTAGTAGATCTAAATAAGAAATTTGATACTATCATTGCAGGTGAAATTATTGAGCATTTAGATAACCCTGGTCAGTTTCTCTGTAACATGTTTCGCCATTTAAAGCCTGGTGGCCGACTTGTAGTTAGTACTCCAAATCCATTTTATGCAAAACAGAGGGGGAAGATATGGCGTCGTGGTTTACCCCAGGTGCACGAAGAGCATACATGCTGGTTTGACCCTATTACGCTTAACCATCTTTTAAATAGATCTGGTTTTACTACACTTGAATCTTATTGGATTAACCCTTCAGGCCAGTTCTTTAAGACTTGGCCTCGTAAGCTTCGTGGTTATTTTTCTCATTCATTCATGATGGTTGCTACTCAGAGTCAAAGGGAATCATAATCGTTTTCAGTAACAAATTTTTCTATCAAGCTGTAGGCTTTTTCATGGCATGAATATAGATCTGCTGTTGCTGCATAATTCAGGCCGTTGAAACTCCATTTTGATAGGTGTGGTGAGTTAACCATCTCCTGTAATAGTCGGTTGAATTGTTTCTGTGAAAATGGTGATGGTATAATCTTTCCAGCTTTTGCTTTCTCAATATGAAATGCGTATCCGCAAACTTCGCTGGCAAGCAGGGGTAAACCGTTGGCCATTGCTTCAAGTAATACTGTTCCGGTATTCTCGTTTCTTGCTGGGTGAATGAGCAGATCAGCAGCGAGCATCCATTCCGGAACATCACTTCTTCCACCCAGAAAATGTACGCGCTCTAATACATTAAGTGAGTGAGCTAAACGTTTGTATTTTTCAGCTTTACCGTGACCTAGTATAACCAAATGTTTTGGGTTTTCTTTTTTTGAAGAGAGTGTGGCCAATCCTTCAATCGCTCGGTCTACTCCCTTAGTGTTATAGCTTGAACCTACCATAAGTAATATCGAAGTAGATGTGCTTAAACCAAGTTCCTCTCTTTTATCATTTTGGGCTTTTAGCTTATCGTTTTCTTTAAAATGTCTTTTATCAATATTTGGTGGTAGTAAGTGGAATCGTTTATGTTCCGTTCCGTAAAATTTTTGATATAAAGGGACCTCTCGATCGGTAATTAATAGAATCTGAGTTTTTTGACCTTTTTCGAATACTGCTTTCTCCCAATTGCTATAAAGTCGATACCGTTTAGTTAGTCGACCTAGCCATTTATTGGTCGATTGGAATTTCGCTTTGAAACAAGGGTCGGATGCGAAATAGAAATCTAAGCCAGGCATTTTGTTAAATGATATTATTCCGTCAAAGTAACCTTTTGCTATAATAATGCTAAGATCTTTAATAAAATTTTGGTTTCGAATGGCATTTGTCCATCCTCTGCAACCAAGTGTTTTAACTTGAATTTGTTTTGGTTTGGGCCCCTCCCAAGTACGAGTGCATAATGTCACCTGATGGCCTGCTTTTGCGCATTTTTGAGCTATCAGAAGGCAATTTCTTTGCTGCCCTCCATGAGGGAAATAGTTGAAGAGGGAAAACAGCAATTTCATATTTAACTAACCAAATATTGTTGGATATTCACTGTGAATTTAACAAATCTCGTTGGGTTCGGAAATTAAGAGTATGTAATGAAGGTTGCAATGCCTGATTTATTTTGTTTCCGCTACATAGCGTACAAAAAAGACTAATGAGTGAATCGAAGCTTTCTCTGCTTCCTAATTTTATTTGAGGCCGCTGTCTAATAATTACTTAAATAGGAGTAAAAAGTTAAAAAAGATAGTTGCAAAGGAGTGAACCAGAGAATACTGTCCGCGGCCTCATTTCGGGGTAATCTCGGTTTTAATTGGGTGAAATATCATAAAAACCCAATAAAGCTGATGTTTTTTTAGAACATGGTAAAATTACGTTTAAGACGGATTGGAAATCGCAATCGCCCAGTTTATCGCGTTGTAGTGGCAGATCAGCGTCTGCCGCGCGATGGTAGGTTTATTGAGGAAATTGGAACTTATAATCCGCTGCAAAAGGATAATAACTACAGGTTAGACTTGGATCGAGTCGATTACTGGCTCAGTGTAGGAGCTCAAGCATCCGATACTGTGGCATCTTTTATCAAGAAGGCTCGCAAGGCTGCAGATGAGTCGCCTGCTGAGGCTGTAACTGAAACACCTGCGCCTGTTGAAGAAGCGGCACCTGCGCCTGTTGAAGAAGCGGCACCTGTAGCTGAATCTAAAAATTCAGAAGAATAATACCATGCAGGATTTTTTGGAACAGGTAGTCAAGGGTTTAGTAGATAAGCCTGAAGCCGTTAATATTACCGAGGTTGAACAAGAAAGAGCCACTATTTATGAGCTGAGGGTTGATCCTTCAGATATAGGCCAAGTTATTGGAAGATCAGGTAAAACCGTAAATGCTATTCGAACACTATTGCAGGCAGGTAGTGCTAAGGCAGGAAAATTTTCGCGCCTCGAGATCATCGACGAAAAAGACGATGACTCGAACGAGTAATTATTGGATAACCGGTTGAATCCGGAATAATTTTTTGGTGGGCAGCCATGAAAATTGATGTGCTGACCATATACCCGGGCATGTTTCCGGGGCCGCTAGATGAGAGTATTGTCAAGCGGGCGCAAGAATCGGGCAAGCTCAAGCTCGGTTTTAAAGATTTGCGTGAATATACGCATGATCGACATCGCACGGTGGATGATCGTCCTTTTGGAGGTGGACCTGGAATGTTGATGAAACCAGAGCCGCTGTTTGAGGCAGTTGAAGATTTGCGAAAAAAAAACACGCGAGTCATCCTGACTAGCCCTATAGGGAGGCCTTTTCAGCAAGAGATTGCTAGAGAAATGGCGAATGAGGAGCATTTGATTTTGGTTTGTGGCAGTTTTGAAGGATTTGATGAGAGAGTGCGTGAACATCTTGCCGATGATGAAATTTCAATAGGTGATTATGTTCTCACTAATGGAGCGTTACCTGCGATGGTGATTATCGATGCAATCACTCGGTTGTTACCGGGTGCTTTGGGCGATGACAAAAGTTCAGATGACGAATCGTTCAGTGAAGGTTTACTGGAATATCCTCAGTATACGCGCCCAGCAGATTTTAGAGGAATGAAGGTGCCGGAAGTACTGCAGTCTGGTAACCATGCAGATATAGAGCAGTGGCGGCAGGAAAAAGCCAAGTTGCGAACGGAGCAGCTACGTCCAGACCTGTTAAAATATAAGAGTTTAAACGAGAAAAAAGAGCAATGAATCAGGAACTTTTAAACAAGATTGAATCGGATCAATTACGTAAGGATCCATTAACATTTAACGTTGGTGATACCGTTAAGGTTCATACCAAAGTTGTTGAGGGCGAAAAAGAACGTATTCAGGTTTTCGCAGGCCTTGTTATTGGCCGTCGAGGTCATGGTATTAATGAGACTTTCACAGTTCGTCGAATTAGTTATGGCGAAGGAGTTGAGCGTGTTTTTCCTGTTAACTCCCCTCGTATTGAAAAAGTAGTAGTTGATCGACAGGGTAAAGTGCGCCGAGCTAAGTTAACCTACCTTAGAGAGAGAATTGGTAAGAAGGCTTTGGCAGTAAAAGCAAAAGACATTCGCGGCCAACGTAAATAGTTTTTATACTAAATTTATATGCGGCGAGGAATTTATATCCTCGCCGTTTTTTATGCGCTTGGCCTTATTCATTTGTATGCGTAGAAATTCCACATGGCCATTCTAAGATTATTAATTGTAGTTTTTTTGGGAGTGTCATCATTAAGGCAAGGAATTGCTGATGATAAACCCAATATTATTTTCATCATGGCCGATGATATGGGTTATGGTGATGCTGGGTGTTTTGGTGGTAAACTCATTCAGACACCCAATATTGATCGGCTCGCTGTTGAGGGAATGCGCTTCACACAGTGTTATGCCGGTTCATCAGTTTGTGCTCCTTCCCGAAGCGTGTTGATGACTGGGCTGCATTCAGGTCATACTCGAGTAAGGGGGAATTTTGGAAAAGGAGGGGTTCGAGGTCTAGGAGGAGGTAAAGGAAGAGTACCGCTTCGCAAAAATGATATTACCGTAGCGGAGGTCTTAAAGATGGCAGGTTATACAACTGGTATTACTGGCAAATGGGGATTGGGAGAACCCTCAACTTTAGGTATTCCTAACCGCCAAGGGTTTGATGAGTGGTTTGGCTATTTGAACCAGCGTCGTGCTCATTCTTTTTTTCCAACCTTCATTTGGCTAAATGAAGGACGCTTTGATTTGCCAGGAAATTCCAATGGAAAAAAACAACAATATACGCATGATCTTTTTACTGGATTTGCACTTAGCTTTATTAGGAAAAACAAGGACAAACCTTTCTTTTTATATCTTCCTTATACCGTTCCTCACTCTCGATTTGAAATACCTGATTTAGGCCCATATGATAAAAAAGAGTGGCCTGAAAAAGCGAAAGTATATGCTGCAATGATAACCCGAATGGATGCTCATATTGGTTATATCATGAAGTTGCTAAAAGAGTTGAAAATTGATGAGAAGACGATTGTGTTTTTTTGTAGTGATAATGGTGCAGCTAACAGATATGAAGGTCTTTTTGATAGCAGTGGCCCTTTACGTGGGCGTAAACGTGACATGTATGAAGGAGGTTTAAGAACACCAATGATTGTTCGTTGGCCTAATAGGGTCCCATCAAATCAAACCAATGAAGCTTTATGGTCTTTTACAGATTTTCTCCCTACGGCTGCTGATATGGCAAATATAAAGCCACCTGAAAAACTTGATGGTATGAGTGTCTTACCAACTCTGCTTGGACAAAAGCAGGCTACTAATAAAAGGTTTCTGTATTGGGAGTTTTTTGAAGGTGGTTTTCAGCAAGCTGTTAGATGGGATAAATGGAAATTTATAAGACGGGAAAAAGATGAACTATTAGAGCTATATAATCTAGACGATGACGTTGGAGAGGAGAATAATCTTGCGGCTACTAAGTCTGGAATTATTGCTAAATTTCAAGAGTATCTGAAAACTGCTAGAACTGATTCAGAAGATTGGCCCATTGAGTAACAATGAAGAAAATAACCATTTTAATCCTATCAATTTCTATTATAACAGGGTGTAAGAGCTCTCCTGCTGTTTTGATGCATCAGGCAGCTTTTTATGGGAACTCCCAAGCTGTTCAGGGATATTTGGATTCGGGAGTAGATCCAAATTCAATGACTCTTTCTGGTACAACATCACTTCATTCTGCGGCTTATCGAGGAAATGCAATCGTTGTTGAAATTTTATTAAAAAATGGAGCAAACCCAAATCTTGTCGATGGCCGGGGCTGGATTCCGCTTCATCAAGCTGTAGATCAAGGGCATGTCGGAGTTGTGGATATGCTTATCCAAGCCGGATCAAACGTAAATGCAGTTATGGGAGGCAGCGGCTATACGGCGCTGGATTGGTCCGACATGAGACAATGGCCAAATGTATCAGATTTAATTCGTAAAAAAGGCGGCGTTAAAAGCGCTCAGTAACACACAGTTCGATAATTTAAAGAAATGGTTAACGATTCAAACTATCAATAGCACAGGGCAAGATTCTAAATTTACTGACAACAGAAAAGCTAAGTTTGAAAAAAAATATTACCGTATCAAAGTTACTAACTTGATAACTTCGGTAAGCTTACTGAACAAGATTGATAGTCATTGGATCAAAATCTTTTTTTGATCTTTTGGAGGAAGAAGAAGTTTTAGATTTACTTAGTAAGTTTTTAAAATCTTTTTGGGTAGACGCCGAAATATTTAGTATATCTAGCTTAAATTTACCTTGAACTTTGTCACCCAATAAAAAACCAATACCTCTCACGTCTTTACCAGTTAAGGTAGGCACGTTCCTTACGCTTCTGCCTCTCCAAGATGGTTTGAAATCTTTGTATGGGAGGAAAAAGGATTGTACTATATCTTTTTTTGTTTTGAATTCCTGAGAATAGTTTGCCCATCTTGAAGCTTGAGAACGGATTCTAAATTGATATTTCCTTCCATCACCTTTGACTTTAATGAAAATACCCTCAGTGCTGCTAAGATTGATATTATTTAAGTCATGACGTACAGAAGCAAAACCACCATTATTCTCTAAAGAAAGAAAACCTTCAAAAGACAAAGCAGAAGAATTTTTGCTCCAACGACTGGAGGATCTGCCCCCCATTACCGTGTCATTTACAATGTTCC
>SHAK01000020.1 GCA_004213515.1 Limisphaerales bacterium | reverse complement strand
GATAAATATAAAGAAGGCAGTATGACTTTCAATTTTCGACTATTTTTTAATAAAAAACAAAAAAAGCGTTGACGAGACATTTAGTGGCAACTAAATTGCCTTCCCTTTTGGGGCGTGCATAATTCGTTAAGCCATTGATTATCAGTTACTTAAGTGCTAATTGGTAAATTATGGTCATTTTGCGTTTTTGCTTGGCTAGAGTGAACTGAACTAGTGCGGAGTGCCCATGTAGCTCAGTCGGTAGAGCACATCCTTGGTAAGGATGAGGTCACCAGTTCAATCCTGGTCATGGGCTCCATTAATTAGTTAAAAAAAATTTTGTTCGTAAAAAAATTAACGAACTAACCAACAAAAAGAAAATCGAATGGCAAAAGAAGAGTTCCAACGTGATAAACCTCACGTAAACATTGGTACAATTGGTCACGTAGACCACGGTAAGTCTACGCTAACCGCTGCTCTTGTGGATGTGCAGTCTAAAAAGGGATTGGCGGAGCCAATCTCTTACGCTGATATCACTAAAGGCGGCACGGTTCGCGATGAATCTAAGACTGTGACTATTGCTGCGTCTCATGTGGAATATTCTAGCGAAAAGCGCCACTATGCCCATGTCGACTGCCCAGGCCACGCAGATTATGTTAAGAATATGATTACTGGCGCCGCTCAAATGGACGGAGCTATTTTGGTGGTTGATTCTTCTCAAGGCCCGATGCCGCAGACTAAAGAGCACGTGCTTCTTGCTAAGCAGGTGGGTGTGCCTGCTCTTGTTGTTGCATTAAATAAGTGCGATTTGGTTGATGACGAGGAAATGTTGATGTTGGTAGAGGAGGAAATTAAAGATCTTCTTACAAAATACGATTTTCCAGCAGATACTCCAATTATCAAGTGCGCATCTCAAGGGGCACTGGACGGTGAGGAAAAATGGGTAAACGCCATCGGGGATCTTCTAGAAGCTTGTGATAATTCTATTCCGGAGCCAGAGCGTGATGTTGATAAGCCCTTCCTTATGTGTATCGAAGACGTATTTAGTATTGAAGGTCGTGGTACTGTGGTAACTGGCCGTGTAGAGCGAGGTATTATTAAAAAGATGGATGAAGTGGAAATTGTGGGTCTTCGTGACGTGCAAAAAACTACCGCTACAGATCTTGAAATGTTCCGTAAGCTTCTCAGTGAAGCTCGAGCTGGTGAAAACGTTGGGGTTTTGCTTCGTGGTACTAAAAAGGAAGATGTTGAGCGCGGACAGGTTCTTTCAAAGCCAGGTACTATCAAGCCTCATACTAAATTTAAGGGGCAGGTTTATGTTTTAACCAAAGAAGAGGGTGGTCGTCATACACCATTCTTCACAAACTATCGTCCTCAGTTCTACTTCCGTACAACTGATGTGACAGGATCTTTAACATTGCCTGAGGGTACTGAAATGGTCATGCCGGGAGACAATGTGACAGTAAACGTCGAGTTGGGTAAGCCGGTTGCTATGGAGCCAGGATTAACGTTCGCTATCCGTGAGGGTGGCCGTACTATTGGGTCAGGACAGGTTACTGAGATTGTTGAATAAAGAATCCTTTATCGCATGATGGTGGTTTAAGACTACTGTTTTGCGTTCGGGTTATTAAACCCGTGTAGGACGGTAGTTCAATTGGTAGAGCAACGGTCTCCAAAACCGTCTGTTGGGGGTTCGAATCCCTCCCGTCCTGCCAATTGACATAAGTTTTTGCCCCACACCGGAGGGGTGGCAGAGTGGTCGAATGCGGCGGTCTTGAAAACCGTTGAAGCGAAAGCTTCCGGGGGTTCGAATCCCTCCCCCTCCGCCAAACGCCGGGAGAGCTGAGAAAAGAAAGTTCGCTAATGAATGAGACAAATAATAGTGCTGCGCCAAATGTGGCTACAACGACTGCAGAGGTGCCTTTAAGTGCCCCGGACGTTCCAAGTGTTGGTAGTCCTCTTCCTATCTCATGGCTGATAGGTGGCGCCATACTTTTATTAGTTCTTTATATTGCAAAGAAAAAAGGATTGCTGGATCGAATTCGTTTTTTCTTTCTTCAAACTAGAGAGGAATTAGTAAAATGTTCATGGCCTACAAGAGATGAACTTAAAGGTTCTACATGGATGGTTTTAGCTGCTGTCTTTATGCTTGGTTTTTTCACCTTTATGGCTGACTTATTCTTGGGGGATATGTTTATTCAGAGGTTTCTTCTCGAGTACTTAGCTAAGGGCGGTTTAACTACTTAATTACGGGAAAATGGCACACGCTTGGTACATTATACATACTCTATCTGGTCAAGAGCAAAAGGTGCTTGATAGCATCAACAAGAGGATTGATGTTGAGGAAATGGGTGCTTACATCAAGGAAGTTTTTATTGCAAAGGAGAAGGTTGTGGATGTTCGAGGTGGTGAGAAAAAGGTTTCAATGAAGAAGCTTTTTCCTGGTTATGTGTTTATAAATGTTGATCTTCGAGATGAAGACGACAAGGTCATGCCAGAGCCTTTGAACTACATTAAGGAAACTCCTGGAGCAATTGGGTTTGTAGGTGGGGATGCCCCAGAGCCGACACCGGAAGATGACATTAACGATATTAAGTTACGTATTTCTGATTCGGAGGATCTTGAGAGGCCTAAGGTCGAATTTGAAATAGGCGAAACAGTGAAAATTAATCACGGTCCGTTTGAAGGAAATAATGGGATTGTTGAGGAAATTGACCCTGAAAAAGGTAGGCTTAAGGTTACGGTTAATATTTTCGGAAGAAATACACCAGTGGATGTAGAGTATTGGGAAGTCGACAAGGGATGATATTTTTGTCTGACGAAAAACAAAATGTTTAGATAATAACGAGTATGGCGAAAAAAGTTTCAGGATATATAAAATTGCAGATTCCGGCAGGTCAGGCTAATCCAGCTCCACCTGTAGGTCCGGCATTGGGCCAGCATGGTGTAAATATTATGGAGTTCTGTAAGCAGTATAATGCTGCTACAAAGGATCAGGCAGGTTTGGTCATTCCAGTAGTTATTACTGTTTATCAAGATAAATCGTTTACCTTCGTGACTAAATCTCCACCTGCAGCGGTGTTGCTCAAGAAAGCAGCCAAAATTGCAGCTGGTTCTGGTGAGCCTAACAAGAAAAAAGTTGGTAAAATTACTAAGGCTCAGCTTCTGGAAATTGTAGAAACGAAGAAAAATGATTTGAATGCTCGTGATCCTGAGATGGCCGCCCAAATGATTGCTGGTACCGCTCGATCTATGGGGCTTGAAGTTGTTGATTAATTTTAAAGATAGCGGAAGGGAGGAATAATCCCGTTTGTACCGCGCCAAGAAAAATGCCAAAAAAAATAAGTAAAAGGTTTAAGAAAGCACTCGAGATGATCGAGGCAGGAAAGAGCTACTCTGTTACGGATGCTGCAGAATTGTTGGGTAAATTTCCTAAGGCAAAATTTGACGAGTCGGTCGAAATTGCATTTAAAATGACTATTGATCCCCGTAAGACTGACCAAATGATTCGAGGCACTGTTCGTCTTCCTAGTGGAAGTGGTAAGGAGGTTAAAGTGCTAGTCTTTGCTAAAGAAGGAGAGGCTGCAAATTCTGCAAAGGAAGCTGGAGCAGAATATGTAGGATTTGAAGAATATATTGAAAAAGTAACGAGTGGGTGGACTGATTTTGATGTTGCAGTTTCGACTCCGGAGGCAATGGCCGAGGTGAGAAAGTTGGGTCGAGTTCTTGGTCCACGAGGCCTTATGCCTAATCCTAAGACAGGTACTGTGACAGATGATACAGCTAAGGCGGTAAAAGAAGTTAAGGCTGGTAGAGTTGAGTATAAGCTCGATAAAGGTGCGAATATTCAGGTTTTGGCGGGTAAAGTTTCCTTCACCTCCGACCAAATCGCAGAGAATATAAAAACAATTATAGACGAGGTAATTAAAGCTAAGCCTTCAGCGGCTAAAGGTAGGTATATTCAAAACTGCGTTATTTCATCATCTATGAGTCCTGGTATTCCTTTGGACCTGCGTGAAGTATTGAAAGGATTATAATTTAGAGATTGAATAAAAGCTATGCGCGAAGAAAAAAAACTAATTACTAAAGAATACGTTAACCGACTGAACAGTAGTCCTTATTTTATTGTAGTTAATTATGAAGGACTGAAGGTTGGCGAGTTTGAAGAATTGCGTAACCGATTAGCTAATTCACAAGCTGAATTACATGTTGTTAAAACTTCAATCTTCAAAATAGCGATTCAGGAAAGTGGAATAGAAGACATTGGGCATGAAATGGGGGGGCAGATAGCTGCAGTTACAGGCGATGGAGAAATTACTGCCGCAGCAAAGGTTATAAAGAATTTTAAATCTGAATTTGAAAAGCCTGAATGGCATTTTGGATTTTTAGACAATGAAAGATTAGATGCTGATCAGATAAAAACATTAGCTGAATTGCCTTCTTTGGACGATTTGCGAGCCAAGATTCTGGGTACTATACAGGCGCCGTCAGGAAAATTGGTTCGAACTTTGGCTGAGCCAGGTTCTAGTTTAGCGCGGATCATCCGAACAAAGTTTACAGAGGGTTCATAAAGATTTTTTGAATTTTCTCTCCCGATGAGTGTCGGAACAGAGAAACCAACAAGAGTAACTCGTCGGTTCGCGGCTGCGTGCTGAAATTCTCAGGGCCCTGAGAGCGACGAAACTAAGTTGATACAATGGCAGATATAGATAAAATAGTAGAAGAGTTGAGTGGTTTGACAGTCCTTGAGGCTGCTGACCTAGTCAAAGCATTAGAAGATAAATGGGGCGTCAGCGCTGCTGCGCCGGTTGCGGTTGCGGCCGCAGGCGGAGGCGGAGGCGGCGACGCTGCACCAGCCGAAGAGAAGACTGAATTTGATGTTATCCTCACTAGTGATGGAGGAAAAAAGATTCAGGTTATCAAGGCTGTGCGTGAAGTTAAATCCGGCTTGGGCTTAGCAGAAGCTAAAGGCTTGGTTGAAGGTGCCCCTATAGCGGTATTAGAAGGCGCGTCTAAAGACGATGCTGAAGCCGCCAAAACAAAACTCGAGGCTGCTGGAGCCGCCATCGAGATTAAATAATTAGCATTTAGGCTTGGGGCTCATGAGCCCCAAGCTTTTTGCGATTCCTGCTTTTGGGAAATAATATAATTTTTAAGGCCTTAATTGGCCGGACGTCGATGAAGATTTACTCTTATTATAATAAGGGAAATGGTTCGTCGTTTTTTATTGTGCATAAACTTCCTAGCGAAGAACTAGGACCCCAACCCTAAAATATAAATGTCTACCTCATCAAAAGAGCGTATAAACTTTGGCAAGATTAAAGAAATCATTGCTCCGCCAAATCTAATAGAAATCCAGGTAAATTCTTACCATGAATTTCTTCAGGCGGAAGTTAGTCCTGCGAAAAGACAAAACACTGGCTTGGAGGCTGTGTTTAATGAAATATTTCCTGTTGAAAGTTATGACGAGAAAGTTGTGCTTAGGTATGACCACTATGAAATTGGTGCTCCCAAATTAACTTGGCTGGAATGTATTGATGATGGGCAAACATACGGTTCTCCGTTACATGTTATCTTTCAACTTAAAGATGAAAATGGCACCAAAGAGGAACGTGTTTTTATGGGTGAGATTCCACTCATTACTCCACAAGGTAGTTTCGTTATAAATGGTGCTGAGAGGGTAATAGTCAGTCAGTTACATCGATCACCAGGTGTAGCTTTTGAAGCAACAAAGCATCCAAACGGTAAAACTCTGAACTCATTCCGTATAATTCCAGATCGGGGTTCATGGTTTGAAGCTCAATTTGATACTAGCGATATGCTTTATGTCTATCTTGATAGAAAAAAGCGTCGCCGAAAGTTTTTAATTACCACCTTCCTACGAGCGATTAACTTTCTTGAAGGTGATGATACCAGCAGTGATGCTTCTTTGCTGAATACTTTTTACGATATTAAGGAGATTACCACCAAGAAGGCTGAGCAGATGGATAATCTCGAAGACAATGTGCTCATTAGTGATTTAGTCGAGCCATCTAAGGGTATTGTTGTTGCTCGTGCATTTGAACCACTATCTAAAGCAGTAATAAAGCGAATTAGCGAATTAGGGGTAAAGAAAATTCAAATTGTTGATGTTTCCAGTGATGAAGGGTTAATTATTCGCTGTATGGCTAAAGATCCGACTCACAATGAAGAGGAGGCTTTGAAAGAGATTTACAGGCGTCTTCGACCTGGGGATCCACCTACACCAGCCAATGCGCGTGCTCTTGTTAAACGTCTATTTTTTGATGCTAAACGCTATGATTTAGGTCGTGTAGGAAGATACAAAATTAACCAAAAATTAGGGCTCAAAGGTGATGATGGCTCTCGTACATTGATGAAAGAAGATTTGATCGAGGCTACAAAGTATTTGCTTCGACTCAAATTAGGTGATGGAACCATTGATGATATTGATCATTTGGGAAGTCGCCGTGTGCGAACTGTTGGTGAGCTTCTTGCTAACCAATGTCGAGTGGGATTAGCTCGTACTGAACGCTTAGTTAAGGAGCGGATGACCTTGTTTGATCAAGAGTTGGACACTATGACTCCTGCTAAGTTGATTAACCCAAAAGCTTTATCAGCTGTGGTTAGAGATTTCTTTGGTCGAAGTCAATTGTCTCAGTTTATGGATCAGATAAATCCATTGGCTGAAATGACTCATAAGCGCAGGCTTTCAGCGCTCGGTCCTGGTGGCTTGTCTCGCGAGCGAGCTGGATTTGAGGTGCGTGATGTTCATCCATCTCATTATGGCCGTATCTGTCCAGTGGAGACTCCAGAAGGACCAAATATTGGATTGATTGCAAGTTTGGCTACTTTTGCACGAGTTAATGATTTTGGCTTTATTGAAAGTCCCTATAGAAAAGTTGTTAAAGGAAGAGTAACATCCAAGGTTGATTACCTTACTGGTGACTTAGAAGAGAAGTATTATGTTGCTCAGGCTAACCAGCCTATTGATGAAAAGGGTAATTTTACAACTGACTTGGTAACCTGCAGATTTCGTGGTGACTTTATAGACCGCTCTATAGATAAGGTTGACTATATGGATGTGTCACCTAAGCAGTTGGTTTCAGTGGCGGCAAGCATGATTCCGTTTTTAGAGCATGATGACGCCAATCGTGCGCTGATGGGTTCTAATATGCAGAGGCAAGCGGTTCCATTGTTAAAACCAGAATCCCCTTTTGTTGCAACTGGGATGGAGTCTAAAGTTGCAAAAGATTCTTACGCTGTTGTTTCTTCTGAAATTGATGGGGTGGTGGCTTCTGTAACTGCAGATCGAGTTGTCATAACCAAAAACGGAGAACTTCCAGAAGGTCGTAGGAAATTAAAACATCGTCCCGAAGAGGGCTGTTGGGTTTATTCGATGCGAAAGTTCCATCGATCTAACGCTGGCACATGTATTAATCAAAAGGCACTTGTTAAAATTGGTGACAAAATAAAGAAAGGTGATGTGATTGCGGATGGGCCGAGTACAAAAGGAGGGGAAATCTCCCTTGGCCGTAATGTATTAGTCGCGTATATGCCTTGGAATGGATACAACTTTGAGGATGCAATTTGTATAAGTGAGCGAATTGTAAAGGACGATGTTTATACATCTATTCATATTGCTGAGTACGAAGTGGCTGCTAGAGATACCAAGCTTGGTCCTGAGGAAATCACACGAGATATTCCTAATTTGGGTGAAGAGACACTAAAGAACCTTGATTTGGATGGAGTAGTTAGGATAGGTGCTGAGGTTAAACCTGGTGATATTTTGGTGGGTAAGATTACTCCTAAAAGTGAAACGGAGCTAGCTCCCGAGGAACGTTTGTTAAGGGCTATTTTTGGTGAGAAGGCCGCAGACGTAAAAGATTCTTCTCTCAAGGTGCCTTCAGGTGTTTACGGCAAGGTAATGGATGTAAAAGTCTCTGCAAAAAAAGAGAATGATAAAGGCGCTAAATCCAAGGAAAATGAAGCTAAAAAACAAGCAAAGGCACTTAATGATGAGTATAAGAAAGAGTTGAGTGATCTTCATGAGGATTTAACCGAAAATTTAAGTAACATATTGTTAGGTGAAAAGATTCCTTTGGATGTCACCAATTCAATTTCAGGTGAGGTTATTATTCCCGCAAACCGAAAAATAACTAAGACATTACTTCGCAAGCTTTCTCAAGTTTATGATCAAATCTCGATTGATCCTTCACCTATTAAGAATAAGATTCTAGAGATTATTAGTGGCTTTACCAAACGGTTTGATGATCTTAAAACGAAACATAAAGAGCAGGCTAATCGAGTAGCTGCTGGTGATGAAATTGATTCTGGCGTTATCAAATCTGTTCGTGTTTTTATCGCTTCTAAGCGAAAATTATCTGTCGGAGATAAGATGGCTGGGCGTCATGGAAACAAAGGTGTTGTGGCTAAGATCATCCCTGAAGAAGATATGCCATACCTAGAGGATGGAACACCTATAGATTTGATCCTAAATCCACTTGGAGTCCCTTCTCGAATGAACGTAGGGCAGGTGTTTGAGACCCATTTAGGTTGGGCCTGTCAAAAGTTAGATATAAAGATTGCAACCCCTGTATTTGATGGAATTGGAGAGGGGAAAATCAGGGACTATCTTATTGAAGCTAAATTGCCGGCTCATGGTAAGGCTTATTTATATGATGGGCATTCAGGCGAAAGGATCGATCAAGAGGTCGTTGTCGGATACACTTACATGCTCAAGCTTGGGCATTTAGTTGCAGATAAGATTCATGCTCGCGCAGTAGGGCCATACTCTCTAGTTACTCAACAACCTTTAGGAGGTAAGGCTCAGTATGGAGGGCAGCGTTTTGGAGAGATGGAGGTTTGGGCCATGGAAGCTTATGGTGCCGCTTATATGTTGCAGGAATTATTAACAGTTAAGTCTGATGATGTTCAAGGTCGTACTCGAATATACGAAAGCATCGTAAAAGGAGACCATGCTCTCGAAGCTGGAATACCCGAATCTTTCAATGTTCTAGTTAAGGAAATGCAGTCTCTGGGTCTGAATGTTTCAGTGGGCTATAATAATCCAGTGCAACAAGCTAAAGTCGAGAGCGTTTTGCCTCAGGCGTTTTTAGGAGAGTAAATAAAGTCAGCAGTAAACCATATACGAAGTTAAAAAATGATTAATACAGAATCTTCAAGCGATTTACTCGGAGTAGAATCCTCACGCGAGTTGCTCGGTCTAGAAAAAGTTAACCATGTGGATCACGTTGCCATTGCGGTTGCGTCACCTGAGTCCATTAGATCTTGGTCTAAAGGTGAAGTGAAAAATCCTGAGACAATCAACTACCGAACTTTTAAACCAGAAAAAGGAGGGCTTTTTTGTGAGCGTATCTTTGGCCCTGTTAAAGATTGGGAGTGTTCTTGCGGTAAATATAAACGAATAAAGCATCGAGGTGTGGTTTGTGATCGTTGTGGTGTTGAGGTAACACAGGCGCGTGTAAGACGCGAGCGAATGGGGCATATAGAATTGGCTGTGCCAGTTACTCACATTTGGTTTTTCAAGTGTATGCCTTCGCGTATTGGTTTGGTGCTAGATGTAACAGCACGTAATCTAGAAAGGGTAATTTATTATGAGGATTATCTAGTTGTTGATCCAGGTGATACTCCGCTTGAGAAGCATCAATTGCTTACAGAGGTAGAGTTTCGTGAAGCTAAGGATACTTATGGGCCAGATGCGTTTATTGCAAAGATGGGTGCTGAGGCGGTTCATGATGCCGCAGCACTTATTGATTTAGAGGCTGGGATCGATCAATTACAGCAAGCTATGACTGAGACGCGTAGTAAGCAAATACGTAAGAAACTAGCCAAGCGAATTAAAGTTTATCAGGGTTTTATTAAATCAAAAAGCCGTCCTGAGTGGATGGTGTTGACTGTGCTTCCGGTTATACCACCAGATTTGCGGCCGTTGGTGCCTCTTGAAGGGGGACGCTTCGCTACTTCTGATTTAAACGATCTTTATAGGCGAGTGATCAATAGGAATAATCGATTGAAAAATCTTTTGGCGCTCAAGACTCCTGAGGTTATTATTCGTAATGAGAAACGTATGTTACAGGAGGCTGTTGATGCTTTGTTTGATAACGGAAGACACGGTCGGGCAGTGACTGGCGCAGGCAATCGAGCCCTCAAGTCGTTAAGTGATATGCTGAAGGGTAAAAGCGGTCGTTTTCGTCAAAATCTTCTTGGTAAGCGCGTAGATTATTCTGGCCGATCTGTTATCGTGATAGGTCCGGATTTGAAACTTCATCAGTGTGGTTTGCCAAAAAAAATGGCTTTAGTTCTTTTTGAACCATTCATAATCCGTCGTTTAAAAGATTTGGGTTATGTTCATACTGTTCGTTCAGCCAAGAAACTTATCGAGCGTCAAACTATCGAGGTTTGGGATGTTCTTGAAGAAGTAACCAAAGAACATCCCGTTTTACTTAATCGTGCACCAACTTTGCACCGTTTATCAATTCAAGCCTTTGAGCCAACACTTATTGAGGGTGAGGCAATCCGATTGCATCCTTTAACCTGTAGTGCTTATAACGCTGATTTTGATGGCGATCAAATGGCTGTTCATGTGCCATTGTCAGTTGAGGCTCAAATGGAGGCGCGGTTGTTGATGATGGCACCTAACAACCTGTTTTCGCCCTCAAGCGGTAAGCCTATTATTACCCCTTCTCAGGACATTGTGCTTGGTTGCTATTACCTAACTGCTACGCCAAGAAAATTTGTTAGAGAGAAACAAAAACATGTGAGTTTATTTGGCACTAAAGGAGAAGCTTTATTTGCATTTGCTGACGGCGCTTTAGGTATTCATGATGTGGTTCGGTTATCAAATCCAGACATTGGAAGGGAAGCTCCGTATGCTGACCCTAAAAGCAAAATCATAGAAACTACTGTTGGCAGAGTTGTATTCAGTGAGATTTGGCCAGAAGAAATCGGCTTTCCAAACATTGTGGTTAATAAAGGTGCTTTGGGAGATATTATTTCAAATTGTTATAAATTTTGCGGTCATGAAGTTACTGTTAAAGTCCTGGATGAACTTAAGAAACTAGGTTTTACCGAGGCAACTAAGGCTGGGATTTCTATGGGTTTCGAGGATATGATTATTCCTAAGGAAAAGGCCAAGGAAATTGATAAAGCGCATAAGCAAATTGCAGATGTTGATAAGCAATACCGTAATGGTGTGATAACTCCTGGTGAGCGCTACAACAAAGTGATTGATATATGGACACATTGTACTGATCAGATTGCAGATGTAATGCTTAAGGTGTTAGATCACAACGGTGGAAGCGATGAGTTTAATCCAGTTTGGCTAATGGTCGATTCAGGCGCTCGCGGAAATCGTCAGCAGGTTCGTCAGCTGTCTGGCATACGAGGCCTTATGGCGAAACCCTCAGGAGATATTATTGAAAAACCCATTTTAGCTAATTTCCGTGAAGGGCTTACTGTACTAGATTATTTTATTTCAACGCATGGTGCTCGCAAGGGCTTAGCTGATACAGCATTAAAAACAGCTGACTCCGGATACCTAACGCGTAAGTTAGTTGATGTCTCGCAGGATCTAATAATTTTTGAGTTAGATTGTGGAACAACCAATGGTATTTGGAGAGAGGCTATCTACGAAGGAGAAGACGAAGTTGTCAAACTTAAAGATCGTCTTGAAGGCCGAACTGCGGTTGAAGATATACCTGATCCAACTAACCCGGAGGTTTTACTCTGTGAATCAGCTCAAACGATTGATGAAGTACATGCTAAAGCAATAGATGACGCTGGAATCAATCGAGTAAGAATTCGTTCAGTTTTGACATGTGAATCGAAGCGAGGAGTTTGTCAGAAATGTTATGGAATTAATTTAGCTACTGGTGAACTCGCAGAAATGGGAACAGCAGTAGGTATTATTGCTGCGCAATCAATTGGTGAGCCTGGTACACAGCTGACTATGCGTACATTCCACATAGGTGGAACAGCATCCTCGGTTTTTAAACAGCCTCAAATTTTGGCGCGTAATAATGGTGTTCTTAAATATAAGGATTTGCGTAAAGTCGATCTAGAGGACGGCAACAGTATTGTTCTCAATAAGAATGGAATGGTATTTGTTCTAGATGAAAAGACGGGCGACGAGTTAGAAAGTTATAATGTTGTTATTGGTTCTGTAATTAGTATTCCAGATGGAGGTAAGGTAAAGAAAGAAGAAGTTTTTGTTCAGTGGGATCCTTATAATGTGCCTATTATTTCGGAGAAACCAGGGACTATCAAGTTTCACGACATTATTGATGGCGTTACCATTAAACAGGAAATGGATGATGCAACAGGTCAGTTATCATTGGTGGTTATTGATTATAAGGAGGACTTACATCCTCAAGTAATAGTAGAAAACAGCAAAGGGGAAGCAATTGCCAATTATGCTATTCCTTCTGGTGCTCATATTGTAGTTGAGGAAGGGGATACAATTGTAGCAGGCAGCTTGATGGCTAAAACACCTCGGAAAGCTTCTAAGACAAAAGATATTACTGGTGGTTTGCCTCGTGTAGCTGAATTATTTGAAGCTCGTAAGCCAAAGGATGCTTCAGAAATCTCAAGAATTGATGGATTGGTCGATTTTGGACCAACTGTGAGAGGTAAGCGTTCCATTATTATTCGAGATGTGGAATCAGGGGAAGAAGAAGAACATCTAATTCCTATCGGTAAGCATGTGATTGTATTTAAGGGTGACATGGTAGAGAGAGGGCAGCAGTTGACTGAAGGCCCTGTAGATCCACATGAGATACTTGATGTTAGCGGCCCTAAGGAATTGCAGGATCATTTAGTAAATGAGGTGCAAGAAGTTTATCGACTTCAAGGAGTAACGATTAATGATAAGCACATAGAGATCATTGCACGCCAGATGATGCGTAAAGTTCGTATATCAGAAACTGGAGATACTTCTTTCTTATGGGGTGAGCAAATTGAAAAGCTTACATTTGAGAAAGAAAACGAAGAGATTGAAAAAATGGGAGGTCAACCGGCTGAAGGTCAGCCAGTTTTACTTGGAATTACCAAGGCTTCACTCGAAACAGAGAGTTTCTTAAGTGCTGCTTCGTTTCAAGATACAACTAGGGTTCTTACTGATGCGGCTACCCTTGGAAAAGTAGATAATCTGAAAGGATTTAAGGAAAACGTGATTATGGGTCATATTGTGCCAGCTGGAACAGGTGCAGACCTTCATCGAGATGTAAAACTTAAGCCTTTAGTTGAGGAAATTGAAGCACCCGAGACCGAGGAAGAAGAGAAAGAGGAGCCAATATTTGATAATCCACTTTTGGGTTAGTCTTGATTTATTCGGCGCTATTTATTGAAAAATATAAAAAAACCTATTGCATAGAAAATGGGTTTTGTTACTCTCCCCGCCCCCGTGGGGAAAAAGAGCTTTTTGCCCTATTAATATTAGATTACAAGATTTTTAATGCCTACAATTAACCAACTGGTCCGTAAGGGACGGGCAAGAGTAAAGAGCAAGTCAGCGTCGAGAGCGCTGGACAATTGTCCTTTTAAACGTGGTGTTTGTTTGCAGGTTTACACTCGTACGCCTAAAAAGCCCAACTCAGCTATGCGGAAGGTTGCTAAAGTCCGACTTACCAATGGCTTTGAGATTATTGCTTATATACCGGATGAGGGTCATAGCTTGCAGGAGCACTCGATTGTGTTAGTTCGAGGAGGGCGTGTAAAGGATCTTCCAGGTGTTCGGTACCACGTGGTTCGAGGTGCTTTAGATGCAACTGGTGTTGAAAAACGTCGTCGCAGTCGTTCCAAGTATGGGGTCAAAAGACCTAAGGCTGCCAAAAAATAATTTTTAGAAAGAAGACATAATAGATATGGCCCGCCGCCGAAGAGCAGAAAAACGAGATGTAGCACCTGATGCCCGTTATGGGAGTAAGTTGGTAACACTTTTAGTCAATTTTACCATGCGTAAAGGAAAGAAAAGTGTGGCGGAAAAAATTGTTTACGGTGCATTTGATAAAATAGCTGCTGAAATCCAAGGATCCAATCCGCTTGAAATATTGGAAAGAGCTGTAGGTAATGCCCGTCCACGACTGGAAGTCAAATCACGCCGTGTGGGTGGAGCGACTTACCAAGTGCCACTCGAAATTGGAGGAAATCGTCAAGTTGCCTTAGCGCTTCGATGGTTAGTTGATTTTTCGCATGCTCGTAAGGGTGTGCTTATGATGGATGCATTGGCCACCGAAATACGCGAAGCGAGTGACGGCCAAGGAAGTTGTATCCGTAAGAGAGACGAAATGCACAAAATGGCTCAATCGAATAAAGCTTTTGCGCATTTTCGTTGGTAAAATTTTGTAATTCCTAGTCAAGAATTACTATTGCACTACCGTTTATATGTGGTGTTAAGCTCTCTGAAATAGCTTGGATTTAATTTGGTTTCTTGAGTGTTAATTATAAGAAATGTCAGACAGATTGGAACATAACAAAGAAATAAACTCGCCGGAACGTGAGTTTCCTCTAGAACGCACGCGGAATATAGGAATTGCCGCTCATATCGATGCTGGTAAAACCACAACTACTGAGCGTGTTCTTTTTTACACTGGTTTTATGCACAAAATTGGAGAGGTGCATGATGGAAACACTGTAACAGACTGGATGGAGCAAGAAAGGGAGCGTGGTATTACAATTACTTCAGCTGCCACGACTTGTTTCTGGAAACAAAAAGAAGAGGGCATTACCAAGCTATTTACGGAGATCGATAATCGAGTTAACATCATTGATACCCCTGGCCACGTAGATTTCACTGCGGAAGTAGAACGTTCAATGCGTGTACTTGATGGAGCCGTAGCTGTATTCTGTGGTGTTGCAGGGGTGCAGCCTCAATCGGAGACAGTTTGGAGACAAGCTACAAAGTACTGTGTTCCGAGGATCGCTTTTATTAATAAAATGGATCGAACCGGTGCTGATTTTAATAAAGCTCTTGGAGATCTACGTAATAAGCTAGGAGCTGAGGCCCATCCAGTTGGTATTCCAGTTGGGGCTGAGGATCAACTTTGTGGAGTGGTAGACGTAGTTAATCAAAAAGCTTTAATTTACGATTCAAATGATGAAACAGGGATTAAGTATGATATAACAGATATTCCTGATGAATTGAAAGAGGAGTCAGCGCTTGCATTGGAGCAACTTATTGAGGCTGTTTCTAATCTTGATGATGAAATTGCCGAATTGATTCTCGAAGAAAAACCTGTCACAGCTGATGTTTTAAAGATCGCAATTCGCCGTTTAACTTGTGATCTCAAATTCGTTCCTGTGCTTGGCGGATCAGCATTTAAGAATAAAGGAGTCCAGCCATTGATGGATGCAGTGGTAGATTATCTTCCTTCGCCGCTTGATATTCCTCCTGCTACTGGAGTTGAGGCAGATGATGAGACCACAGAGGTTGTTATTAAGCCTGATGATCGTAGTAAGTTTTGCTCACTAGCTTTCAAATTATGGACTGACCCTTTTGTTGGTAAACTTGTTTTTATTAGAGTCTATTCTGGACAAATGAACAAGGGTGATACTATTTACAACCCTCGTACTCGAAAGCGTGATCGAGTTAGTCGTCTAATAATGTTGCAGGCCGACAAGCGTACAGATGTAGAGACCGTTTATTCCGGAGATATTGCAGCCATAGTAGGGCTAAAGAATGTTACAACAGGTGACACTTTAAGCGATAAAGAGCTAGAGGTAATGCTCGAACCGCCGACATTTCCAGAGCCAGTAATTTCAATGGCTGTTGAGCCAAATTCGAATGGTGATCGTGAAAAAATGTCTGAAGCTTTGCAGAGACTTTCAGAAGAAGATCCAACCTTTCGAATGTTTACTGATGATGAAACAGGCCAGTTGATAATAGCTGGTATGGGTGAGTTGCATTTAGATATTATTCGAGATCGAATGCTTCGTGAATTTAAAGTGGAAGCTACCGTTGGGGCACCTCAGATTTCTTACCGCGAGGCAATTACTGCTGCAGCTGAGGGAGAAGGCAAGTTTGTTCGCCAGTCTGGAGGTCGAGGTCAATACGGTCACGCTGTTATAAATATTGCTCCCAGTGAGAGAGGAAAAGGTATAGAAATAGAAAACAAGATTGTTGGGGGTGTTATTCCAAAGGAATACCACAACGCAGTAGAGTCCGGTATTCGTGAAGCTATTACTGGTGGAGTGTTGGCTGGATATCCTCTTGTTGATGTTAAAGTAGAGGTCGTAGATGGTTCATTTCACGAGGTGGATTCAAATGAATTAGCTTTTAAGATGGCTGGAATTTTTGCAGTTAAGGAAGCTTGTAAAAAGGCTAACCTAGTTCTGCTTGAGCCGATAATGAAAGTAGAAGTTGTAACTCCTGAAGTATCTCAAGGTGACGTCATGGGTGATTTAAACCGTCGCCGAGGGAAAATTTTAGGAATGGAGATGGATTCCAAGCAGATTTGTACTTTGACCTGTGAGGTTCCATTAGCGGAAATGTTTGGCTATGCCACTGCAGTAAGATCACTATCCAAAGGTCGCGCTTCGTATTCTATGGAACCATTTAGTTTTGAACAAGTACCTGGCAATATTGCAGAAGAAGTTATAAGTGGTAGTACCAAGAAGCCCGCACGTACATAAAAGAAAATTAATCATGGCAAAAAACCGCATAAGAATTCGCCTAAAAGCATACGATCATCGTGTAATTGATCAATCAGCGGGTGATATCGTTGAAACGGTGAAGCGAACCGGCGCGTTGGTTGCCGGTCCAATTCCGCTTCCTACTCGTATTGAGCGATTTACCGTTGGGCGTTCGCCGCACGTTGACAAGAAGGCGCAAGAGTCATTCGAACAGCGTACTCACAAGCGACTGATTGATATAATGGAACCCACGGCAAAAACCGTGGACGAATTAAAAAAGTTGAACTTGCCTGCAGGTGTCGACATCACAATTAAAATTTAAGCTGTCATGGTTGGATTATTAGGAAAAAAATTAGGTCAAACTCGGGTTTACACTGAGGACGGGCGCGCTGTCAGTGTAACTGTCGTTCAAGCTGGTCCTAACTATGTTTTGCAGCGTAAGACCATTGAAAAGGATGGTTACGAGGCTGTACAACTTGGTTTTGACGCGCAAAAAGAACAACGCCTTAATTTAGCTAAGAGAGGCCATCTTAAAGCGCATAATGGTGAGGACAATTTTATCCCCCGTTCACCAGATCGACATGTGAAAGGGAAAGAACGTTTGACCAACCGAAAGGCTTGGGATGATCGTAACATAAATCCAGTACGCAAAATTAAGGAATTCCGTGATTTTTCTCTTGAAGTCAATCAGGGTGACTCAATCGGAGCTGATGTTTTTGAGCCCGGAGACTATGTTGATGTGATTGGTAAAACTAAAGGCCGAGGTTTTCAGGGAGTCGTAAAGCGTTGGAACTTTGGAGGTGGGCGAGGTTCCCATGGTTCTGGTGGATGGCGTAGGCGCCCAGGCTCAATCGGTGCAGGTTCGACACCTGGCCACGTTATTAAAGGAAAACAGATGCCTGGCCATATGGGGCAAGCTAGCAGGACAGTTCAGAATCTGGAAATTATAAGGGTACAGGCCGATGACAATTTGTTGCTTGTCAAGGGAGCCATACCTGGTGCGAATGGGGATTACATTGTCATTCGAGAGGCTAAGAAAAAGCCAAAACAAAAAAAATAAACCAGTCCGTAAATCATTATAATGAAATTAACAATTAAGAATGCAACAGGTGCCGATCAAGGAGAACTGGAAGCTAAATTTACTCCGATTGATGATAATAAGGGTCATCAGGCTGTACATGAAGCTGTGGTCGCATACAATGCTGCACAGCGTTCTGGAACTGCCAGTACAAAGACCGTAGCTGAAGTTTCAGGTAGTGGTAAAAAACCTTGGAGGCAAAAGGGAACTGGGCGTGCCCGCGTTGGACAAAAGCGCAACCCTATTTGGCGTGGTGGTGGTGTTGCTCACGGTCCAAAACCTCGGGTTTATATAAAGAAGCTAAACAAAAAGGTGCGTGATCTTGCAGTTCGTAAGTCTTTTACAGAGCGAGTTAAGAGCGGAGAGGTTCTTATTCTTGATGGTCTTAATATTGAAAAACCAGCAACCAAGGATTTAGTCAATACGCTTAATGCATTAGGCGTTGATTCCAAGAATCGGGGTAAAGGACAATATTCGAGTGCTGTTCTTGTTACAGGCTCTGCCGATAGTAATATTGCACTTTCTGCACGTAATTTATCGAGGGTACGTTCCACAACCAGCGATTCTTTAAATACCTACGATATTCTTTGGCCGGATTTGCTTGTCTTTACTAAAGATGGCTATGAGAAATTTGAACAACGTTTGACTAATTAACTAAGATGAGTCCATTTGATGTTATAAAAACCGTGCGTCTTACCGAGAAGGTTATGGCTGTACAAGAGCGCTGCGACGAGATGGCTGAATTGGCTGCCAAGAATAAGGAAGGCGGTGCCAAGGCAGTGATAAGGCAGCAAGTGCACCTCGTTGCAAATCCCGTTGCTGATAAGAATGATATTCGTCGAGCAGTTGAGATTCTTTTTAAAGTTAAGGTAGATCGTGTAAATACTATGAATGTAAATGGTAGATTACGACGTAAGAGAACCCGACATGAAGGGCGAACACCTAGATGGAAAAAAGCGATTGTCACTCTTAAGCAAGGTGATCAAATCACACTCACCTAAGAGTACTTTTAAATATATTTTTCAAACGAGAGCTATATCAGCTCTCGTTTTTTTTATTAAACAAAGTTTCGTTCTGCGAATGACATTGACACCAGTCCGAGGGAGACCTAGAAAGGTCTTTGATTTCATACTGGTATAAGAGAAAAGTGAGTGTAAAATTATGATGAAAAAAATAGCATATTTTGTGGCAGGATTTCTTCTTGCCGGCGCTTTAGTCGAACAATCAGTTATCGCGGCGAAAAAGAAAAATAAAGGCTCTGTGAAAAAAGAAGCATTTGGAAAAACTGAAGACGGAAAAAAAGTCGACGCTTACATTCTGACTAACAAAAACGGTTTGCAGGCAAAAATTATTACTTACGGCGCTATGCTCACAGAGATGCACGTGCCAGATAAAAACGGCAATTTAGGGGATGTGGTTTTTGGGCATGATAAGCTAGAGGATTATTTAGATGGTCACTCTTACTTCGGTGTTACTACTGGGCGAGTAGCAAATCGTATTGCCAAGGGAAAATTTACACTTGATGGCCATGAGCACTCATTAGCTACTAATAATGATCCAAATCATTTACATGGAGGAATCGAGGGAATCGATAAGAAGGTTTGGTCTGCGAGAGAGGTGCGAAGCAAGGAGGGTGAAGCAGTAGCTTTTAGCTATGTTAGTCCGGATGGTGAAGAAGGGTATCCTGGAGAGCTTAAGATGAAGGTGACTTACACTCTTACCAATGATAACGAGTTGCGTATTGATTACCTAGCTACTACCAATAAGGCTACACCTGTCAATCTAACTAATCATGCTTACTGGAATCTGGCTGGCAAAGGTCAGATTCTTGATCACGTGCTACAACTTAATGCCGATCATTATACACCGGTGGACAAGACAGGTATTCCGACTGGGGAAATACTTAAAGTAGATGATGTAATGAGTTTTCTTAAACCTACTAAAATTGGTGCCAGAATTGATGATGATAAGCTAGCTGGAGAACCGGGAGGATATGATCATAATTATTGTTTGAATAAAATAGAATTTGGAAAAATTAGTATGGCTGCTCGGGTCGAAGAAGAAACATCAGGAAGGACGCTTGAAATTTTTACCACCGAGCCTGGTATTCAATTTTATACTGGTAACTTTCTTAATGGAACTGAGATCGGCAAAGGTGGTTGGAAATATGAATTTCGCAATGCATTTTGTTTGGAAACTCAACATTTCCCCGACTCAATTAATCAGCCCCACTTCCCTAGTACAGTTTTACGTCCTAAGGAAAAATACACGCAAACCACTATACACAAATTTGGTGTTAAATAACTTTACGGTTCTTATATCTTAAACATCACATATTGTTAAAGATACGATTTGCTTTTCAAATTTTTGTTTGTTTCTTGTTGAACGCAACAGCATCGTTATATTTAATACCGTTACCTCCGAAAATATCTAGTGCGGAACCAATTGTTAGATGGACGCGCCCATGTCCGATTTTGCTAACACGCTGAAGATCTCTTAGTGATTGGGCACCACCAGCATAAGTAGCAGTGATTGGACAATGCTTAGCAATCAGCTTAACGAGTGTTTCATCTATTCCTTGGCTTAGGCCTTCGACGTCAACACCGTGTATTAGGAATTCATCGCAATACTTAGCCAAGTGGTTGAGAGTCCTTGAATTAATCTTTAGCTCTGTGAAAGTTTGCCATCGCTCGGTGACTACAAAATAATCTCCTCCTTGAAGTCTACAACTTAAGTCGATCACAAGTCTTGTTTTACCAACTTTTTTACTGAGCTCTTGGAGGCGACTCGTGTCGATTTTACCTTCTTTAAAAAGCCACGATGTGACAATGATATGGGAGGCTCCGGAGTCAATCCATTTAGCTGCATTAGTGGCATTGATGCCGCCTCCAATCTGTAACCCCTCGGGCCAGGTGTTTAGTGCTTCCAAGGCAGCCTCATCATTTCCATTACCTAGTTTTATAACGTGGCCCCCCTTTAGGTTGTCCATTCGGTATTTTTCAGCAAACCAAGAAGGTGGTTTTTCTGAGATGAAATTGGTACGAAGCGAGTTAGGTTGGTTGTCGTTAATAGAGCTTCCAACGATTTGCTTCACCCTGCCGTTATGCAGGTCAATGCACGGCCTAAACACGTGTTCATCTTACTTGTTAACTAAGTTAGGGTCGAGTTTCAGTTAAAAAGTCGGGCAACATAATAATTATTGTAGTACTTTTTTTCCGTGGATCAGGATAGAGAAATCCAAAATATTGCTTTAACTGGATTTATGGGCTGTGGCAAAACTGCGGTTGGTCGCGTTTTATCCAAGCTTAGTGGTTTCGATTTTTTGGATACTGATCAATTTATTGAAGATCATGTAGGAATGAGTATTCCTCGGATTTTTGAAGAACGTGGGGAGGATACTTTTCGTCATTATGAGCGAGAGTTGTTGGCTATGTTGGCAGATCGAAAAAACACTGTAATAGCCACGGGCGGAGGTTTGCTTGTGGATCAATCTAATATGGATGCCATGAAAAAGTACTCTATGATTTTCTGTCTTTGGGCTTCATCTAAATCCATTTGGCGTCGTGTAAAAGATCAATCTCATCGACCTTTGCTTCAAACAGAGAACCCTAAGCAACGTATTATTGATCTTATGAATGAACGTAAACCGGCCTACAGTAAGGCTGATATGTTAGTGAATACTGAGTACCGTTCAGCTAAAGAAGTTGCTCAGCTTATATATGGTCAGTTTAATCAGGTTGTTAATCAAAAAGTCTGATGAAGGCTGCGATACGTCAAAGGGCTTTGGAATTAGGTTTTGATGATTGTCGTTTCACTAATGCTAATCCGCCAGAGAGTGCAAATCAATTTCTTGATTGGATTGATAGTGAAAAACATGGATCGATGGCCTGGATTAAACGAAATGCTGAGAAACGTGTTGATCCGAAATTAGTTCTTGAGAACGCCTCTTCCATTATAACACTAGCGGCTAGTTATGAAGGCAAGGACACTATTGATGATGATTCTCCTAACCTAGGGCTTATCGCTCGCTATGCTCGTTATAGGGATTACCATGATTCTATTGGGGAAGCGCTTATTCAACTGACTGAGTACTTGCAGACTCTTACAAGTAACGAAGCTAAATCTCTTTGGTATGTTGATACAGGTCCAATACTTGAGCGTGATATCGCTCAACGAGCTGGTTTAGGATTTATTGGTAAACATACAAATCTGATAAGTCGTAGGCTTGGTAATTTTTTTTTTATATCTGAAATTATAACTACTACTAAAATTGAACCAGATAAATCAGAGCATAACCGGTGTGGTAAATGTTCTGATTGTATCGACGTTTGTCCGACTCAAGCTATTACCTCGCCATTTGTGCTGGATGCACGTCGCTGCATTTCTTATTTGACTATTGAGTTGAAGGAATCAATACCATTAGAATTTAGACCAATGATTGGTAATCGAATTTATGGATGCGACGATTGCCTTTCTGCCTGTCCTTGGAATAGGTTTGCAGGCAAGGGGCGTCTTATGGCTGAGCATCGTCGGGATGATTTGGATCAAGCAAATTTATTAGAACTGTTATCGTTGGATGAAGATGGATTTCGTTCAAAATTTCGTGATACACCGATAAAACGAACAAAGCGTCGCGGACTTTTAAGGAACGTTTGTGTAGCGCTTGGTAATATTGGTGATCCTATGGCAATTCCGGCTCTAGAACGTGCTAAAAATGATCAAGAATCTCTTATTGCTGAGCATGCTGCATGGGCACTAGATCAAATAAATCAAAGATATAAAGGGAATTGACTGTTTTTTTACTGGTTGCAAACATTAAGCCAAGAGGTAGGTTCTTTCGATTATTGATTTTATCTAATTGTTAATAGTTCAGGATTTAAAATGATTATGACGAAAAAACTCAGAGGATTTACATTGATAGAGCTTTTGGTAGTTATTGCGATCATAGCAATTCTAGCAAGCCTGCTTTTACCTGCTTTAGCTGCTGCAAAAACTAAAGCAACTCAGACTGTCTGTCTTAGTAATTTCAAACAGTTAGGTATTATGATGCAATTGTATGCTGATGATCATGATGATCAGGTGGTTCATAATGGAAATGGACTAGTTCGCAAGACATGGGTTGGTGGCGTTTTTTCTTCTCGCCCTCAGGATGCAGGTAAGCCTGAGATGTTGATCGATAAACGTTTGTCATTATTTGGTCAGTATATTCAAACTAAGGGGGTTTACCGATGTCCATCTGACAAAAGTACTATCAAGGTTGGTCGTAATGAAATGCCACGCTTAAGAAGTTATGCTTTAAATAGTTTTGTGGGTTGGGATACAACACGCGGCCGAGGTGAGCCAGCTTATCGTAATCAACCTAATTCTCGATATCAGTCATATTTAAAAATGTCAGATTCTGCCCGAGGTCCGGGAGAGATTTTCACTTTTATCGAAGTGCATCCGCTAAGTTTATGTCGACCATTTTTTGGGCTAAATATGAAACAGAGTTTTTATCATGTTCCTGCAGGTTATCACAGCGGGACTGCAGCATTGGGTTATATGGATGGGTCTAGCAAGGTTCGCAAATGGATGGGTAGAGATACTAAACAACTTCATGCACGAGGTGACGAGGGGGGGCATTGGGGTGGCCATTCAGATAGCAACATGAGAAATCAGGATCTTATATGGTTGCAGAAACGGGCTACAAAGTTAATGGGTCGTTGATTTATTAGTTTGAAATTCAGATGGTTTAAATGAGTCGCGGTCCAGTTGACGATATTTTTTTAAAAGATCAATAATGTTTTCGTGTTTTTTCTGATACCCTATTTCTTTTAGTAATTCTTGAGCCGCAGATTCAACTTTGTTTGAACCATAGAATTTATCTTTTGCAATATTGAGATATTTCATAAGGCGAAAGGCATTAAACCATCTAAAGAATCGCTTGCGAAATTTTTGTGAATCAGTTGAGTTTTGGCGTATTTCTGGAATGATTTCTTTGAGGAATTTTTCCCCTAAAAAAATTGCCAAAGGTGCTGCGGGGGGGGCTTTAAAATGACCGAATTCCCATAGCCAATCAATCTGATGAATAAGCCATTGTACATCCCAGTAGGCTTGAAGAGGGTAGGTTTCTTGTTGTTTTGATCCTATATAATTGCTGATTGCTTTTCCTGTTCCAAATGGTACACGATCGGAAATTCTGGGAGAAGGGTAAACTGTTGCAGTTTGCAATTCAGTCACTTTCCCTAGCCAGCTAATTTTCTGAAGGAAATAAAAGTCTTCGCCGGCTTGGCGCTGATTCATACCTCCTTGTTTGATATATGCCCAAGCTCGAACAGCCATGGCAGATCCTATTGTTTGGAACGCATATGGAAAGTTAATGTGCTTCTGTGCGCGCACATGATAACGAAGATGGAGTTCGTATGCGGATATTCCTTCAAATTCCTCTTGATTAATAGATTCTTCAAGTTTTCCAAACCCAGATTTTACCATTTCATGATCATTAAGAGGATGTTCAAAATAAATACTTGTTCCAGGGGTTTTAGGCGATTGTAAGAAATGTTTTTCAATACTAGTTAAATAGTTAGGTGAGCATCTACAGTCTGCATCATAGCAAATAAGAATTCCGTTTTCTTCTGCTTTGACATCGACAAGACGTCTAATCGCTTCGTCCATACCAATCTTACGAGCTAAGCCGACTCCTGCATTTTTTTGAGGTAAATTTGGGATATGCAATAAATGAATGGTTAGCCATTTATTGGTCGCAGTGTTTAGCCAGTGGGATACCTCTTTGAGTGACTTTTGATTTTGTTCTTGAACACCTTTAGGGGAGCTCAAAGAACTATTGATTACCACAATTACTTCTGTTTTTCCAAGGGGGTGATCGCATTGGAATAAATTTTGAAGTGTTCCAAGAAGGTCTGGTTCATTGAAGCAGGGTATTACAACGACCATCATTAAATTTGGATCAGGAGCTGAAGAAATTAATCGTTTTCTGGAAGCTCTTTTTAAATATTGTGAGTGATAGGATTCCACAAATTTTTTAAGTTAAATAAGACTGTGTTAAATCATATATTCAAACTAAATTTTTATTATAATATACAAATAAATTATAATTGATTTTTTTTTAGTGCCAATATAAATTTACAAATCAATTAGATTTATAATGAAGCTATTAAATTTATTAACTTTGATCGGCATCCTTGCTGCCACAAATGTTTCGGCGCAGACGAAGTTGTTTTCTGAGTTGGTTGGAAGTGGTCCAGTCGGCTCCGTTAAGTCAGGTGGATCATTACAGTTGCCATATATTATTTGGGGAGGCGACATGGCTACATTTTATGCCAACGGTGGATTGAAAACCCAGTCAGGAAGTATATTTCAGAAGCAGGGACTAAATCTTAATTTAACTCCGGGTGATAATTTTATTCAACAGGTTCGAGATTATCGTTCTGGTAAATCCCCTTTCTTACGGGGAACTTACAGGATGATGGGGCAAGCCTCGGAGGTGATCGGTTCTGATCCTCGAACAAAGGGAGTAATGATCATGCAAATGACTTGGTCTGCAGGGGATCATATGGTTGCTAGGGAAGGAATTAAAACTGTTACCGACCTAAGGGGTAAAACTATAGCAGTTCAACAAGGGGGACCTCACATTGGTATGTTGGATGATGTATTAAAAACTGCGCAATTGAGCTGGGATGATATTACAGTAAAGTTTTATGAAAATTTAACAGGTGACGGATCACCAGTTGAAGCCTTTCGTAAAGATTCTACCATATCGGCCTGTTTTGCGATAACACCAGACATGTTTGGGCTTTGTACCGATTTAACCAGTATAGGAACTGGCGCAGAGGGTACAGTTAAGGGGGCTAAAGTTTTGGTTTCTACAGCAGAATTATCTCGGTCTATTGCTGATGTTTACGTTTGTAGGAAGGATTTTTATGATGCTAATCGTTCTTTAGTTAGGAAACTTGTTGCCGGATATCTTAAGGCAGCTGAGGAATTAGTTGATAAACGTGCCGCTTTTGATGCCGGCACAAGAGACCCTTCTTACGTAAATCTTTTGAATCAGACAGTTAAGATCTACACAGAAGAGGTTGTGCCCAATGCTGATGAGGCGCATGGCCTTTTACTGGACTGCACGTTTGCTGGTTATCCAGGTAATGTTAGCTTTTTTGAAAAGGAAGGTAATCTTCATGGGTTTGAAGCGTTTCAAGCATCTTCCTTAGAATTGGCGACGACTCGTGGTTATGCTAAACAAAAGATGGGGCTATTTCCGTCTGGACTTAATTATAAGCACGAAGATTTTTTAAATTATTTGGAAAAAACAAGCTTAGAACAAGGTGAACGTTTTAGGGCTGAAGCTGTATTGTCAGAGATTGAAGAACTTAGTTCAGGTGGGCTTTTAGATGATCGAACGATTGTTTCTTTTACTATCAACTTTAAACCTAATCAGATTGAGTTTAAGGCGGTGCAATATGCAGCTGAGTTCAATCGTGTAATTGAAACGGCAGATAAGTTTGGTAATGCTGTGATAGCTATTCGTGGTCATGCAGATCCAACAAAAACTTTGGTTGATCTGGTTAAGGCCGGCTTGACTAAGGGGACACTAAAGCGTTCTGGGAGCCGTGGTAATTATTCTTATTCGTTAAATGGCCGTTCATTGAGTCTTGATGATACAGAACGTTTACTAGAATCAATTGGTAAGGGAGACTTTGATGGTGTTGATGACTATAACCCGCGTCGTACGATGCAGGCAGCTTTAAATCTTTCGAGAAAAAGAGCCGAGGCGGTAAAGAGCTCGGTCATTGCTTATGCCAAGGGCAAGGGTATTGCAGTTGATTTGTCGCAGATTCAGCCGCAGGGGGTTGGTATAGCTGAGCCTTTTATTTCTAAGCCTCGCTCAGTCGTAGAGGCTGAGCAGAACATGCGGGTGGAATTTCGTGTTATTCGTGTTTCTGCAGAAGTAACCCAGGAATCTGATTTTGATTTTTAAAATATTTATAAAGTGTCAATGAACCTTAATAATAAAACAGGCAACTTTGTTCTAGGACTTATAGCAATTGGAATTTGTTTTTCTCCATGTTTGCGAGCTGAGGTGCAGGTTACAGACAATGTAGTTGTGGTAGTAGATGCGTCTGGCTCTATGGGAACACCTATGGCTGGTATTGATCGTATGTCAGTTGCAAGAGATGCTTTAAAGCAGGTGTTAGGGCAGGTTCCAGAATCGACACATGTTGGGGTTTTAGTTTTTCCAAGAGGTGACTGGGTATATCCTCTGGGTAAGCGTGAAGAGCAGCGGCTCAATGGTTCGATTGACAGTATAAAATCTGGTGGGGGAACGCCTCTTGGGGCTTACATGAAACGTGGTGCTGACGCATTATTGAAGGCTCGAAAAAAGCAATTTGGTTATGGAACTTATAGATTGTTAGTCGTTACGGATGGCGAAGCTAATGATACAAATTTAGTTGAAGGTTATACTCCTGATATCATCTCTAGAGGAATCACTATTGATGTGATTGGTGTTGATATGGAGTCTAAGCATACCTTAGCGACTAAAGTACATACATACAGAAGTGCAGATGATCCGGCCTCTCTAAAGCAGGCTATAACTGAAGTTTTTGCTGAGGTTTCTGCAGCAGCTACTGGTCAAACTGATGAGGACGCATTTGAATTGATTGCGGATTTACCAAAACAAACCGCTTCGGAGATGCTTAAATCCCTTTCGACAACTGGTAATGATCCAATACAAGATTATGCAGTGATGCGTCGAGCTGCTCAATTACCGCAGGCGAATTCATCTTCTTCTGGATCGGGGGGGCCAGTTCAATCAAATGGAAACGAGCCAAGTAATTTTGCTCTTTTGCTTTTGGGTTGTGGTTGCCCAGTTATAATTTTATTGGGGATTTATTCTGTAGTAAATGCGTCTAAGAATAAAAAATAATGGCGGAAGGTAAAGGTTTCAAAGGTTGTATTGTTGCTGTTGTTTGGCTGGTTATTTTAGCCGTTTTAGCAATAACGGTTCGCTTTTTTTGGACCGAACCTCAGAATGAGAAGCTTCAATCGGATACCGGTTCGAATAGCAGTTATTCCCATGAGGTAAAAATTCAAGCCGATCTATTTAGTGGTTATTCAGTGCTTCGATCGGATGAGATTAAGAAAAATCTTCGTTATGACGGGATTCGCTTGACGATGGTTAAGGATGAAGCTGACTACGATTCTCGCCTTGAGGCATTAGAAGATGGTGATGTAGATATGGCTGTTTTCACTATTGATTCGCTACTTGTAGCTGGTGCTAAGTTGGGTCGTTTTCCGGTTTCAATTGTGATGGTAATTGATGAAACCACTGGGGCTGATGCTGTTTTGGCGTTTGATCAAGGAGTTAAAACAGTTCAGGATCTGAATGTTTCAGATGCATCTTTTGTGCTTACACCGAGTTCTCCCAGCGAGTTTTTGGCTCGAGTTGTCAAATCTCATTTTAAACTGCCAAAATTGGGAAATAATTGGATTAAGGAAGAAGATGGCTCAGAGGCGGTTTTTGAGGTCATGAAAAGTGCAGACCGCTCAAAAAAACAGGCATATGTTTTATGGGAACCACATGTTTCTCAGGCGAAAAAAATTAAAGGGGTAAAAGTCTTACTAGATAGCTCTAAAATCAAAGGGCTGATAGTTGATGTCCTTGTGGCAAGGCGTGAGTACCTGCGTGATCATCCTGAAAAAGTTAGGTCAGTTATTGAGGCTTATTCCCGTGCAGCCCATCATTACAGAAATGAACCCCAAGGATTTGCGGGTTTGGTTCGTTCGGATGATCCAAGTTTATCTGAAGATGGTTCCAAAGCAATTGTTAGTGGTATTCAATGGAAAAATACGCTTGAGAACTATGCGCACTTTGGAGTGGTAAAAGGAGTTTCTGCGGGTGATTTGCTAACTATGGAAGACATGATTGGAAATGTTACTGAAATTCTTTTAAAAACGAAGGCACTTGAATCTGATCCTCTCAATGGAAATTATACTTCTCTATACTTCGATAAGATTTTATCGGAAATGCAGTCAGAAAACTTTCATCCTGAAAGCCTAATTGCTGGGTTGGGTCAAGGAACAACAGATTTGCAAGGTGTTCGAACTAATGCTCAACTAGGAAAGCTTAATGAAAGTCAGTGGGGTGCTTTGCGAGCTGTAGGAGATCTCAATGTTCAGTCGATTGGTTTCCGAAGAGGGTCTGCTTCAATTTCTCTTTCAAGTGAACATGAATTAAGAAGATTAAAGAAGATGTTAGATAACTTTCCTAGTTTTTATCTGCGAATTGTGGGGCAAACTAGGTCTGAAGGAGACCCTGAGGCTAATCGGCGTCTTGCAGAGACTCGAGCTAAGTCAGTTGGAGAATTCCTTCAAAAAGATGGTTTTTCAATTTCCAGAATGCGGACTGAGGCTGCGCCATCTGCAGCTAAGTCTGGTTCTGCTCAATCTGTAAGATTTGAAGTGGGCCAAATACCATTCTGAATCAGAAAACAAGAGCTTTCAAAGAAGCCCAGCGTTGACTCATCCATTATTTCTGACGAAGTTGTTCTCTCCTTTGTTGTGGGATTGAAGTGATGTGAGTGAAGAAAAAAACATAGCCAAACGAGTAATAGCGGACGTTGTTTCTAGTCCGATGGTTATTTTTCCATTCATGGTGGGCACAGCTGCGTTTGCGTCGCTTTTTGCGCTTGGTCTAAAAGGTTCTGCTTTTTTAGGTGCAATGCTCGTTGGTCTAAGTGGTGTTCTGGGTTCGGGTGGAATGTTCTTAACTAAAATGATTCTAGGTCGTGATGAACGGGTAAAAAAAATTGTTGAAGAATCAAGAGACAAAGCCAAAAAAGACAAGCTCAAGCGGCTTGATCACTTTCATCATAGGTTGACATTGGATGGTGATTCTCGAACCGAAGATTCAATGCAGGATTTACGATCACTGAGACAAGCATTTAGCCAGCTGGATAAAATTGCACCTGATTTAAATAGGGCAATGATAGATGAGATTCAGAAGCGAGCAGAGGAGTTGTTCCAGCAATGTGTTAGATCGTTGGAAAAGTCTCTTCAGCTTTGGAAGACTGCGGATAGTTTGTCGTCAGAGTTGGCTCAAAAGCCGATTATGGAACAGAGGGAAAAATTGGTTGGTGAAGTAATTGGAACGGTAGAGCATATGAGTCGTACACTTGCAGCAGTGCAAGGTATCACAAAGAAAAGCGACGGTGACGCACGTTTACAAACACTTAGAGGGGAGTTGGATCAAAGTCTTGAAGTGGCAAAAAAGGTTGAACAAAGAGTAGATTCATTGTTAAATACGAATTCCTTGAATAAATTAAACAAAATTAATAATACTTCTTCAGAATGAATCCACTTGCTGCAGTTTGGAGATGGGTTAAGGCCGGTCTTTATTTAATCACAGGTCAGATCGACAAATCTCGTCGTGCGTTGGATAAAAATCCAACTGTCATGAAAGCGAAATTTGATGACGTAATTAAAAGCAAGGTTGATCAGATACACACTTACAAGCAGGCCGTTGCAAAATTAATAGCTCAGCAAGAGAAAAAAATGGCTAAGCTTAAGGCCTTAACCGAAGAAACCAAGAAGCTTGAAACTTTAAAGGCAGGGGCTCTTGCAATGGCCAAACAGACAGTAAGTAAGTTGCAAAATGAAGGTCAAACAAAAGAGGAAATACATGCTAGTGAACAATACAGAAAATGCCTCACTGCATACAATGATTTTGCTGCAACTGTTACTGAAAAAAAGGATCATATTAAAGATCTAGAGGGTGATATTGCTGAATACGATGAGAGCTTGGCAAATCATAAAGTCAACCTAACCCAGCTGACTCGTGATATTGAGAAACTCAAGAGCGAGGCTGCTGATGCAGTTGCAGATGTTATCACTGCCAAGGAGGAAACAGACTTGTCAGATATGCTTAATGGCATCTCACAAGACGGAATGGCAAAGGAATTACAGGATATGCGAGAGCTTCGTAGTGAGATGCGAGCTGAAGCAAGAGTTTCTCGTGAAATGGCTGGTACGGACGGAAAAGCGCAAGAAGCAGAATTTTTAGAGTATGCGAGGACTCATTCAGCCACCGACGAATTTGATTCATTACTAGGTTTAGCTGAGGGTGTAGAGGCTGCTCCGATAGAGCCTAAAAAAGAGGAATCCTCAAATTCTGAAAGTTCTCTGCCTGAGTAACAATTTATTTATTGATCCCTAATCTAGAGGGATCTTTTTTTGGATTAGGCATTTATTAATTATAAAATGAATAATAAAAATATGAATAACAAGAATTGGGCTGTTGTATTTTTAAGTTTCGCGTTAATCGCGTTAGTCGGTTGTGGGAGTGGTGAAAATACAAACTCTAAACAAGATATTCCGACTTTTTCTCTAGCATGGAGTGAATATCCTTCGTGGAGTGTGTTTGGAGTTGCTGATCTAAAAGGAATTTTGAATGGGAAAAAAGGAGAACTAGGATCTGTAGAAGAGAAATGGGGGGTTGATATAGTGTTGAAAGAAGCAGAATACGATCCTTGTTTAGCTATGTATGGAGCTGGCCAGTGTGATGCTGTATGCATTACAAATATGGATATTTTAAGCCCTTCTAGTGGCCGGCCTGGGGTTATGGTTTTGCCAACTTCGACAAGCTTTGGAGCTGACGCCTGTCTGGTTACTAATGACATTAAATCGGTAGAAGATTTGAAAGGTAAAAAAGTATTCGGACTGGAGAAATCAGTTTCTGAATATTGTTTTGTTCGTAATCTTGAGTTGCTTAATCAGAAGGAGGAAGACTATTTGTTTTCTAATATGGATCCCGGTGCGGCAGCTCTTGCAATGCAGCAGAAGAATCAGGCTCAAGAAGCTATTGTTGTTTGGAATCCGTTTGTGATTTCTACTCTTGCCAAGCGAGATGATGTGCGTGTGCTTTTTGATTCAACAAAGATACCAAATGAGATTATTGATTCGGTAGTCGTTGCAAAGGAAAGTCTTGAAAAAGAAGGTGGTGAGGCTTTTGCGTGTGCTATTATAGATGCGTTCTATCAAGTAAATGCTGCTATCGCTGATCCACAACAACGTGATGATACTTTAATTGCAATTGGTGAGAAATTCGCCAATGTCACATTGAAAGATATGGAGAAAGTTGTGCAACAAACAAAATTTTATGGAACTGCAGACGAAGGGGAGGCCATACTTACTGGGGCTGATTTGCCAAAAATCATGAACCGTGTGGTAGATTTTTGTACTTCACATGGGATTGTGGATTCCAAACCAACTCTTGTTTATGGCTCAGAGGAAACCGATGCTTCAGTTCGGTTTGACGCTAGCTATATTCAAAAAGTAAAAGCTTCCCCATTGAATTAAGTATATAAACGGCATTTTTACTTATGATAGGCCGCCCGATAAGTAGAATTAAACGGGTCGTATTATCGGCGCTTTCAGTGTTGCTTTTACTTTTGAGCTATACTTGGATTTCGCACCGACAGCATCAAATTAATCCTCAAGATACTACCATTCCAAGTTGGGGTCAGCTGGCTGAGGGTGCAAAAAAATTTACTCAGCCAGATCGAAAGGGGCATCGCTGGTTAATAGAGGATTCAATTGCCACTGGAAAACGCCTCGCAGCTGGGATTAGTTTGGGAATTATTTTTGGTTTTTTGATAGGTATGTTTATGGGATGTATTGCATCTGTAGAGGCATTTCTACAGCCACCAATTTCTTTGTTGGCAAAAGTCCCTCAAACTGCAGCGCTGGCTGTGTATTTTGTGTTTTTTGGTACAGGAATGAAAATGTATGTAGCCATGATAGCTTTTGGTGTTATTCCGGCGCTTGCGGTTACAGTTTATTTAGCAATCAAAGACATACCTTCTGAAATGCTAGACAAGGCATATACTTTAGGGGCCTCTCATTTTGAGACTGCATATGAGGTGGTATTTAAACAAGTGCTTCCAAAATTTATTGACGCAGTTCGCTTATGCATTGGGCCAGCAATTGTATTTTTGATTGCTGCAGAAATGGTAGTTGGTGATGTTGGTTTTGGTTACCGAATTCGTTTACAATTTAAACTTACAAATATGAATGTGGTTTATCCTTACCTCGTATTTTTAGCAGGTTTTGGTTATTTACTAGATTATGGGCTTCGTTTCCTACAGTCAAAGATTTGTCCTTGGTATCAGAATGATTCGAAATAATGGTAGTCAAGCAACACAACAATTATGCTTTGGACTGCCAAAAAGTGAGTCATTGGTTTGGTGCAACTAAAGTGCTCTACGATTTAAACTTAAAGGTTAGAGCTGGTCAGTTTGTTTCTTTAATTGGCCCAAGTGGTTGTGGAAAGTCCACCTTTTTAAGATCAATACTAGGTACTCATCCTCCTAATCAGGGTAAGATTTTGACAATGCAAAATGGATCATTAATTACTGCTGATCGTCCTGGAAGGGATCGAGGGATAGTTTTCCAAAAATATTCACTTTATCCTTTTTTGACTGCATTAGACAATGTTGCTCTTGGATTGAAACTTGATCAGACTAGTTCGCTTTTTCGTATATTTAATTGGTCTGGTTGGGCAAAAAAGCGCAAAGTTTTTAGAGATAGGGCCGCTGTGTTCTTAGAAAAGGTTGGGCTTGGTAATGCTATTAATATGTATCCCGACCAAATGTCAGGTGGAATGCAGCAAAGGGTAGCTATTGCACAGGCTTTGATCATGGAGCCTGAGATTATTTTACTTGATGAACCTTTTGGAGCCCTAGATGAAGCTACTCGAGAGGAATTGCAGGAAATGCTCCTTCAATTATATCAAGAAAATCAGGAAGCATTATCTAAAAATAAAAAACCACCTTACACTTTAATAATTGTTACACATGAGCTTAATGAAGCCATACGAGTTGGTGATCGCCTAATAGGATTATCGCAGTATTGGGATTGGAAGAAATCTGGCTTTGACGTTTCGCCAGGTGCTACCGTTGTTTATGATAGAGAGGCTCCAATATTTAAGCCAAATGAACGCCCTAACTACGAATCTTTTGATATTATTCGAAAGGACATTCGTAAGTACGTTTATAATCCTGATATATTACAGTCTCGCAATGATCACCTCGTTAATGATTTAGTTTAGTTATTACCCTTTTACCAAAAAAAATACTATGGCAACTAGCGTAAATGAGTTTCTACGTAAAGCTGGTCGAATATTAAATGCGGGCCAATCCCGAGCATTGATTTTGACCGGAAACATCCACGATGTTTTTCACAATAATAAAGGTAAGAGCGATGAGTATTGTTCGCTTGTTGAATATCTGACGGCGAGTTGGAATTTGCCGAATTTGATACTCGTTGTTTACGAGCTAAATGGGCCAATTAGATTTATACGTGATAAGGACTCTGAAAAAGTTCGTAAGGCATGGATAGAATGGCGACTTGGAATGAGCGCCGATCAGCTTGCGATCAATCGAATGATGGATACTGATAAGGTTGCGGCTGAGGTTGATGAAGTTACCGGAATGTACGATGACTCGTTTCAGAAGGCGGTGAGTAATCCAACTCTTGCCTTGGAACTGATGCGGCAAATGTGTCTTTGTTCTCGAACAAAGGTTGGTGATTCTCATTTTCTTAAAGAAAACTTGTTGATCGTTGTGGAAGGTGCAGACATGTTGCTTCCAGATGCGCCGATCACAAGCTTAAATGATATGGATAGGCAGCGTGTCAGCATATGTCACGATTGGTTTTCTGATCTGGGTTTTGTTAACGGTGATGATTCGGTGGTGATGATTGCTGAGTCACGTTCTCAGCTGAACCAACGCATTGCGCGTTTACCACAATTGATTGATGTTGAGGTGCCTTCACCGGATTTTGATACTCGCAAACATTTTATTTCTTGGTTCTCTAGAAACGATTCTAAAGGTCGAAAGATTCAACTGTGGGGTACGCAAACCGAATTGGCAGAGCTGACTGCTGGATTATCCCTTCATGCTCTAATGCAATTGCTTAAGGGCGTTAGGCATGGTCGTGCGAAGCTTTCACAAGAGGAAGTTGTGGACAAGGTTGAGGATTTCATCAAGAGCCAGTTGGGTGAAGAGGTTGTTGAATTCAAAAAACCGGGACATAGCTTAAATGACGTAATTGGTTTTAGTCGCTTGAAGTCCTTTTTGGATAAAGAAGTAATTCCTCGATTTGGAATGGATAGCGGTGAGGCGCTTCCTGGTGCTGCAATTGGGGGGCCAATTGGAGCTGGGAAAACTTTCATTTTTGAGGCGGTTGCATCTGAGTTGGACATGGTTGTTTTGGTTATAAAAAACCTTCGAAGCAAATATTATGGTGAGACAGATGTTATTTTTGAACGATTGCGTCGTGTTTTAATGGCGCTTTCTCGCGTTTTAATTTTTATTGATGAAGCCGATACTCAGCTTGGTGGAGTGGGTGCTGATACTCATGCAACAGAAAGACGTCTGACCGGAAAGATACAGTCCATGATGTCTGATCCGCTATTACGGGGTAAAGTCATTTGGCTACTAGTCACCGCGCGTATTCATTTACTCTCACCTGATATTAGGCGTCCAGGTCGAGTAGGAGATTTGATCATTCCAGTGCTAGACCCTGAGGGAAAAGATCGAGAAGCTTTTCTTGATTGGGTAGCCAGTCCGGTCGTTAGTGGTAAATTGACAGGAGAGGATAGGGAGCGATTCGCTAAAGTGACAGAGGGTTGGTCTGCAGCTGGGTTTGCAGCATTGCGTTCAGAACTTAAAGCGAAAGCAAAACTTCAGGGAAATAACGATAAGCTAACAATGAACGAAGTAATTGCTATTATTAATGATTTGCTTCCCCCGGCTATTGGGGAGACTAGGAGATATCAGACTTTGCAGGCTTTGGTTAATTGTACTCGGCGCAGCCTGATGCCAGATCCTAAGGTTACAGACGAGGAGCGAGCAGGATGGGCAATGGAAATTAGGCAATTAGAGGCCAAAGGAATTCGTTAGATTACTTTAGTGACTGATTTTCAATAATTTAAGATACTTTTTTAGTCAAATTAAACACTTTTTTGGTTAGATTTTAGGCTTTTTTCGCTTTAAATTAGCAGTTTTTAAGAAAAACAGTCTTTTTATAGAGTTTTTTTTAATATAAAAAAAACCCAAAACATCGAAAAAGAGGTTGCACCCTAACTTTTTTTTGATATTTTCCCCGGCCCTTTTCACGGTGATTAGGGACAGGTTAGAAAAAATTTGGCGACCTGCCGATAACCCGCTTTCCCAGAGTTGGGGAGTTATGGTAGGGAGCGTCACCGCCCCAATCGGGGTATTAGTTTTATGCCAGTAAAGAGTTTCAATCCTGTAACGCCGTCACGGCGTTATATGACAGTCTCTTCGTTTTCTGAAATTACGAAAACGAAGCCCGAAAAGCGTTTAGTTAAGACCAAAAAGCGGTCTGGCGGTAGAAATAGCAATGGCCGTGTTACAGCAAGGGGCATCGGGGGAGGTCATAAGCAGAAGGTCCGTAATGTTGATTTTAAGCGCAATAAGCATGGAATTGCAGCTGAGGTTATTGCCATTGAGTATGATCCCTGTCGTTCCGCGCGTCTAGCTCTACTTAAGTATGAGGACGGTGAAAAGCGTTATATGATTGCGGTTGAGGGGCAGATTGTTGGAAATAAAGTAATGAGTGGGCCAAAGGCTCCCGTCGAAAATGGAAACTTTTTACCTCTTGCAAATATTCCTCCTGGTTCAGAAATACACAATTTAGAAATGACCCCCGGGCGCGGAGGACAGTTGGTTCGTTCTGCTGGAGTTGCTGCATCGCTTATGGCTGTTGCGGAGGGTTATGCTCAGGTAAAGCTGCCTTCAGGCGAGATTCGTCGAATTAACGAAAAGTGTTACGCTACAATTGGAACTGTAGGCAATGCCGATCACGAAAAAATTATAGTAGGTAAAGCTGGTCGCACTAGGCATAAAGGAAAACGACCGATAACTCGTGCTGTTGCTAAGAACCCAGTGGACCATCCTATGGGAGGTGGTGAAGGGCGTACTTCAGGGGGAGGGCATCCTATGTCACCTTGGGGTGTTTTGGCGAAGGGGTTCAAAACGAGGCCTAAAGATAAGCCTTCAAATAAATGGATTTTAGTGCGCCGTGATGGTCGGCCTATGAAAAAAAGGTAATTTAGATGGGACGTTCAATTAAAAAAGGCCCGTTTGTGGAGCAGCATCTGCTAGATAAATTAGAGAAGCTGAATGCCGACGGAAAAAAGAAACCAATCAAAACCTGGTCAAGGCGATCAGATATTGCTCCTGAATTTGTTGGGCATACATTTATGGTTCATAACGGTAAAAATTTTACTACCGTATTTGTGACTGAGAATATGGTTGGACATAAACTTGGCGAATTCTCCCCAACTCGTGCATTCAGATCGCATGGTGGTGCTACTAAAAAGTAAAGAAGAGAGTATAAGATGGAAATTTTAGCAGTAACAAAAGGAGTAAGAATGTCTCCGTTAAAAGTGCGTGCTGTTACCACTCAGATTCAGGGGATGCATGCTCTTGAGGCTCAGGCTCTCTTGGCAAATGTTCCTCGTAAATCTGCGCGCCTTGTCTCAAAGACATTAAAATCAGCCATGGCTAATGCAGAAAATTTAGTCGATGAATGGGATGTTGATGATTTGCGTGATCGTATCAGTAAATTAGAACAAAAGGTCAATTCGACTAACAACAAAAAAACACGAAGAAGTTCGCAGTCAAAGATTGATGTTTATCAAAGTTTTATAGATTCACCTCACAAACTTGAGCAGACGATGTTATATATCAAGGAAGCAACAGTCGGAGATGCCCCTACATTAAAAAGATGGAGGCCTAGAGCTAGAGGTTCGGCTAGTCCAATTCTCAAGCGTAGTTGTCATATTAGGATCGTTCTAACGGATCAAATTTAAAAGTAAACTGTATGGGACAAAAAACCAACCCAATTGGATTTCGTTTGGCCGTCAATAGTGATTGGCGATCTAAGTGGTATGCTGACAAGAAAGAGTTTGGTGAGTTGCTTGTGGAAGACTACAAAATACGAAAAGCTCTAAAGGATAAACTCAAGGACGCGGCAGTGCCTCGTATTCAAATTGAGCGTGCTACGAGTCGGTGTCGTATCACAATATTTTCAGCTCGACCCGGAGTAGTGATTGGACGAAAAGGAGCTGAGATCGACAGAATTAAAGAAGAACTCAGTAAGTTGACAGGTAAAGAGGTTTACGTTGAAATTGCAGAAGTAAAGACACCTGAGCTAGATGCTCAACTCGTTGCCGAAAATATTTGCATGCAACTTGAACGCCGTATTGCCTTCCGAAGGGCAATTAAGCGATCAATGCAGGTTACTATGGACATGGGTGCGCTAGGTATCCGCTTACGTGTTGCAGGGCGCTTGAACGGGGCAGACATTGCAAGGGCTGAAAATGCGCGTGAAGGTGCAGTTCCTTTGCATACTCTGCGAGCTAATATTCAGTATGGATTTGCAGAAGCTAGCACCACTTATGGAATTATCGGTGTTAAGTGTTGGATTTGTAGGAAGGATCCAGCAGAGGAAGAAGAACAACGTAAAGAACGACGTCCGCGACCACCAAGAAGAGGTCCTGCTCGTTCCTAAAAGAAATTAAATAATTTAAATAATGGCCTTACAACCGAACAAAGTTAAATATCGTAAGATGCATCGTGGTAGCCGTAAAGGTACCGCGCAAAAAGGAAACAAAGTTTCCTTTGGTTCATTTGGTTTGCAGGCTTTAGGTCGGGGATGGATAACAGGAACACAAATCGAAGCTGCTCGAGTTGCTATTTCTCGAGGTATGAAGCGAAGGGGTAGCATGTGGATTCGTATTTTTCCTCATAAATCTGTAACAAAAAAACCTTTAGAAGTTCGAATGGGTAAGGGTAAAGCGAATGTTGATCACTGGGTAGCAGTAGTTAAACCAGCAACGATGCTATTTGAGATCGAAGGAGTACCTGAAAGTATTGCCAAAGAGGCGCTAAGTGCAGCTGCAGCTAAGATGCCTGTTAGATGCCGACTTGCAAAGCGCGATTAGAAAGGAAATTTAAATGAAAGCTGCCGAGATTAAGGACAAGACAAAAGTTGAATTAAGTGCTCAAAGTAAGGAATTACGTTTGGAGTTGTTTAATCTCAAGTTGCAGAAGGCTACAAGTCAGCTTGAGAAGCCAATACGTTTGCGAGATTTGCGAAGAGACATTGCTCGTGTAGAGACAAGGTTGAACCAATTACAGCGTAAGGAAGCTTTCAAACAAATAGTATCAGCTTTAGAGAATGTTGGTGATTTTACAGTTGATGGGCTTACAGAATCTTTAAACGGATTGGTTAAAGGGGAGCTAAATCGTAAAGATGTTTTTAAAACTTTAGGGTCAATATTTAATCCAAACAAAATAAGAGTTACAACAAGAGGCTTGGCCGAATTGGTCTACTCAAGTGGTAAGATTAAAGCGATTAAAAAGATTCAGGAAGTCACAAATAGAATTTAAAGACTAATGGCTGAAAAAGATACAACAACTACGGCAAGAAGCAGCCACCGCAAAGTGCGGGAAGGAAAAGTAGTGTCCACTAAAATGGATAAGACAATTGTGGTGCAGATTTCGCGAAGAATTTCACATCCACTTTATAAGAAAATTATTACTCGTTACAATAAGTTCATCGCCCATGACGAAGGGAATGAAGCGCATGTAGGTGATATTGTAAGAATCATGGAGACAAGGCCGCTATCTAAGACTAAAAGATGGCGTTTGGCTGAGCTTGTTAAGAAGGGCGAATTAGCCATTACAGCTTCTGAGTCTGCGGAATCTTCCTCCGATAATACTAAAGAGGCCTAGTTATTGGTCTGAATTCATTACGAAAAAAGAAAACGAATGCTACAGTTACGATCTAGATTAAATGTTGCCGATAATTCTGGGGCCAAGGAGGCTTGGGCAATCGGTGTGCTTGGGATTCGTAAGGATACAGCTTCAGTTGGAGATGTGATTAAGGCTCATGTCCGTGAAGCTACTCCGGATGGAAATGTTAAAAAAGGTGAAGTTGTTAATGCGGTTGTGGTTCGCACAAAGTCACCGATTCGTAGGGCTGATGGTTCTGTTTTGAGGTTCGATTCTAACGCGATAGTGATTATTGATCCGGAAGGAAATCCGCGAGGAACAAGAATTTTTGGGCCCGTGGCTCGTGAATTAAGGCAAAAGCGCTTCATGAAAATAGTTTCATTAGCACCAGAGGTAATTTGATTATGGGAAATAAGCGACATGTAAAAAAAGGGGATTTGGTCTACGTTATTTCCGGAGAAGATCGCGGAGAAAGTGGTAAGATTATTGATGTTTTTCCCAAAACGGAGCGAGTTGTTGTAGAGGGATTAAACATGATTAAAAAACATGTTCGAAAAAACCAAGACCAGCCACAAGGTGAGATTGTTGAACGGGAGGGTACCATTCACTGGTCGAGCGTGATGCATGCTAAACGTTATGTGGAGAATCACAAGATAGATTCTCCCGAGCCATCATCTGAAAAACCCACTGAAACAGAAGAAT
>SHAK01000002.1 GCA_004213515.1 Limisphaerales bacterium | reverse complement strand
GCGACCCACATGCTAAAACCATAGGTGTTATGGTCACGCCCAACCGTTTCTCGCTTTGTTAGTCCATCTCGGAATTGAATAACTGGCAATCTTCCCATTTCTCCTCCCCAATGAACTATTGTGCTGTCAAGTAATCCACGTTCTTTGAGGTCGCGGACAAGTGCAGCAGCAGGTTTGTCTATTTCCGCGCACCTTTGTGGAAGGGCTTTTTTGATTGAGCCATGATGATCCCAGACTTGTCCGTTGCAAAGGATTTGAACGAATCGGACACCACGTTCTACTAACCTCCTAGCAATTAGACAGCGAGTGCCGTAATCACGCGTAACTTTTTGATCAATGCCATACATCTTTTTGGTGGCAGTCGATTCATTAGATATGTCAAAAGCTTCACGTGCGGCTACCTGCATGCGCGCAGCTAAACCATAACTTTGCATTCTTGCATCCAGATCGTTCTCACCTGGATGTTCCCTAATATATTCCTGATTGAGTTTGGATAACAATTGCAGCTGTTCTTCTTGTGGATCTCCCTTGAGGTGTCTGGGTGGGTCGAGATTGAAAATTCTTGGTGCTATCGGTCTTACAACCGTTCCTTGGTATATCGAGGGCAATTTGCCATTTGACCAATTTTCTCCGCCGATCAATGGCAGACCTCGGGTATCAGTCAAAGCAACATAAGAGGGTAATTCTTGTGTTTCACTTCCCAGTGCACTGGTTAACCAACTGCCTAGGACTGCTCGACCGCTTGCGGCTTTACCTGTGTTTAGCGCGTAGTTGGATGGGATGTGATTGTTAGCGCCTGTGTGCATTGATCGGATTAAGGTGATATCGTCAGCAATACCTCCTAAATGAGGAACCAGCTCGGAAAGTTCCATTCCACATTGTCCATGAGATTTGAACTTCCACAGCGGCGCCATGATTTCTCGGCTGGCTTGTGCAGGGTTATCAAACTTTAGATCTCCGGTAAAAGATTTCCCATTGTGTTTAATAAGTTCATGTTTAGGATCAAAGAGATCAATTTGACTCGGGCCACCCAGCATAAACATTGATATCATTGCCTTTGCTTTTGAGTTGTGATGAGGCTGCTTGGGTAATAGATCGTATGTTTTTTGTTCAAGCTCCGGTTTAACTGGTATTCCGGCTTCTTCAGCCAATAGACCATCTCGCTTTAGAAGCAAAGATGCAGCAATTGAGCTTAGGCCAAATGCTGAGGTATGTAGCATGTGGCGGCGGGAACAAAGCATGGTTTTCATAGCAGTAGTTTAGTCAATGTATAAAAATCTATTCGAAGCCATAAGTACTTGAGCCAACGAGGCCAGAGCGCGTTTTTTTGAAGCTTCTGGATCAGCCTTCATTTTTTTTTGCCAATCTGAATTTTGATCTCTTTGAAAGTGTTCTTCTTGGCGTTTGAGAAAATCAGAAATCAAATTTCTTTCTGCAGGCCTTGGATTGGTGGAGTACAGTCTACTAAATAAGGTGTTTAATCTTTTATTTTTTTTATCCGGATATTTAGTAAACAATCTTTCTGATAACTGGTTGGTGAGTTGAATTATTTGATCGTCATTAAGGAACCATAGAGACTGTGTTGCAACAGTGGTTTCTCTACGGCTGTCACAGTTGGGAGTCATTTCAGGAAGGTCAAATGTTGCCAAGATGTTTAATGGTTGGCTGCGGTTGACCTCAATAAATGCACTTCGACGTAATGCTGCATCCTGTTGTTCACTAACTCCGGCAGCCAGGCCATCTCGAATTTTTTGTATCCCAATAACAACTTTTCCTTCTCCGTTTGTAGTTACAGGTACACTTGCCCCCTCGGTGTTTAGGTTTAGATTATAGGTAGTTGCCAAGATAAAGTCCCGAACTGCTTCGGCTTCAAGGCGGCGCAGGTTGTATCGAGCAAAAAATCGATTTTCCGGATCCCGTTTGTCTAATGTTGGATTACGTTTACTGGACTGCTTGTAAACGGTAGAAAGTAAAATCATGCGATGCAATCTTTTATGGTTCCAGCCGTGTTTGACAAAATCATTTGCCAACCAATCCAGCAGTTTAGGGTGTGAAGGTGAATCTCCATTAAGTCCGAAGTCTCCAGGGGTGTTAACAATGCCTCGGCCAAAATGATGTTTCCATACCCGGTTCACAAAAACTCTTGCTGTTAAAGGATGCTGCCCGTTGGTCAGGTGCTGAGCGTAGGCGAGCCGTCGTCCGGTAGTAGCACGGTTTTTATCGTTGATTGGTAGCGATACCTTACGATTAGTCTGAGTCAAAACAGTCAGTTCTTTTGGCTGAACTTTTTCGCCTGGACTATTTGGATTTCCTCGAAAGAAAACAGCACTTACTGGAATGACATCTGGTTGTTCTGTAGCAACTCGTAACATTTTTTTTGGTGGTTTCGTAGCTCGAACATTGGTGACTTCCACCTTTTGTTTTTCAAATTCTCTATGCGCAGCATTATCATATTCTACAAGAAATCCTGCAATAAAACTGACAGGTTTGACCATAGGATATAAGTCCAATAGTTCTTTATGGCGGTCGGTTCGTTTTTTTTCTGGAGTTAGCACCGCTTGAAGAGTCTCGTCTCGAATTGTTTCCGGGACATCCTTAACTTTTGACGCCTGAATTATTTTAGCTAAAGCATTCTTCTTTGCCTGAATTTCAGCATCCATTTTCTTAGCCTTCTCCTCAATTTTTTCAGCTTTTATTTGGTCTTCGGCGGAGGTGATGTCGATCAATCGTGATGAAGGTTGTTGCCATTTTTGAAGCGGAAAAACAGGATCAAAAATAGCCCTAAACTGGTAATAATCATCAATTCCAATCGGATCATATTTATGGTCGTGACATTGTGCACAAGCAACCGTAAGGCCGAGCATCGATGAGCTAATTACCTGTATGGCATCTGCTGCAGCTTGGTTTCGATTCTCTAGTGAGTTATTATTTTGTGTTGAATCAGGGGCCATGCGCATAAATCCGGTGGCAGTAAGAAGTTCAATATGCCTCGGATCTTTACTATTAGGACTGCCATCGATAAGTTCATCTCCTGCAATCTGTTCAATAATAAACTGGTCTATTGGTTTGTTTTGATTAAACGACTGAATAACATAATTACGAAAATGCCAAGCATGTGGGCGCTTGATATCGTTTCCGGATCCCCCTTCACTTTCAGCATATCCTGCTACATCAAGCCAGTGCCTTCCCCAGCGCACTCCAAATTGAGGTGAGTCTAGAAGTCGGTCCACTAATCGTGACCATGCCTGCGGGGTTTCGTCATTTATGAATACTTCTACCTCACTTGGTGATGGTGGTAACCCGGTTAAGTCAAATGTAATTCGGCGTATCAAGCTCTCTCGGCTGGCTTTCGGGGAAAATCCAATTCCTAATTCAGATAACTTATTTGCTATAAAGGCGTCGATGGGAGTTCTAATTTCATAACCAGCAGGCATTGGGACAGTATATTTTTTGACCGGTTTAAATGCCCAGTGATTAAATTCTTCCTCAGTAAATCGAATTGAGTTTGGATCCTTCGGTTCTGGTCGTAATGTCTTGGCTCCCTGTTTTATCCATTTCCTGATGATTTGTTTTTGACTTGGCGTCAACTTCTTAGGGCCATCTGGCATTTTGTCTGAGGCGATTTTTTTCCATAACAGGCTTTGATCTGGCTTTTCAGATACTATTGCTGCTCCCGATTCTCCTCCAGTTTTCATCAGGTGAACTAACCGAACGTCAAGGCCGCCATGTTTCTTTTTTTCCTCACCATGACAATGAAAACAGGCAGCCTTGAAAATTGGGCGAATGTCTGCTTCAAAAGAAAGTATTTCTTCCGATTTGGCAGATAGTTTTACTTTGGGGTCATTAGCGAAAAATGCCGTAAGTATAAATATGACTCTCCAAGCCTTTATGTTGTTGAGAATATTCATCCAAAAAGGGATGCGTGAATATTACTAAATCGCTCAAACGAATCAACTAAGTTTGATCAAGCTGCTTACTTTAATCAATCAAACGCTTTTGATTTGTTCCTTTAATAATAGGAGTTTAAATTGGGTCTGTAATTATGGTTAGATTTTCGATTTTAATTTTTTTTGTTTTTGCGCTTGCTCTATCGAACCCTGTTGCCAATGAACTCGGAAAAACAGTTGGACTGTTAGCGGTTGAGAACCCTGCCGAGCTCGGATTTGATCCCGTTAAGCTAGATAACGTTTTTAAGGTCCAAAAAAAACTAATCTCAGATAAGCATGCACCATCGAATGTTGGGCTTGTCGTTCGAAGGGGAAAAGTTGTCTATCATAGGGCAGCATCATCATCAATGCCGCATGACCGCATTATTAGTGATAATACGGTGTTTCCCATTTGGTCTATGACTAAGCCAATTACTAGTGTTGCTGCAATGATTCTATATGAAAGAGGCAAGTTTAAATTAGATGATCCAGTGTCTAATGTTTTGCCAGAAATGGCCGCGGTAAAGGTGAGAACAAAGGATGGGGAATTGGCACCTTTGGCTAAGTCTATAACCTACCGCGATCTGTTTCGGCATACAGCTGGTTTTAATGGTTATGAAGGCCTATATCACGAAGATGGATTTTGGGCTAAGACAACTCAAGCCAAGAGTCTAACTGTAATTATTCGAGAACTTGCTAAGAAACCGATGGAGCATCAACCGAGTGCAAAATATACTTACGGAATGAGTACAGCGGTTTTGGGGCGTGCAGTTGAGGTATTATCTGGAAAGTCATTTAATAAGTTTCTTCGCAAGGAAATCTTTAAGCCATTGAAGATGGAAAATACACGATTTTACCTGACTAAAAGTACTCGTAAATCATTCCAACCACTGAGTGTATTTGAGGATGGGAATTATCGCGCAGGTAAACCTGAAGAGGACGAGTTGCCATATGAGAAGGACAGCTCGCTCTATCTTGGAGGAGAAGGATTAGTATCTACTTTGCCAGACTATGCACGCTTCTGTCAGATGCTTGTGAATGGAGGTTCTGCATCTGGTGGGGAAAAAATATTAAAAGCCGATACGCTAAAGCTTATGTGGAAAGATCAAATTGGCAATATCCCAGGCTACGATGATCAAAAAAATGGAAACGGTTTTGGCCTTGGTTTTTATGTCTTAAACGATTTTAATAAGTTTGGTGCCGAAGGTGTATTTGGTTGGGGGGGGTATCATACTACTCATTTTTGGATAGATCCTAAAAATGAATTGTACGCTATTTTTATGTGTCGTAGGTACCCTTATAATGGAGAAACACTTAAGCAGTTTCGAAAAGCTGTCTACGAATCCTTAATTAGATGATGCGTTTTTGTCTTATTAAAAGCATGCAATTTAATTAGTACTTTTCTGCTTTTTTGGTGCGCTGTTCGGCAAAGAATTCTCTAAGAACAGTTGAACATTGTTTTTCTCCAACACCAGAAGTAATACTGCTTGTATGGTTGAGACCATCATGTTGGAGTAGGTTCATAGCACCCCCAGCTGCTCCGTATTTAGGGTCAGAAGCGCCAAACACTACACGATCAATTCGGCAATTTACGATTGCTCCGGCACACATTGGGCAAGGTTCCTTGGTTACATAGAGAGTGCATCCGGTTAGCCTCCAATTTCCAAATGCTTCTTCAGCTGCTGTAAGCGCAAGCATTTCTGCGTGAGCTGTTGCGTCCTTAAGCATTTCTACCTGATTAAACCCACGGGAAAGTATATGCCCTTCATGAACTATAACTGCTCCAATGGGGACTTCTTCAGCATCCCAGGCCTTCATTGCTTGGCGAAGTGCTTCCCCCATAAAGTACTCATCGCTGGTTAAATCAATAATAGGTTCATCGCTCATAATTATTATTCTTTAATTCGTATTGATTCTTCGAGTGTCCAATTAAAATTATCACCATCCAGACAATGAAAGTGTCCCGAGAAAAAACCACCTCTATGTTTCTGGAATAGCGGCCATATTTGTTCCTGATCAGTTTTGGGTATATTAAGATCCTCAATTTCTTTTGTTGCAAAAAAATTAAATTCACCCTCATCGCATGCTTTCGGTAACTTGAGTAAGCGTGGTTTGATTTCAAATAGAAAGATATACCAGTGAGTATTTCCTTCGTAGCCGTTTTCGCTGATAAGGCCGGTCAAATGTAAATCTTTTGGGAGGATTTTTAGTCCAGCTTCTTCATCGGCTTCTCGGCACGCACAGGCATAAGGAGATTCTCCTTTTGAGACTTCAACTTTTCCTCCTGGAGGTACCCAGCGACCGACATTTGGTGGCCGGTGACGTTTAAGTAGCAAAAGCCTACCATCTGGATCAAAGCAATATAATAATGTGGCCAATTTGTGTGGCAGTGACATCGGGGTTGACTTTGCCGATACCAAGAGCCGGTAGCAAGATCAGGTAAATGACTTAGTGAGAATCTTATTACGGGATGGACTTCTGGCGATAGACGTTGTTGACTGAACGCCTTTTGCGTCTTCGCGAATACCAATGTCACAAAGGAAGAAAGATAGGGTTGTACGACCAAGAAAGCTAAAGCCAGATTCAAAGCCGCTAAAGCCGGATTTGATGCCGAGTTGGCTAAAGACTGATCAAGCATTGGCGGCTGGGGAACGTTTTTTTCGGCCAATAGATTGGCTGGCTTTTACGATTACTCTACTTGTATCTTTTATAGGCTATTATCTGACAATTTCACCAGATTTAACTCTGGAAGATAGTGGTGAGTTGGCTGTGGCGTCAATGTATGCAGGGGTGCCACACCCTCCTGGATATCCGGTATGGACACTTTATACTTGGTTGTTTACCAAATTAGTTCCGATTTCAAATATTGCGTTTCGCGTTGCATTATCATCAGCCGTCGCTGCTGCGTTTTCGAGCGGGCTTCTTGCCTTGCTGACTAGCAGGGCTTCTTCTCGAATTGTTGAAAGTATCGATTGGTTTAACGGGATTGAGGAACAATTAGTTAAGCGGTTGGCTTTGGTGAGTGGTTGTGTTGCTGGTTTAATGTTGGCCTTTAGTGGCTTTATGTGGAGTCAGGCGGTAATTGTAGAGGTTTATACGCTGAGTGTTTTATCTTTGATGGGAGTGTTATGTTGTCTGTACAGGTGGACGCAGGATACACAACGTATTCGATATCTTTACTGGACATTCTTTTGGTTTGGGATCTGTTTGTGTAATCATCAAACATTGATCGTAGCGGCAATGGGTATCGAGACAGTGATACTTTTTGCGCATCCGCGCTTAGGAAGAAATTTTTTCACAGTTAACTCAGTCGTATATTTATTTATATTGGTATTGATGGGAATTGGGGCAACTGAGTTATTCCAGGATAACGTGCCTATGCAGGTCATGTTTCATCTGCTGGGAATAAGTTTCCTTTTTTTAACAGGATTTCTCTGGTTTGCCACTTTAAATCAAAGCCAAAGTCGGGGCGGTATAAATTTAGCCTCGGAGTTTAAGGATGGCCTAAAAGTTTTATGGAGTGGATTCGCCTATGGGCTTGGAGCGGCTTTTTATTTGTTCATGCCACTTTCCTCCATGACTAATCCGCCGCTCAACTGGGGTTATCCTAGAACTTGGCTTGGTTTTACTCATGCTTTTAGCCGAGGGCAGTATGCGCAAACGAACCCTACGACATCTTTTGAAAAATTCATTGATCAGATCTTTATGTATTGGGAAGGAGCATTTGACGAATTTAATGCATCATTTCTTTTGTTAGTGATATTGCCATTTGCACTCATATTCCGAATGCGAAATCGCGAACGTGGCTGGATGGTGGGATCACTAGCCACTTATTTGTGTCTAGCAGTTTTACTGATGGTTCTTCTTAACCCTGAGAATGACAAGCATGGTAGAGATATGACACGAGTGTTTTTTGCTGCTTCGCATGTCATGCTAGCCATGTGGCTAGGTTTTGGGCTCGCCATATTTGGGGCTGCCATAGCTCGACGATATAAAGAGTTAAGATTGATTTTAGGGTTGGGACTGGTTTTAGGTGCTGCTCTCGCGTTGGTAGATTGGTCTGCTGAATTAGCTGACACTCAGTTTTTTCTTAATCATTGGACACGTGGTTTTGCTTTTGGGCTCCTGGTTTTTCTTGGCGCGATTTTCCTTGTGCATCGGCCTAATCAAAGTGCAGATAAAGTTCAATCTCCTCCGGTAAGTGTGGTGCTACTGGTGCTGAGCTTTTTGCCACTATGGTCAATATTGGCTCATTGGGGAAAGAATGAGCAGCATGATCATCAGTTTGGCTATTGGTATGGACATGACATGTTTACGCCTCCTTTCGAGGAAGTTGATGGTAGTCCGATCTATCCTGAAATGTCGGAAAATGCCATTTTATTTGGGGGAACTGATCCCGGTAGATTTAATCCGACATATATGATTTTTGCTGAGAGTTTTATCCCGGCCAGTAAAAAATCCAAGGATCCTAATTTTGATCGAAGAGATGTTGCTCTGATAACCCAAAATGCACTGGCTGATAGTACTTACCTTGATACTGTTCGTGCTCACTATCAGCGCAGCAAACAGATCGACTGGAATCCAAACGATCCCAATTATGTCCCTTTCGCTTCGGGCGCAAAGAGTAAGTTATTAGGCACAAACTTTCTCTCAGGTTTTTCAAAAACTATAGATCGATGGATGATTGGTATAGGTGCGGATTGGGAGTTAGATCGAAGGACGCGTGATTCTTATTTTAAGTCAGAAGATATACTCAAGCCGGCAGAACTTATAAAACTTTTAAAATTACAATCAAGTGAGCCTTATAGGTTCATTTCATCTAGTCTTCCAAATGGAATCGTTGAGAAGGCTAATGGGGCATCTGGGGATGTTAGTCGCATTATTTTGTCCGATGCTTTTAACCTCTTAATTGATGGGGAGCCTTTATGGAGTGAATTGTTATTCAAGGGAGCCGAGTTTTCAGGCACAACCAGATCTTTGCAAAAACAAGTTGCAGCTCTTGACAAATCTAAACCAAAAAAGGTCGAGCAAAATGGCCTTTATGTTCGTTGGAAGCAGGCTCATATTCGCCTTAACAGACGTGTTCTCGATGAGCTGTTTTCCGGATTGATTCTTCCTGGAAAGGCAGGGCTTTATCCTGACCTTGAGTTGAATGCCCCTTCGCAGATTGAAGCTGAGATGGCTTTTGCTCAATACGTACAGGAAGCTGAAGTCCGCAGGAAAGCCGGGTCGCTTAAGCCTGGTGAGATTGTTCAAAATAGAAATGGGAGGATTCAGGTTGCTGGTCAAGTTTCTGTGATGGAGATCAATTCCAAATTGGCTAAAATATTGTTTGATAAAAATCCTGATCGAGACTTTTTTATAGAAGTCAGTTATCCATTAGAGTGGATGTATCCGCACTTAACTCCTTTTGGAGTAATCCTCAAACTCAATAGAGAAGAGGTTCCTGAAATAACTGACGAGATGATGCGAAAAGATAGACTTTTTTGGGCAAAGTATCAGTCGCGTTTAACAGGGGATTGGGTTACCGATGAAACAGAAATATCAGAGATCGGTCAGTGGTCAGTTAAAACATATAAACGTTGGGATTTGGATGGCTATAATGGTTCTCCTGCTTTTGTACGTGATGAAGCGGCACAAAAGTCATTTAGTAAATTAAGAACCTCCATAGCTGATATGTATCGTTGGCGTATCAGTAACTATAAGCTTGCGATTGCAAAGGAAAAGGACCCTGCCAAGAAAAACAACTTGATTCAGAAAGAGAAGCGAATGACCAAAGAATACATATTCGCTCTCAAGCAGGCATGGGCTTTTTGTCCGTATAGCCCTGAGGTGATCTCACACCTTGCGCAGTTAAAATTACAATTAGGTTATGAAAAATTTGAGCAAGGAGACAAAGCCACGGCTATCTTGCGGCGAGATGACTTGTTTCATCTAATATATACCTATGAACAGTTTGATCCTGGAAGCCCAATATTAAATAGATTGCTTGGTGGTTTGTTACAGTTCATGAGTGCAACAAAGTTATTTGAATTTGATGACCCAATTCTAAAAAAACTCATATCAAATAGCCCGGCATTACTTAATTTAATCGAAGCCATGAGTCAGAATCTGCAGGAGGTTATGAATAAGGACCAATCTGCCTCATTAGCACCACCAGTCACGCCTCAACGCAACGGCCTTAACTTGAATGATCAGGAAATTCAAAAAATCCAACAGCAATTGGTTGTTTTGAAACAGCGGCATCAGATTGATCCCAATGATCCCAAGGTGACACTTGAGTTGGCGTCGATTTATATTCGCCTCAAGCAAAATGCGCAGGCATTAAAATTAGTTGATTCACTTTTGCTGCAATCTGATCTTGAGATCGGTATACGATTCACAGTTGCCTCAATATACAATGCACTTGGAAAAGTAGACAAAGCTAATGAGCAGAACGGGGTTGCAGTTGCTGAGCTCCAAAAACTTGAGGCTGAATTTGAGAAAGAGCCAAGCAAATTCGATCTAGCACTTCGGCTTGCTACGGTTCAGGTGCAACTTGGTCAGAAGCAAAAGGGAGTGAATGTATTGCTAAAGACAATAGGACAACCAAAAATCAATATGACCAACCTTTTGATGGCAGCGGAGTTTTTTAACCAGCTAGGTGATTCGAAAAGTCTTGAAGTAGCTTTAGTTAGGCTTACCCAAAAAATGCCTGAGAGTCCAGAAAGTTGGTATGATCTAGCCGGAGTTCAGGCTTCTAATGGAACTAACATTCAAGAGGCTTGGAATACTTTAATAAAAGCGTTATCGCTTGATAAAAGTCGCCGATCTTCTAATGCAGCTGCTGATAATTTGTACGAGAGAGTGCAGGATGATCCCCGCTTTGCAGAGATAAGATTATTGCCAGAGTTTAAGTCGTGGAAGCCTTGAAAATTATTTAGTCCTCTTTGGTTTCGAAGAAATTTGGAACTGCTTCCCTTGACAATTTTTTAGCTCGTCTAAGTATTTCCTTAGGAGAATCACTACTCAAAGCAAAATCTGCCAGTTCTTTAGCCTGTGTCACATTAATGTTGCGTATCAACATTTTTACTCTGGGAACCATTGATGAGGCCACGCTCAATTCTTCTACTCCTAGCCCAATGAGAAGCGGGACCATTGATAAGTCGCTTGCCATTTCCCCACAAACACCTGTCCATATACCATTCTCTTTACCAGCATCTACTGTGGTTTTAATAAGTCTTAAAATGCCCGGGTGAGTTGGTTCGTAAAGATGAGCAATTTTTTCATTTAGTCTGTCAACTGCTAGCGCATATTGAATCAAGTCGTTGGTGCCTATGCTAAAAAAATGAACTCGCTTTGCGAGTTTATCGGAAATCATTGCAGCTGATGGAGTCTCTATCATTACTCCAATCTCAATTTTTTCAGAAAATTTCTCTCCTTTAACCCTTAGCTCTTGTTGGCATTCTTCTAGAAGATTATTAGCTTCATCCAATTCGTCTATTCCAGAGATCATGGGGTACATGATTTTTAGATTTCCAAATGCACTTGCTCTAAGGATAGCTCGTAATTGAGTTCGGAAAAGGTCTTTTTCTTGAAGGCAAAGTCTTATAGCTCTCCAGCCAAGAAACGGATTCATCTCTGCAGATACATTGACATGCGATAAAAGTTTATCTCCACCAAGGTCGAGCGTACGAATAATTACTGGTTCTGGATTTAGTGCCTCAGATACTTTTTTATAAGACTGAAACTGTTCCTCTTCATCTGGTAAATCTGTCCGATTAATAAACAGAAATTCTGTTCGAAAGAGTCCAACACCAGTCGCTCCACTTTTTAAAACAGCTTGAACATCCGTGGCTCGTTCAATGTTGGCTGAGAGAGTTATTGAATGGTTGTCTAGAGTTTTTGCTGGCTCAGTCCTTATTTTTTGTAGACTCGTCTCGATTGTATTTTGGCGTTTTACAAGCTGTCCATATTCGAAGAGTAGCTGATCGGAAGGGGAAATGACAACGAAGCCGTTAAAACCGTCGAGTAGAATGGATTGCCCTGCTTTTAATTCATGGATGTCTTTACCAAGGCCAAGCACTGCTGGGATTTGAAGTGATCGAGCTAAGATTGCTGTATGAGAAGTTTTGCTGCCAATTTCTGTAATGAATCCTAATACTTTTTCTGAGTCTAAATTTGCTGTGTCGGACGGGGTTAGGTCATTTGCCACTATAATACATGGTTCAGTGAGATCCTTGAGCCCGTACTGTTTTGATTGGCCTGTTAAATTTCCTAATACTCTTTGAATAACATCTCGAATATCAGCAGCCCTCTCACTTAAATACGAATCATCAACTGCGCTCAATGCTTCAGCATATTTCTCTGTGGCATTATACAAAGCGTATTCGGAAGAAAGTTTTTCTTCTCGAATTTTTCGGTTTACTTCTTCTAAAACTGCAGGATCTTCTAGCACTAAAAGATGTGCATCAAAAATTAAAGATTGCTTCGCACCAATTTTATCATGAAGCCTTTTTTGTATTTCTAGTATCTGTTGACGTGTTTTGTCCAGTGCTGCTAGGAATCGGGCCTCTTCAGCTTCTGGGTTGAGTGTTTCAAAACTAGTTTTAGCTGGAACGATTCGATGACGATTTAAAACCACAACTCGACCTCGGGATACGCCTTCCGAAACGGGAATACCGCGTAATTTAAGTTCTGAATTTTTATTGTCTAAAGACACCAAAGAAAGAATAAACGAGGATAGTACAGCGTGAAAGAATTAAGAAAATTAATTAAGGTATTTATTTTTTTGCTTTTCTGAGACTTGTTTCAATTGTGATTTCATTGAAAAGTACGCAGCGGATATTCATATTGATTCATGCCTGATTCTCTTAATCATCAGTTGATGTCTCTTCGCAATGGAGCGATCAGTCTGGTAAAGCGTCTTGTCGATGCTGGTTTTGAAGCGTTTTTTGTTGGAGGATCAGTTCGGGATGAGCAGCTTAGTCTTATACCACAGGATTATGACATTGCGACTGATGCTAAGCCTAAAGACGTAGAACATTTGTTTAGTAAAACTATTCCAGTTGGAAAGAAGTTTGGGGTTATTATTGTTTTAGATTCTGGCCATGAATATCAGGTAGCTACATTTAGAGCTGAGGCAGATTATTCTGATGGCCGACATCCTAATAGTGTAAGTTTTGCCGATGCTCGTGAAGATGCATTACGGCGTGATTTCACAATTAATGGCTTATTTTATGATCCTATAGCTGAAAAATTGCATGATTGGGTGGATGGTAAGAACGACCTTAAATTAAAATGTATTCGGACAATTGGGAATCCAGTGGAGCGGTTTTGTGAGGACCGCTTGAGAATGTTGCGTGCCGTACGCTTTGCTGCACAACTTGGATTTAAGATTGAGTCTAAAACATTTAACGCAATTCGAGAAAACTGTTCTCTTATTTTGGATGTTAGTGCAGAGCGTATTCGTGACGAATTATTAAAAATTTTTAAACCCTCTTATGCTGATCGTGGATTAGATTTGTTACACAAAAGTGGATTGCTGGCTAAAGTTCTTCCTGAGTTGGAGGAGTTGATCGGTTGCGAACAGTCGTCTGCGCATCACCCTGAAGGTGATGTTTTTGAGCATGTTAGGCTTATGCTTAGTAAGTTAACGACTGAAGCTGGTACAGAATTAATTTGGTCTGTATTAATGCACGATATCGCAAAGCCAGAGACATTCAGTCGAGATGAGAATGGGCAAATCCATTTCTTTGGTCATGAGAAAAAAGGAGAGGATATTTCTCGTAGAGTTTTGAAAAGATTGCGTTTCCCAAATAATGATATCGATGCTGTGGCCACTTGTGTGCGACACCATATGCAATTACATGATGTGAAAAAGCTGCGAACAGCATCTCTTCGAAAGCTGTTTCTACGGCCTCATTTTATGACAGAGTTGGAATTGCATCGGATTGATTGTATTTGCTCCTCTGGTAAATTAGACAATTTTATTTATCTCCGAGATCAACTTCAAGTCTTTGAAAGAAAGCCGGAATTAAAGGAATCATTTATTAATGGAGATGACTTGATCACCCTTGGTCAACTTCCTGGGCCTGATTTTGGTTATTTGTTAAAAAAGGCAAGAGATCGTCAACTTGAAGGAGAGATTACTAGTCGAACACAGGCGCTTGGTTGGCTTAAGGCTCAAGTGGAAAAGATTGAAAATTCTGATTCATGATTCTGAAAAATTAAATTACTTATTGATTATTTTTTTCCATATCGGCACGCGACTTTTCATTTCGTTTATCAAGTATTGGCAAGCATCAAATGCTTCTTTCCGATGGCAGGAAATAACTTCGACCCAAAGTGAAGCTTCATTAACTTTGACGATTCCTATGCGATGAATTAAACGAATGGATTCGATAGGCCAACGTTCATTAATCTCCGAAAAGATTAGTTTGAATTGGTGTTCTGCCATTTCATCAAATGATTCATAGTTAATTGCTGAGATCTGAGATTCGCCTTCTTGGGCGCGAACAATACCAGAAAATGTAACTACTGCGCCTGCCTTTTCACTTATCGTTTGGTGTTTACTTAAGGCTATTTCGTTTATTAGTTCAGTGGATATGTTTAATTCAATTTTCATTAACCGCCTTGTACTGGTGGAAAGAGTGATACTTCATCACCATCGGATAAAACGAAATTACTATCTTGATAATCGACATTCACGACCTTAAGGGTGCTATTCTTGGCGGCTTTGAGTTCCAAAAACTTGTCGCAAACCTTCTCGTGTAATTGCCCTAAAGTTATCCCTTGATCGACTTCAATGCTGGTTTGTTTGCAACCGGTTAAATCGGAAAAATAAGACCAGAAACGCACTTTGATTTTCATAGAATAAATGTTGGAATGAGCAGCTTTGAATATCTGATAAGATTTATTTTCTGCATTTTTCACTAATTATTTAAAGCTCCAATGAATGGCAAGTTTCGATAATGCTCAGCATAGTCGAGGCCATAGCCTACTGCAAATTCGTTAGGAATTTCAAAGCCAACATAATCAGCTGGAGTAATGTATTCACGGCGAGCCTTTTTTGATAGCAAAACACAGGTGCTTATTTTGCGCGGATGCATAGTATTAATTTTATCAATTACCGATTTTAGTGTTTTTCCGGTATCGAGGATATCGTCGACAATTAGTACGTCTTGGTCTTTGACGTCAATATTTAGTTCCTTGGTGAATACAAGTTTTGATGATTCGGTATTATTTCGATAACTTGATACACCGATAAAATCCAAGCGCAAAGGAAGATCAATCTTCCTGACAAGATCTGCTAGGAAAATAATTGTTCCAGTGAGAAGCCCAACAACAATTAGATTACTGTTTTTGAAGTCAGAATTGATTTGGTCAGCTAGTTCGGCAACACGCTCCTGAAGCTTTTCTTCAGAGATTAATGTCTTAGCTAAGCGATCACTCGGGCTCCTCATTTTATTTGTTTAGATATGGCGTGAGTCGTCCTCGTCTTTTTTTGTATAGCCGCTTTCCTGTCGCTGGAAATTTACTTCATTTTTTTTCAGATAAGCTTCAAAGACATCATCGGCACTCATGCCAAGTGTTTGCGCTAGGCTGATAAGAAAGTGGAAAAGGTCTACAACCTCTACTCTGGCATTTTGCTCATCGAGTTTTTGGTACTTGGCCCACCATTTCCAAGGCACACTATCGGTGAGTTCTGCTAACTCTTGCGACATTGCACGACAGTAATTAAGTACCCACTCAGTTTTCTGTTCATCGTTGAATTCATCTGTGCTTACTCCAATACGTTCATTGAGTGCTTTCTGCATTCTGAAAAGTTCTCTCAATTGATCCGGTTGATCCATACAGCTAATGTCTGCACTTGAGTGCCGAGTAATCAAGATCTTTTCTGATAATTGCTTAATATTAGCTTGGCTGATGTGTTGAATTTTCTTGAAGAAAGAGTCTGTCAAACTGAATATGTCTTTTCTTAAAATATGAAATCTTTAACTCATATTAGTAACTTTGATAGTTTGAAGGTGGTATGATAAATAGATTGGTAATTTCCCCCTATTTTCTAAGGATTTTAGCAACTTTATCTTTGTTGTTTTTACATATAGCCAATACGGAGGCAGTAACATTGAAGGAGGGTCGTCAGTTTTACGCTACTGGTGAATATGCTAAAGCAATTGAGTCATGTGAAAAAGCCATAGAAGACAAGCAGTTTGATAGTGGTTGGAGATTGTTGTTACTTCGATCGTATCTGGTTACTGGCCAACTCCTCCAAGCCAAGAAGTTGTCTGAAACTTTGCTTCAAGATTACAAATACCGCTACAATGCTGAGGCTCTTTGGTTGTTTCACCTTTCATTCGAGGCTAATGGAGAATCTGATAAGTCAAAGCAGATGCTGCAAATTATAATGCAGTTTTTAGAAGGTCAGCGAGGGGTTAGTGATGAGAGTACAATTGTATTTATTGGAAGAGCACTTTTAAAAACAGCTACTGCTGACCCAAAACAAATTAAAGAGAATTTATATGATCGTGTCCTTAAATCTGACCCCGAAAACCGAGAAGCATTGCTAGCAGTTGGTGAATTGGCTTTGGCTAAGCGAGATTTCAAATTAGCCGGACAAACATTGACGAGAGCCATTGGGATTTATCCAGAAGATGCAGATCTTTTATATGCTTTAGCAAAAGCGTATTCAGAAAGTGATCCATCCCAAATGGAAGAGCCTTTACATAAGGCTATGTTTTCTAACCCAGATCACATTCCGTCTTTATTATTACAGGCTCATAATCAAGCTGATGCCGAGCAGTATGAAACTGCAAATGGAATACTGAAGGCGATATTTAAAATAAACCCACATCATCCTGAAAGTTGGGCTTTGCAGGCTTCTATTCACACTGTTCAGAATAAATCTCAGGAAGCTAAGACTGCTCGCGAGAATGGATTAAAGTTTTGGAAGACAAATCCGCATGTTGATTACGAAATAGGAAAAAAGCTTTCTTCCAAATACCTCTTTAAGGAAGGAGCTTTTCATCAGCGATTAGCCTTGGGTTTTGATAAGGGCTATGTTCTTGCTAAGACTCAATTGGCTCAGGATTTACTCAGGCTTGGCCAAGATGATGAAGGCTGGAAATTAGCAGAGGAAGCGCATAAAGAAGACGGATATGATGTGACAACATATAACTTATTAACTCTTTATGATTCGCTGAAAAATTATGTAAATATCAAGCGCGACGGATTTATCTTAAGGATGACAAGAGATGAGGCGGCACTTTATAGTGAAGAAGCTTTAGAGTTGCTGATTCAGGCTCGAGATTTATTTTCTAAAAAATATAATGCTAGAATTGAGGATCCGGTGATTGTAGAGATTTTTCCTGAGAAAAAAGATTTTGCAGTTCGGACTTTTGGCATCCCTGGTGGCGATGGGTATATGGGTGTTTGCTTTGGTAAAGTTATTACTGCAAATAGTCCTAAGTCTCTTATCGCTTTTCAGCAGAATTGGCAGTCGTTATTATGGCATGAGTATTGCCATGTCATAACTTTGCAAAAGACAAAAAATCGTATGCCGCGTTGGTTTAGTGAAGGTATTTCAGTTTACGAGGAAAGGCTAAGGCACAGCTCTTGGGGAGAGCAAATGACGCCAGAATATCAGGAATTTATTCTTGGAGGAGAATTGAGTCCGATAGAGCGTTTAAGTATGGCGTTTCTTGTTCCGAAGAGTGCGGCTCATATTCAATTTGCCTATTATCAATCATCTTTGGTTGTGGAATATCTGGTGGAAAATTATGGGGAGGAATGTATTAGTAAGATTTTGCAAGATCTTGGTGATGGAATATTTATTAATATCGCTATAGAAAATCATGCCTCTAAACTGGACGAGTTGCAGCCAGCATTCACAGAATATGCAACTGCAAAAGCAAAAGATTTCGCCGCCGAAGCAGATCTGACTAAACCTAATCCCCTTGAGGTTAACCCTCTTGATCAAAACGCAATCGTTGATTGGCTGGAGTCGAATCCCAATAATATTTGGGCATTAAATGCAACTTGTGTAAATTTGATTGATCAAGAGAAATATCTTGAAGCAATCCCGTTATTAGAAAAATCGATTAAGTTGTATCCGCGCCAACGAGGCGGGAGTTCCCCATATGGAATGTTAAGCTTAGCCCATCGTGAGCTCGGACAGGCGGATAATGAACTATCTGTCTTGGAGAAGTGGGCAGCCATTGAAGATTCTGCAACTAAATTATATGAGAGGTTAATGAAAATTTATGCTGATCGAAAAGATTGGCCTTCGGTTGAACGTTCCGCTAAGCGCTTCTTTTCAGCTAACCCTTTATCTCCAGTTTCTCATCGCTTTATGGCTTTGAAATCTCAAGAAACGGGAGATAAGGCTGCTAGCGTTCGGCCACTTAAAAGGCTTTTACTCCTTAACCCGGCTGACCCCGTCGATTTACATTTTCGATTGGCCTCTGCATTGGTCGATATTTCACCGGATGAAGCAAAGCGTCATGCACTTCAGGCGCTTGAGGATGCTCCGCGTTTCCGAGCTGCTCAGAATTTGCTCGTACGCTTGAATGAACCTAAAATTAAACCGTCCGAGAAGGTCAAAGCTGAATGACCGCTAAGCGCCGATTCATGCGTCTATTGTCATGTGCTTTGATGTTGGGGGTTCTTATTTTGACAACAATTATTGGCTGGAGTCAGCATCAATGGTCGCGTGGCGAAAGAGATCCCAGAGCTGGAGTTCCGAATTGGGATCGAGACGAAGAGTTGCCTAACGATATGTTCACATTTGCTCGTATTCAGTATGACTCATGGGGTAGGGGTTGGCGAGGAAGAGGTAAGTGGTCGGTGGATTACCCTGAGAGTGATTTAAATATGTCGTTTCGGTTGGAGCAACTAACATCACTAAAGGTCGATCCTGAAGGAATAGTCCTAAGTCTAAATGAGGACAAATTGTTCAATTACCCTTTCATTTATATTATAGAACCTGGGGAATTGTACTTTAGTGATGCTGAAGTTAAAGCCTTGCGCAAGTATTTGTTGAATGGAGGTTTTCTGATGGTGGATGACTTCTGGGGAGAAGCTGAATGGAAGAATTTTGAGCGGCAATTTCGTCGGGTTTTTCCAACGCGAGAAATTGTGGAGTTGCCTATTGAACACGAATTATTTCAATGCGTATTTCCTTTAAAACAAAAACCACAGGTGCCTAATCCAAGAACTGCAATGCAGGGAGCTTCTCGAGGTATTACATGGGAGCGTTGGGATGCTAAGACACCTCATTACAGAGGCGTTTACGATGATGAGGGTAGATTAATGGTTGTTATTTGCCATAACACGGATCTTGGAGATGGTTGGGAAGAGGAGAGTCGAGCTGGAGAATGGTACTTTAAAGAATTTTCTGAACCAAAAGCTTATCCTATGGGGATTAATATAATTTTTTATTCAATGACACACTAACAATGGACAACGAAACAACAGATAATACACACGAACAAGATCGGCAGGCTGTCGAACAACTAGTTGCTGGCCGTGAAAAAATAGAAAAAGAACTAGGCCGAGTAATAATTGGTCAGAAGTCGGCGGTTGAGGAAATACTTATCACTTTGTTTGCTGGTGGTAACTGCCTTATTACCGGTGTGCCTGGCCTCGCAAAGACACTTATGGTTCGTGCCATTTCCGGGATTTTTGATTTAGACTTTAATCGCATTCAGTTTACTCCTGATCTTATGCCTGCAGATATTACAGGAACAGAAATTCTTACCGATGGTGAACATGGGCGAGAGTTGCGCTTCGTCAAGGGGCCGGTATTTACAAATGTCTTGTTGGCAGATGAAATTAACCGTACTCCACCAAAAACTCAGGCTGCATTGCTTGAAGCTATGCAGGAGAAACAGGTTTCAGTTGGAGGATCCAGTCGTGAATTGCCTAAGCCTTTCTTTGTTTTGGCAACGCAAAACCCAATCGAAATGGAGGGGACTTATCCGTTGCCTGAAGCACAATTAGATCGTTTTTTACTCAACGTTTTTGTTGATTATCTCTCGGAAGAGGATGAAGTTAAGGTTGTAAGTGAAACAACTAGACGTACTGATTATAAGACTAGTCCTATCTTTAATGCTGAGGACGTAATGCGAATACAAAATGTTGTTAGAAAAGTCCCAGTAGCTGACTCTGTAATAAGATATGCTGTGAGGATTGCGGCTAGTTCAAGGCCTAATCAGCCAGGAACACCAGACTTTGTCAACGAATGGATCAATTGGGGTGCTGGGCTTCGGGCTGGTCAGGCGCTAACCATTTGTGCAAAGGCGCGAGTTTTACTGCAAGGGCGTTCACATGTAACTCCGGATGATATTAAAGCTCTCGCAGTACCGGTTTTGCGTCATCGTATTTTGACAAATTTTAAAGCTGAAGCAGAAGGTGTTGATACTGCTCAAGTGATTCGTAAAATTATTGAAACTATTCCTGTTCCGTGAGTCGACCAAATACAACACACCGTTTCCTGGATCCAAGGGCCTTGATGGAAATCAAAAGCCTTTCGCTTCGAGCGCGTGCTGTTGTTGAAGGGTTTATGAGTGGACTGCATCGTAGTCCTCGAAATGGATTCTCCACCGAGTTTACGGAGTATCGTCAGTATTCACAAGGTGACGATGTTCGTTTTTTAGACTGGAAAGTGATGGCTCGAAACGATCGTGAATTTATTAAAAAGTTTGAAGATGAAACCAATTTACGCTGCACATTCATGGTTGATTTTTCTAAATCTATGGAGTTTGGCGGCGATGATTCCGGTGTTAAAAAGAGCGATTATGGCCGAACCCTTGCTGCATCTTTAACTTGGTTTTTATTGCAGCAAAGAGATGCTGTTGGATTGGCAACGTTTGATCGTGATGTTCGAGAATTTATTCCTCCTCGTTACCGACAGGATCAGCTAAATACTATTTTAGGCCGGCTGGAGACGCAACCAGTTGGTCAGGTGACTGACTTGTGCCAAGCATTGAATAAATTGGCATCTCTTGTTGGCAAGCGGGGTATGATCGTTTTAGTGTCTGATTTTCTAACTCCGATTGCAGATCTAGAGAAAAGCTTAAATTTGTTTACTGCAGCCGGGCACGATGTACGAGTTGTTCAAGTGTTGGATCAGCGTGAGCTTAATTTTGATTTTGAAGACGCTGCGATTTTTGAAGATATGGAAAGCGGTCGAAGTCTGATTCTCGATCCTAGCTTAGCCCGCGAATCTTATTTAGAGAAAATCAAAGCTCACAATGCTGCACTTGATGATACTTTTAGTGCTCAAGGTATTACTTCATTTCGAGTGACCACTACGGAGCCTATGGAGCTTGTTTTATTACGTTTTCTTCAACAACAGCCCGCCAGAGCCGTAGTTAGGCAGCGAAGATCAACCGGAAGGACTGCTGCATGAGTTTTCTAACACCTCTTTATTTAATTGGAGCAATAGGATTGGCTATTCCAATTATCTTGCACTTATTGCATGACAGACCGAAGAACAAACAGGTGTTTGGTAGTCTGATGTTTCTTGATAAGACCAAGCCTCCTGTTGATCGCAAGAGGCGGCCAACCCATTTGCTTCTTTTGTTATTACGTTGTCTTGCCCTTTTATTGCTGGTTTTCGTATTTGCGAGACCGTTTGTTACGGTTGATGACCCTGAAGCAACTGGAAAACGTGATCGTCAATGGTTGACGGTCCTTCTTGATCGAAGTGCTAGCATGCAACGTGGTGATCTTTGGATACAAGCCAAAGGTAATGTGTTGACTGCTATTGAACAACTGAGTCCTGGTGATCACTTTGCATTATATGCTTTTGACAATAAGGCTGACCTTTTGATAGATGTTACTTCTTGGCAAGGTAGTGCATCAGAGGGAGAAGTTAAGCAACTACTTGAACGACTAGATAAACCGAGTTTTGGTGGTAGTAACCTTGGACAAGCTCTTGTTTTTGCTGGGGAAGCGATTCAGGAATATGAGGCTAATCCTGATGAACAGCCTTTGGTAATGCATGACATACTTGTCATTAGTGATATCCAAAAAGGTTCTCGTTTAGGAGATGTTCAAGGTTACGAATGGCCGACTGGAATAAAGGTATCTTTTGATCAAATCGGTGAGGATGACCAAGGAAACTGTGGTGTTGAGCAAGTGGCTGCTCGATCTCTTTGGGCTGTGACTGAGTCAGTACCATCTTTTAGGGTTAGCAACTCTTCAAATTCATCAACTGACGAGTTCGATTTTGTTGCCCAGATTTCAGATAGCAATAAAACGCTAAGTCAAAAAGTTCATGTGCCTCCAGGAAGAAGTAGGGTAATTGAGTTTCCGAATGAATGGTTGGAGCAATCCATTAATCAGCTTTCCCTTCGTGGAGATGTTTCAGATTTTGATAATATTTTTTATATCGCTCAAGAGAAGCAGCAAAGTGTTCGTCTTGTTTATATTGGAGAAGACAAACCTGATGATGCGGAGGGATCGCTATTTTATTTGAAAAGCGCATTCCAGAAAACGAGTGCATTAAATTTTGATGTGCAATTTATCAGTGGGCAATCGACAGCTTCGTTGCCAGAAGCAGACTTGTATGTGGTGGGAGACACATTGAATGAGAAATTATCCGCGTCACTCGACAAGGCTGTGAGATTAGGGAGCACTGCACTTGTGATTGTTCATTCTGAAAAACAAACCAGTAATATCAAGCAGTGGCTTGATGCCCCAAATTTGGTTATTGATGATGTGAAATCAAAGGATTATGGGCTTTTGCAATCTCTCAAACTGGATCACCCAATTTTGTCGGTTTTCCGTGATTCTCGTTATAGTGATTTCACTAATTTGCATTTTTGGAATTATCGTGAACTTCAAAATCTGCCTAAGGAAGGTGTTCAGGTGTTAGCACAATTTGATACCGGTCCGCCTGCTTGGTTGCTTGCTTCTCGTGAGAAAGGTCGTTTGATAGTAATGACTTCAGGTTGGAGGCCGACGGATAGCCAACTGGCTTTATCTACTAAGTTCATACCGTTGCTTTATTCTGTCCTGCAACCCGTCCTAGAGTCTAAAACCCAGTCTCGTCAGTTTTTCGTTGGTGATCAGATCAAAATATCTAAATTTAATAATGGCAATGTGGCTGGCAGCATTTCAATTATCCCTCCAGGAAAAGAGGACGCTTCTATTAAAGTAGGGGATGTTTTTTTGCCAGATAAACCAGGATTATATAAAGTTATGGGAACTGATTGGTCAGATATATTTGCAGTAAATATCTTACCATCTGAAAGTCGCACCGAGCCTATTCCAATGGACCAATTTCAAAAGCTAGGGCTACCAATGAACGATCTGGCAGCAACCCCAGAGCAGCTTGCGTCGTCAGTTGCAAAAGAAAAGACTGAGGCGCAACGTCACGAATACTGGCAATGGGCCTTGGCGGCTATGCTTTTGTTTGTCATTATAGAAACTTTTCTGGCTGCAAAAGGCAGTCGGGCAGGAGAACTTATCACAGCATCATGAATGAACCAATAACACTGGAGGAAAACCTAACTTTCTACCGGCAGCAACATCGCCGCAGGAAACTATACTCTGGCTTGGCCATATGTTGGTCGATTTGCGCGATTGTGGCTATTGTATTGATGCTTGCCGAAGCACCGGCATTGGCTTGGCCAGTACTGGGAATTTCATCTGCTGTTTTGGCTGCACTTGTTTTGGTTAAGGTGTGGATGGTAGATTGGCTGACATTGAATGAAATTGTAAGGATGATCGAACAGCATTATCCAGGACTTAACAAGTTGTTGGAAACGGCTTCAGAACAATTAGAGAAAAATGATCCCGAAAGGCTCGACTATATGCAGCAGCGGGTTCTTGCTGAGGCTCTTCAAGCTAGTAGAGATCAAGGCTGGGAGATGGAGTCTAATGGGAGACTAGCATTGACGCATGTTTTTCATGGAGCTTCTTTAACTGTTTTTTTGTTTGCTTTCTGGCAGTTGGCTGAAAGAAATGAGTCTTCAGGTTACGGAAATGCTCGAATAGCTTTTGCCGGAGTAGAAGTAATACCCGGAGATACTAATATCGTTCGAGGTGCCAGCTTAATAATTTCAGCAGAATTTTCTGATTTTAAATCCGACGTCAAACTGGTTGTTCAGGAACCAGGTAGGCCCAAACGCTGGATGTCCATGAATCAGAGTCTTGACGATCCAACTTACAGCTATCGCCTCACAAATGTTCAATCTAATGCTTTGTACAATGTTGTGTATGATGGTCTTGAAACTGATCTATATCGCATGATGGTGTTTGAATACCCTAATCTTAAAAATTCTCAGGCAAAGTTGGTTTATCCTGAATTTACAGGTCGAGAAGATAAGACAATTAAAAACACTCGACGCCTTACTGCAGTCGAAGGGACCGGGCTAACGTTTGATTTTCAATTCAATAAACCTCTTAAATCAGCGATTTTAAAGGCTCGTGATAATGACAGGGATGACATTGTGCTTAATGCAACTGAGGATGATGACATGAAATATCAATTATTATGGGGTTTTAATGAGACTGGAGAATTTCGATATGAATTGCATTTAGAAGATCAAGACGGTCGCATGAATCAGTTTCCATCCCAATACGTTTTCAACGTAATGGAAAATCTTCCGCCAGCACTCAAATTTAAAGCCCCTGCTGGAGATACGGAAGTGACGGCTATAGAGGAAATGCGATTACAGGGTGAGGCTCGTGACGATTATGGGATTGAAGCGTTAGGTATCGGTTATCAATTAGCGGGTGAACAGCCGAAACACATTGCAACACAATATGATGGGTTAGCTACCAATAAATTAGATGTTTCTTACATTATTCGAATGGAAGAACTTGATGTCGAAGAAGGGCAGGTAGTCAGTTATTTTCTATGGGCGGATGACAGAGATAAGGAAGGAGAATTACGGCGAAATTTTAGTGATTTATTCTTCGCTACAGTTCGTCCTTTTGATGAGATTTTTCGTCAAAACCGTTCGGCTACTGAAGGACTGCGACAGGAGCAGGAACAACGACAGGGAGAAGGTGGTGAGGGAGGTGAGCAGCAGCAATCCATCAGCAGATTACTTGATAACCAAAAGGAAGTAATTAGTGCTACATGGAACCTCAAACGCCGCAAGCCTGATGATAAAAAAATGTCTGAGGACATTCAGGTAGTACTCGATTCCCAAAGTGAATTGCTCAGCCTGCTTGAGCAGGCTTCTGCAATGTTGCAGGACTCGGAATCTGGTGGGCAAGCCTATCAGGCTAATGAAGCTATGCGGGGTGCGACTGAAAATTTGGCTTCGGCTATAGATGCTGAAGGAAAAGAGATTTCGAAGGCACTTTCGGATGCAATTTTGAATGAGCAAACCGCCCTTCAACATTTGCAAAAGCTTCGTGAAAATGAATTCCAAATTTCTCGCCAACAGGCTCGCCAACAGCGTCAACAACAGCAGGGTAGAGGGAACAGTAATAGGGCTCAACGTCAGTTGGATCAGCTTAATATGCAAGATTCTCGGAACAATTATGAGCTCGAGAGTAAGGCTGAACGTCAGCAGCAACAGGCTCAGCAACAGGGAGAGCGAGCAGAGCAGTTGCAAACTCTCAATCGACTTAAGGAACTTGCCCGCCGCCAATCTGACCTTAACGAACGACTTCAGGAGCTTCAGATTGCACTTCTTGATTCCGAGGAAGAAGCGGAACGCGAGCGTATTGAGCGAGAGCTAAAGAGATTACAAGAAGAACAGCGTAATCTTATTGATGATCTTGATGAGGTGCAGCAGAGAATGGAGCGAAATCAAAATGATGAACTAGCCGAGTCTCAGCAACAATTGGAACAGGCCCGTGAGCAGATGGATGAAACAGCTCGTAACTTGGAGCAGCAGAACTTGTCGCAGGCAGCCAATTCTGGTTCTCGTGCTAGCCGTAACCTGGAAGAAGTTGAGGAAGATTATAAGGAGCAAACTGCTAACGAATTTGCAGAGGCGATGCGTGAGATGCGACGTGATGCTCGCGAACTCGATTCCAACCAGAATGAATTGAATAAGGCTATAGAACAGGATCGTCAGAATTCATTCCGTTCATTAAGTGAGGAGGGTAATTTAAAGGATGTATTAGATATTACTGAACAGCAGAAGGGGCAGCTTGATGATTTATTAAAACAGATGGAACAAGTATCTCGCGAAGCTGAGAACTCTGAAAAGCTCCTTTCCCAGGAACTGTACGATGGCATTCGTCGTGCACAACAGGACAATATGGAGCAATCACTTGATCAGCTATCATTGTTAATGCGCAATAATCTGCCTGATGAAACTTCTGATATTCAACGTGGGCTAACTGAGAATATTTCTGAATTGCGAGATACGGTAGAACAGGCGGCTGAAAAAATCATTGGCAATGATGAGGACGCTATGCGCTTTGCAGCAGATCAGCTCGATGATTTGCGTGAGCAAGTTGAGCGTGAAATGGAGAACGCTTTAAATATGCAGGGTGAAAGAGGGGAGCGTTCACGTGATCAGCAGGAAGAGGGGCAAGGTCGGCAGCCTCAAGAAGGCGAAACTGGTCAACAGGAGAGTGAAGGTTCTCAAGGTCAAGGTCGTGGACGTGATCAGGAGGAAGAGGGACAAGGTCGGCAGCCTCAAGAAGGCGAAACTGGTCAACAGGAGGGTGAAGGTTCTCGAGGTCAAGGTCGTGGACGTGATCAGCAAAATCCTGAGACAGTTCAGGATAGGAGTGGACAGCGGCAAAATACCAATAGAAGAAATGAAAACCGTCCAAGAGGAAACTCTAGCAATGCCGGAGGCAGTGAGGGTTCTGATCTTTTTCGTGATTTAGATAATTTTGATCTAGACGGTCCTTTGACAGGCCTAGATTTTCGCGAATGGGAGGATCGACTTCGAGAAGTCGAAGAAGTCATTGAAATTCCTGAGCTTCGTAACGAACTATCAGAGGTGCGACAGAGCGCCCGGGACATACGACGTGAAAATAAGGAGAACGGAAAGTCGCCAAAATGGGACCTTGTAGATATGCAAATTCTTAAACCTCTGACCGAGATCAACAAACGACTTGAGCAAGAGTTGACACTTCGTCAGCCTAAGAGAGAAATGGTTCCTGTTGACCATGATCCAGTTCCAGAAGAATACTCTGAGCTGGTTCGCCGATATTACGAGCGTCTTGGTGGGCGTAATCAAAAGAATAGGAATGAAGGAACTAACTAAAGATATCTCTTTCATTTGTTAATGATAATGTTTGGGATTGAGACCATTGTTTTCTTGAGCCGCGACTGGTTTCCAGTGGCAGCTGTAGCTGCAGTCCTAGTGATCTTTGTATCATTTTGGGGTTACAGACGTTCCAGATTACCAATTCATCTCAAGTTTATAGGAATTATACTTAAGACTTTGGGGGTTCTTTTACTCTGTTTTTGTCTCCTTGAGCCGCAATGGGTGGAAAAAAAAGCCAAACCTGGCGCCAACTTTATCGCTGTATTGGCTGATAATAGTCAAGGTATGGAAATACGGGACGCAGGGAGTACCACCTCTCGTTCAGATCAATTAGCTGCGGTTTTGAAACAGCAGCCGGGAGATTGGCAAGAAGCGCTTGATGAGAATTTTCAAGTTCGCCGTTACTCTTTTGACAGTCGGTTGCGTGCGACTGGTGATTTCGATTCCCTTGATTTCAAAGGGCGTGCTTCTGCAATGGTAGGATCTGCTCGCAATCTCGGTCAGCGGTTCAGTGGTCGCCCTCTTGCTGGAATTCTTTTGTTTAGTGATGGGAATGCTACCGACATTGAAAGCTTAAATGATGGCCTCGGGCAACTGCCTCCCATTTATCCTGTGGTAATGGGTAAACAATCGTCAATAAAAGATATTGCCATTACGGATATTCAAGTAACATCTTCAACATTTGAAGATGCTCCTGTGGCAATTCATTGTAAATTGGCGGCTACTGGATTTTCTGCTGAAAAAATTATCGCTCGATTGCTAGATTCCGAAGGCAATGAGTTGGACAGGCAATATCCTTCCTCTGGTCAAGGCATGAAGGTTAAGTTTGAGATTAAACCTGAGGCTTTGGGGGTTTCGTTTTATACTGTTGAGCTTGCCCAAGCTGAAACGGCAGATAGCCAAGCAGCTGGCGAGGAGGCGACTTTGGCCAACAATAAGCGAATTGTTGCAGTTGAGCGACGTAAGGAACCGTTTCGAGTGCTTTATGTAGCTGGTCGTCCCAATTGGGAATATAAGTTTTTAAAGCGAGCACTAGATGAGGATCCTCAGGTGGACATGGTTGGCTTAATTCGAATTGCCAAGAGGGAACCCAAATTTGTCTTTAAAGGTCGTGAGGGGGAAACTAGTAATCCGCTTTTCAAAGGATTTCGTGGGGATGAAGAGGAAGAAGGTAGATACGATAAGCCAATAATGAAAAGACTTAACGTAAAGAATGAGGATGAGTTAAAGGATGGTGAGTTTCCAAAAAACGCTGGTGATCTATTTAAATACCATGCAATTATTCTAGATGATTTAGAGTCAGCATTTTTCATGCCCCATCAGCGTGAATTAATTCGCCGTGCGGTTTCTGAACGTGGGGCGGGTTTTATGATGTTAGGCGGGCAGGAATCTTTTTCTCAGGGTAAATATGAGAATACTCCGATTGCTGAATTGCTTCCAGTTTACTTGCAGCGCAATGGAGCTGTTTCTCCAGTGGATAATTTAGAATTTGGTCTTGAGCGTGATGGTTGGTTGAGTCAATGGGTTAGGCTTCGAAAAACTGAAGCTGATGAAAAAGATAGGCTAGAAGATATGCCAAAATTTCGAGTTCTTAATCAGGTTGACAGAATTAAGCCAGGGGCCAGCGTTATGGCTTCAGTATTAGGAGAGGGGGGGCAGCGAACTCCAGCTTTAGTAGTTCAGCGATATGGTTATGGGAAATCTGCAGCATTGTTAGTTGGCGACATGTGGCGTTGGCAAATGGCAGGCAAAGGAAAACGCGATGATTTACCTCGGGCTTGGAGGCAGATTATTCGATGGTTGGTATCTGATGTGCCTCGGAGGATTGAACTGACTACAGCTGCAGATTCGAGAGTGTCTGGGCTTGGGCGCAAAATAATTGTGCGTGCACGGAATGAGGAATTCAAACCGCTTGGATTTGCCAATGTTGAATTAACTGTTATGCCTTGGGGTGAAGAATCAAAAGCGGTTGATCTCAGTGTAGAAGCCGCAGCAACCGAGACTGGCATTTTTGAGTCAATTTATATTCCACGTGAAGAAGGAGGGTATGTTGCAAAGGCAATCGTTCGAGATGAGAATGGGAAACTCATAGGTGATGTTGAATCTGGTTGGGCTAGTAATCCTGCAGCGGATGAATTTCGTTCCCTGCAGCCTAATATTGCTCTCATGAAGGACTTAGCTAACAGAACCGGAGGTCGTGTTCTCAAGATTAGCGAGCTAAAAGACTGGGCACAGGATTTGCCTTCTAAACAATCACCTGTAATGGATTCGTTTCAAACTTCATTGTGGCATATGCCGTGGATGTTTGCTGCCGCTTTATTATTATTGGTTGCCGAATGGTGGATGCGAAGGAGGCATTGGTTACCGTGAGAGTCTTTTTGTTATGTCTTATAACTTTAGTCTTGTCTCAATCATTGGGAGAGGCACTAGATTTCAATTCTACCAAAAACCGTAGGGTAATGGTTGTCGCCGGTGCTGGAGGAGAGGAAGAGTACACTAGTCTTTTTTCCGAATGGGCAGGCACTATTTCTAATGCGTTTGAAGGTAATTCGACTGAATTAGTGAACGTTTCTAATAAACCAGAAAATACCGATGCACGAAAAATCATTGAAATAAAATTGAAAGAATGGGCGGTAGATAAGGGCAATGAAATTTGGGTTTTACTTGTGGGTCACGGCACTTTCGATGGCAAGAAAGCTAAATTTAATTTAGTTGGTGACGATGTGTCAGATTTAGAATTTCAGAGCTGGTTAAAGCCTCATAAGGGACCTTTAGTATTCATAAACACAAGCTCTTCTAGTGCTCCTTTTATTAGAACTTTATCCGGGCCAAATCGAGTTATTGCAACAGCAACAAAAAGTGGATACGAACAAAATTTTTGTCGTTTTGGCGGTTATATTTCGTCGGCTCTTGAACAAAAAAAAGCTGATCTCGATAAAGATGGTGCTGTGTCAGTCCTTGAAGCTTTTCTAATCGCGTCTCGAAAAGTTGAGGAATATTATCGTGAGAATGACAGGCTGGCATCTGAAAGTGCATTACTCGATGACAACGGTGACGGACGCGGTACTCCAGCAAACTGGTTTAGTGGTGTCCGAATTAATAAAGAGTCTCAGGAAAATAAAGTTGCAGATGGTAAAATTTCTCGTCTCGTCTTTCCTGTCGTGCCCCTCAAGGAAAAAGGGATATCTCAAACTTTTAGGAAAAAAAGAACGCAGATAGAAACTAAGATAGAAACATTAAGATCATTAAAGAAAACATTAGATGTTGATATTTATTATCGCGATCTTGAGAAATTATTCTTAGAGTTGTCTGAATTGAACAACCAAATTGAAGATTAAAAAAAATCCCAAATGAAAGGTTATATATCTTCCATTTGGGATAAGTTATAATTTATTTTTTTAGTAACGGTAATGTTCAGGTTTGTAAGGCCCGTCAACAGGTACTCCAATATAATCGGCTTGTTCTTGAGAAAGCTTGGTGAGTTTAGCACCTAGTTTATCTAGGTGAAGAAGAGCTACCTCTTCGTCGAGCTTCTTATCAAGACGGTATACACTAATTTTGCGATCTGGATTTTTCTGTATATCAATCTGAGCAATGGTCTGATTGGTGAAACTGTTAGACATAACAAAACTCGGATGACCTGTCGCACAACCTAAATTTATCAAACGTCCCTCAGCTAGGAGGTAAATAGAGTTGCCATTGGGAAAAGTGAAGCGACTTACTGGACCACCTGGAATTGAATCGTCTTTAATTACTTCACGAGTAACGCCTTCCATGGATTCAAGTTCTGCTACTTGGATTTCATTATCGAAATGTCCGATGTTGCAGACAATAGCCTGATCTTTCATTTGGCTCATATGTTCTGCCGTTATAATATCTTTATTTCCTGTAGTTGTAACAAATATATCAGCTTCTGTAAGTGCATTTTCAATTGTGGTTACTTTATATCCTGCCATGCAAGCTTGTAATGCGCAAATTGGATCGATTTCAGAAACCATAACTCTTGCTTTTTCCATAGCTAATGATTCAGCCGAGCCTTTTCCAACATCTCCAAAACCGCAGACCATAGCCACTTTTCCAGAGACTAAAACATCAAGTGCTCTTTTGATTCCATCAACCAGTGAGTGGCGGCATCCGAATACATTGTCAAATTTAGATTTTGTAACGGAGTCATTAACATTTATTGCTTGGAATAATAATTCACCGCGTTCTTCCATTTGAAGAAGTCGGTGGACACCGGTAGTTGTTTCTTCAGACACACCCACAACTGCTTCAGCAATCTTTGTCCAATGACCATCACGTTCTGAGTGAACTTTTTTCAGTAAATTTTTTATTACCTGTTCTTCTTCACTTTCTGATTTGCTATTGACCCAATCGCTTCCCTTTTCTAATTCAACGCCTTTATGAATGAGCAAAGTGGCATCCCCACCATCATCTACGATTTGATCAGGACCAGAGCCATCTGGCCATGTAAGAGCCTTAAAAGTACAATCCCAGTATTCCTCGAGTGTTTCACCTTTCCACGCGAACACAGGAATCCCCGTCGCTGCAATTGCAGCAGCTGCATGGTCTTGAGTTGAAAAAATATTACACGAGCACCAGCGAACATCTGCTCCTAAAGCGGTAAGTGTTTCAATAAGTACAGCAGTTTGAACTGTCATATGTAACGAACCCATAATCTTTTTACCCGCAAGAGGTTGTTCAGAGCCATACTTATCGCGTGTAGCCATTAGGCCCGGCATTTCTTTTTCCGCTATTTGAATTTCTCGTCTACCAAAATCTGATTGGGTGATGTCAGCGACTAGATAGTCTTTTGTATCCTTTGTTATTAATGTCTCAGCCATTTTTTTAAAATATTTACTTTAAGTTTTATAAGTCAAATTAGACTAATTTTTTTAGTGCTCTTGCTTTGTCTGTTTTTTCCCAAGTAATTGTACTCAAGTCATCTTCTTTTCCAAAATGTCCATAATTAGTAGTTTTTGAATAAATCGGGCGAAGTAATTTAAGCTGTTTTACAATATCTGCAGGTTTGAAACTAAACACTTTTTCAGCAGCAGCAGTTATTTTAGAGTCATCCACTACGCCGGTACCGAATGTGTCGACACAGACAGAAACGGGATCTGGATATCCAATTGCATAAGCAAATTGAATTTCACAACGCTTTGCTAGTCCAGCAGCTACAATATTTTTAGCAACGTATCGGCCCATATAAGCCGCACTCCGATCAACTTTACTAGGATCTTTACCACTAAAAGCTCCGCCCCCGTGTCTTCCCATGCCACCATAGGTATCAACAATAATTTTGCGACCTGTTAGGCCGCTATCTCCTTGAGGACCACCGACAACAAATCTTCCAGTAGGATTAATCAAAATTTGTGTTTTGCGGGACAACATTTTTTTTGGAAGAACTTTCTGAATGACCTGCTTACTTATAAATTCACGAATTGTTTTGTTAGATGCTTCAGCTGCATGCTGAGTGGATATAACAACACTAGTGATCTCTACAGGTTTATCATCTATGTATCTAACTGAAACTTGGCTTTTGGCATCTGGACGCAGCCACTTGGCTTTTCCGGCTTTGCGTAACTTCGTTAGTTGCCGGCCAAGTTGATGTGCATACATGATTGGTGCAGGCATAAGCTCAGGGGTTTCGTCACTTGCATACCCAAACATTAGTCCTTGATCTCCAGCACCTTGTTCTGCCGTTGATTTGCCTTTAGCGGCTTTTGCATCGACTCCTTGAGAAATATCAGGGCTTTGGGCGGTGAGGTAATTATTTATGAAAACTTCATCGGCATGGAAAACGTCGTCTTTGTTGACATAGCCGATTTCCCTTATTGCATTTCGAACAACTTGTTCCACATCAAATTTAGCTTTGGTGGTTATTTCTCCCCCAACACAAACAATATTACTCTTAACGAAAGTTTCACAAGCAACACGACTAAATTTGTCCTGCTCGAGGCAGGCGTCTAGTAATGCGTCAGAGATTGTGTCAGAGACTTTGTCTGGGTGACCTTCACCAACCGATTCGGAGGAAAATATATAGTTTTTGCTCATGAGCTAATGTGTAATTTGAGAAATAAAAAATACAATATCAATAAATCAAGATATGATGATATGTCTATTTTTATTGGCTTTCAAGCTGATTTTTAAGTTTTTACTAACAGTTACTTACAGTTTTTTGGAAAGCGTGATTTGATTTTGTCAGATTATCGGTTTAAATTTTTTTAATTTTACTATTGTTCTTATACTCTATTGACATTATAGGGATTAAATGTAATTTTGTTTTCATATTGGTTTATTTAAGTTTTTATATCCGAGCGGGATCAATTTTTTGATGACAATTAAGAATGACAGCGGAGAGGAGCTGAAGTTAGCTAAAAACGAGCACATTAAGGATGAAAGTAATTTTCTTCGTGGAACAATTTCTGAAGGGCTTCTTGACGATTCCACCGGTGCATTAGCCAAAGACGATACCCAACTCACCAAGTTCCATGGTATATATCAACAGGATGACCGAGATGTTCGTAAAGAGAGGCGTAAAGCCAAACTTGAACCCGCTTATTCCTTCATGACACGAGTCCGTCTTCCAGGTGGAGTTTGTACTTCACAGCAGTGGTTGGATATGGATGAAATTTGCACTAAATATGCAAATGGCACATTGAAGCTTACTACCCGTCAGGCTTTCCAGTTGCATGGTACGATCAAGAAAAATCTTAAGCTTACTATAAGAGATATTAATGATTCTTTGATGGATACGGTTGCGGCCTGTGGTGATGTAAACCGAAATGTGATGTGTAATCCAAATCCTTATCAATCTAAATTGCATGCAGAGGCATTAGAGGTTGCAAAGGCTATTAGTAATCATCTGACTCCCACAACTAAAGCTTACCACGAAATCTGGTTAGATGATGGGGATGGGGAAAAACAAAAAGTTACTATTGATCCTGAACCAGAAAATGAGCCAATTTATGGTAAAACATATTTACCTCGGAAATTAAAAACAGTTGTTGTTTTGCCTCCTAACAATGATGTGGATTTGTATGCAAATGATCTTGGTTTTATTGCAATAATAGAAGGTGATAAAATTATAGGTTATAATGTTACTGTAGGTGGTGGAATGGGTATGAATCATGGACAAGAAAAGACATTTCCCCGCCTGGCAGATGTGCTTGGATTTTGTTTGCCTGATAAAGTGACAGATGTGGCGGAAAAAATTGTTACTACACAGCGTGACTATGGTGATCGTACTGATCGAAAGCATGCGCGGCTTAAGTACACTATTGAGGATCGAGGCCTGGATTGGTTTCGAAATGAAGTCGAGAGCCGTTTAGGCTATCAGCTTGCTGAGGCTCGTCCTTTTCATTTTGAACATAACGGAGATCGCTACGGTTGGGTAGACGACGAGAATGGCAACAGCCATCTCACTTTATATATACAAAATGGTTGTGTATTAGATCAAGAAGCTTTTCCAATGCGGACAGGGTTGCGTGAAATTGCAAAGATTCATGAAGGTGATTTCCGTTTAACTGGAAATCAAAATCTTATAATTGCAAACATTTCACCAATTAAACGCGAAGAGATAGAGATATTACTTGATAAATATAATTTAACTAATTGTTATGATCATTCTGGTCTTCGACTAAACTCAATTGCTTGTGTGGCTTTACCGACATGTGGATTGGCTCTTGCAGAGAGTCAGCGTTACCTTCCAGATTTAATAAGTGAAATTGAAGAGGTTCTTAAGGAATTTGAACTTGAAAATGACCCAATTACCATACGAATGACTGGATGTCCAAATGGTTGTGCTCGTCCATACATTGCAGAGATAGCTTTTGTTGGTCGTGCGCCTGGCAAGTATAATATTTACCTTGGTGGTGGGTTTGTTGGAGATAGATTAAATAAATTATACAAAGTTTCGGCTAAGGCAGAAGAAATTACTGGAATTCTTCGTCCGATCTTTGAACGATATGCCAAAGAAAGAGATGCTGGAGAGCGTTTTGGGGACTTTGTAATTCGTGCAGGTTATGTTGCTGAGACACGAGCTGGTCGTGAATTTCACAATGATTTTAAGGAAGAATGAGTCATTTTGATAAGTTTAAATCAAGTTTCGTTTTTACCTCGAAATTGCTTGAGGCAATTTAGGCCGATGCGTAGGATGCGCCTCCCTTTAAGGGATGGCTGGATAGCTCAGTTGGTAGAGCAACGGATTGAAAATCCGTGTGTCCCCGGTTCGATTCCGGGTCCAGCCACCACTTCGTTTTACCTGTCCAATAGTATAATGCTCGAGAACTATGGAGGATAAGGCTTATAAAAATCATATGGCCGGTTTACAAGATGGTCGAAAAGTAGATGAGCCTTGTACAATTGTTATTTTCGGAGCCAGTGGAGATTTAACGGTTCGTAAGTTAATTCCTGCGCTTTATCATCTCTTCATCGAAGGTCAGATGCCTGAGTCATTTCGTGTGGTTGGTTTTGCTCGTCGGGAAAAAACAGATGAAAGTTGGCGTAAGGAAATGCGTGCAGGCATCGAAAAATATTCACGTACCTGCAAGGTTAATAATTCACAATGGCAGGCTTTTTCTAAAAATATTTGTTACCATCGTGGTGATTTAACTGATGCTGTTGCATACGATGCTTTAGCTGAACGGCTGACTAAAAGTGAAAACAATAGGCTTTCAAGTAACCTTGTTTTTTATCTAGCGATTTCACCTAGTTTGTTTGGCGAAGTAGTGGATCAACTTCATACTGCTAAATTACTAAATCGCTATGTAGAAGGAGATGCCCGATGGCAACGAGTGGTTGTAGAGAAGCCATTTGGTCATGATCTAAAGTCAGCTCAATTACTAAACAATCATCTTATGCGACATGCCAGAGAGCGGCAGATTTTTCGTATTGATCATTATCTAGGCAAGGAGACTGTACAGAATATAATGATGTTCCGTTTTTCAAATGCTATCTTTGAGCAGCTTTGGAACCGAGAAGCAATTGATCATGTTCAAATCACAGTGAGTGAGGATATTGGTGTTGGTAGTCGCGGGGGGTATTTTGAGGAGGTAGGATCATTGCGGGATATGATGCAGAATCACTTGTTGCAGATCATGTCGCTAGTAGCAATGGAGCCGCCTCCATCGCTTGAGGCAGAGGATATCAGAAATGAAAAAGTCAAATTATTGAAGTCGATCCGTAAGATGACACCTGAGATAGTTGCTCAAAATGTAGTGAGGGGCCAGTACTTTGCAGGAACTGTCAATGAAGATTCCCGTAATGGGTACAGGCAGGAGGAACGCGTAGATCCTGAGTCTAATGTTGAAACTTTTGTGGCGATGAAATTGTTTGTAGATAACTGGCGTTGGAGTGACGTTCCCTTTTATCTAAGAACTGGGAAAAATCTTCCCAATCGAGCTAGTGAGGTGCGCTTGCAGTTTCGTCCGACTCCCAATGTTCTTTTTGCTGCTCAAGATAATTTGGATTTGCATGCTAACGCGTTAACTCTTCGTTTACAGCCGGACGAAGGGATATCTCTAAGGTTCAATGGCAAGGTGCCAGGTAATAGTATTGAAACGCGTCCGGTGCGAATGCATTTTGGATATAATGCTGAGTTTGGTGCTTACACACCAGAAGCTTATGAGCGCTTATTACTAGAGGCTATGGCAGGTGATGCGACATTATTTATCCGCCGTGATGAAGTTGAAGCGGCATGGCAGATCGTTGATAGTATTCGCAAAGGATGGGGTGATACCCCACTTTCTAATCGTGAGTTTTATGCTGCTGGAACTTGGGGCCCTGTCGCTGCAGATGATTTGCTTGAGGTGGATAATCATGTATGGCACATCCCACTACCAGACTAAGTAATGAGAGGCTATAAAGCATTCGATAACAAACAAGAGCTTGCGCGTTTTGCTGCAAAAATGTGGCTCGATCGCTTAGCTTTAACTGATCCTAATAGACCATTCACTGTGGCTCTTTCGGGGGGGCGTATTCCTAAACTGTTTTATCAAGAAGTAACGGAATTGGCTCATCCTAGTGTATTCAAAAATGTTCATTTCTTTTGGAGTGATGAGCGTTTAGTCCCCCCCACTGATGATGAGAGTAATTTCAAACTTGCAGATGAAAGGTTGCTAAGCCCACTAGGAATTGCGACTGACCAAATACATCGTGTGTTGACTGAATATGATGAATCGAAGGCTATTCAGGTTGTCACTGATGATCTAATGCGATTCACTAAAACTAATGAGAATGGGCAGCCAGTCATCGATTTGGTTTTTCTTGGAATGGGTGAAGATGCCCACGTCGCTTCTCTTTTCCCAGGTGATACCGAGGCAGTAGTGTCTAAAGATGTATACAGAGTTGTAACAGGGCCTAAACCTCCATCGCGAAGAGTTACACTTGGTTATTCAGCACTGATTGCTGCAAGAGAGGTTTGGGTATTAGCATCCGGCCAAGGAAAGGCGGAGGCTCTGCGCAGTTCTATAGCAGTCAGCTCAATTACCCCTTTGGCTCGTGTGCTTCAAGGTAGGGAAAAAACTGAGATATTAACTGATTTCACACTTTAAAGTTATAATTGAGAGTTTCATTTCCTTGTTCCTCTAATTTGAGTATGTGACCATATTGCTCATGCGGTATTTAGAATTTAACAGAAAGTTTTTGGCCAAGCTTTTTTTTATTATATCTAGTTTAAGCGGCTTTGTTGAGATGTCGGCTGCAAAATTGGAAAAGCCTAACGTAATTTTTATAATGGCCGATGACCTGGGTTATGCTGAGTTGGGTAGCTATGGTCAGAAAAAAATTAAAACTCCAAATCTCGATCGCTTGGCTAGTCAAGGAATGCGCTTTACTCGTAATTATTCTGGTAACGCCGTTTGTGCGCCTTCAAGGTGCGTATTAATGACTGGCAAGCATCCCGGTCATGCCTTTGTCCGAAATAACGGCGAGATAAAACCAGAGGGGCAGAGACCCATTCCAAAAGATGAAATAACAATTGCTGAGTTGTTACGCAATCAAGGCTATTCGACTGGCGCTTTTGGTAAGTGGGGGCTTGGGTTTCCAAGTTCGGAAGGGGATCCTATTCACCAAGGCTTTGACCGTTTTTATGGCTACAACTGCCAGCGTCATGCACATAGTTATTATCCAAATTATTTGTGGAGTAATCTTAAACGGGTAGCTTTGGACAATGAGCCACCAGTGCCAGGACATGCTTCGTTGCCAAATGGCGCTGATCCAAGCGATCCGCTAAGCTACGATATATTTAAGGGAAAAGATTATGCTCCAGATCGTATCAATGAACAGGCTCTAAAGTTTATTAATGATCATAAAGATAAACCTTTTTTCCTTTATTATCCGACGGTTATTCCACATGTGGCATTGCATGTGCCGGACGAAGAGTTGAAGCCTTATCTTGATCAAAAATGGAATGATCCTCCTTTCGTTCGAGCAAATGGGTATGGCTATACCCCGCATTTTACTCCTCGGGCTGCCTATGCTGCTATGATTAGTAGAATGGATCGTTATATTGGTCGGGTAATTGATTTAATAGATAAACTTGGCTTAGCGCAAAACACAATTATCGTATTCACTTCTGATAATGGTACAACTCATCTTAGAGCTGAGGTGGACTATAACTTTTTTGAGAGTGTGAAACCTTTGCGAGGTTTAAAGGGCTCACTTTACGAGGGTGGGATTCGTGTCCCACTAATCGTACGTTGGCCCGGTCGTGTGCCAGCTGGAACTACAACAAATTATGTAACGGGACTTGAGGATTGGATTCCGACATTACTTGACTTGATAGGCGAGAAAAAATCAATACCAGCAGGTCTTGATGGGTTAAGTATTGCTAATATTTTATATGGTAAAAATCAGAGTCCTCGTAAATTTTTGTACCGAGAGTTTTCTGGATATGGTGGTCAGCAGGCAGTTTGGTCTGGTAAATGGAAGGCAATTCGACAGAACATTTTGCGAAAGAAAAATAAGCAACCACTTAAGATTCAATTGTATGACCTGAATGCTGACATTAGTGAGTCAAATGATGTTGCAGATGAAAATCTAAAAGTGGTAAATCGATTGCGTAAATTGATGGCTAGAGAGCATACTCCTTCTGAGTTTTACCCTATTAAGCCATTGGATTAAAATTAGTTTAGTTATGAATTTCGTTCAGCTTCAAACCTTACTCCTTTTATTTTATTTGGGAGCATCTATTGGATGTGACTTTCAGTCTAGAATCGAGGTTAATGATAAGATTGTATGGCAGCATTTGAAGAAAGGCGAAGAGCATCAATTGGCTGAGTATTTGGAAGAGCGTCCATCTACAGTCAATGTGGTTAATCATGTTGGCAACTCGTTATTGTATGAAGCAATTGCTATTTCTAATATCAAGATGGTTAATTTGATTTTGGCGAGCGGAGCGCAAATAAACTTTAGAAATCAATTTGGTCGCACGCCTTTGCATCGAGCTGCTGATGAGGACCGATTAGATATCGTCAGTTTGTTGTTGGCTAAAGGAGCCGAGGTAAATGTTCGTGACTGTCGTGGATCTACTCCATTGATTGCGTCAGCTGAATTTGCCAGTTTGCCAGTAATAAAATTACTTGTTGAAGCTGGAGCAAATGTCCCTATTGGTAATCATTATGGTCGAAGTGCATTGCATAATGCTGCCAAACGGGAGGATGTTGAAGTGGCAGAGTTCTTGATTGCCAATGGAGCTCGCCTAAATCAGGTTTGTGAATATGGTACTCCCCTTGATTTGACTATTAACTGTGAGATAGCAAAGATGCTTCGAGCATCTGGCGGTTCCGAATCCTCTGCGACAAGTATAGCATCACGAACGCATCAGCGTTATCTTACTAATCTTCCGGCGGAGAAATAATTATACAATTCCTTCTCCACACATTTAATTTCCGTTGATAGATTTGGGGCATGGTAAAGACTGCATTATTATTTGCCGGTCAAGGTTCTCAGTTCGTGGGAATGGGACAAGATCTTGCTAAGACTCACTCGACGGCGCAGAAATTTTTCTCTCAAGCCGATGAGGTGCTTGGTTATAGTCTGAGTGAGATATGTTTTTCAGGACCAGAGGAGGATTTAGTGCGAACGGAGCATGCACAGCCTGCTATATATCTTGTTGGATGGATAGCATTTCAATTGTTACGGGAACAAGTGTCATCTTTTACTTTTGATGCTACTGCAGGTTTATCTTTAGGTGAATTTACTTCACTAGCTGCCGCCGAAACAATTGGATTCGAAGATGGATTGCTTTTAGTGCGGCGTCGAGGCGAATTAATGCAAGAGGCTTGTGAGGCGACTTCTGGTGGTATGGCGGCGATCGTTGGACTGGAAGAAGAGAAGGTTCAAGAGGTCTGTCTACAGACTGGGGTACACATAGCTAATTTGAATTGTCCTGGGCAAATTGTGGTTTCTGGTGCGGCAGAAAAAATCGTATCCGCTTGTGAAACTGCTAAAAATGCAGGAGCCAAACGGGCAATTCCCTTAACAGTAGCTGGGGCTTATCATTCTCCATTGATGCAATCAGCTAAAGCTGGTCTGGCAGATGCTTTGTCTAAGGTTACTATAAATTCTCATAAGTTACCTGTATTTAGCAATGTAACTGGCCAAATGCATGTTAGTGATGAAACTATTGCTGAGACAATGGTCGATCAAGTGACATCACCAGTGAAGTGGGAGGCATGTATCCGAGCGATGATTGCTCATGGCGTGACAAGATTTATTGAGCTTGGCCCAGGTTCTGCTTTGACCGGATTTATGCGCCGTATTGATCGTGAGGTCGAAATACTTAATGTTAGTGATATTGACAGCTTAACTAAGACTGCTGAAGTGTTGAATGCCTGACTTGAAAACACAGGTCTAAAGTGTAACTGTCGCTTGTATTATGATTCGGCTTTTGTTTGTTTTGATTTGGTTAAGCAGATTAAGAAATTCATATTAATGTCCTCTACTCTCAAATCACTTCGAGCACTTTCTTCTCCTCCCCGTTTAAGGCTTGTTGGCTTATTGCTTAAAAGTGAGTTGTCGGTGCGTGAATTGACAGATATCACCGGAATGCGTCAGTCCGGAATTTCTATGCATCTTAGCCAATTGCAGGAGGCTGAATTAGTTGAATCGAGTCGTGAGGGGAAGAATGCATATTATCGTGTGGTTCAAGGAAAGGAATCTGATAATCGCAATATGATTGATTTAGCAGCAGCAGGTGCTTCAGAGCTTATTGAGCACGATTCGGATTTACGAAATCTCAAGCGTATTCTTGAGCTTAGAGAGAACCAAGACCTGCAATACTTCAATCATGTTGCCGGTCGATTTGATAGTGTGTATGGACCAGGTCGTTCTTGGCAGGCATTTGGTCAATTACTTCTAAGATTGTTACCGGAGATTGTCGTCGCAGATCTTGGATCCGGTGAGGGCCTGCTTAGTGAGTTGCTTGCGCGTAAATGCAAACAAGTTATCGCAGTTGATAATTCAGATCAGATAGTGAAGTTTGGTAAAGCTAAAGCAAGGAAGAACGGGCTTACTAATTTAGAGTTTCGACAAGGCAATTTACAGAGTCCTCCTATTGACGACAATTCGGTGGATTTAGCCATATTAAGTCAAGCATTGCATCATGCAGATAATCCGTTTGTAGCAATTGAGCAGTCCTTTCGTATTATAAAGCCGGGTGGACAGATAATGGTTCTGGATTTAATGAAGCATAAGTTCGACAAGGCAAAAGAATTATTTGGTGACAGATGGTTAGGATTTGATGAAGGGGAACTTCATCAGTGGCTTGAATCAGCTGGTTTTCGAGAAATCGAGGTCAGTGTTGTTGCAAGGGAAGAGGAGGAACCGTATTTCGAAACGTTGTTAGCAAGTGCGATTCGGCCAGCATAGCCAGTTCGCTTTGTGACATGATTGATGTTTCAATCTCCGTGTGAGCAAAGAAGTATCACAGGACATTTATTCCATTCAAACTAAGGCCCCTGGTCCAGTTGGTAAGCTACCACTATCTGCCAATGATATGCGTAGTAAACCCAGTGGTGACATCTTTGGGATGACACAGAGCGCTGGTATGGGCTGGAATCCAGCCGAATTGGGACGTGATCACTATTTAGTTTTAAGCACACAGGGAGGGATGAGAGATGATGTCGGGAATCCAATAGCACTGGGTTTTCATACTGGCCATTGGGAGATATCATTGCAGGCTAGAGAGGCCTCCGAGAGGCTAAAACAATTAGGAGGAATCCCTTTTGCTGCTTATTGTTCTGATCCTTGTGATGGGCGTACTCAGGGTACGACTGGTATGTTTGATAGTCTTCCGTATCGGAATGATGCTGCTCAAGTTTTTCGACGCTTAGCTAGATCGCTACCTACCCGAAAAGGTGTGCTAGGAGTGGCTACCTGCGATAAGGGATTGCCAGCAATGATGATGGCTTTGGCTGGCTTGAGTGATTTGCCAGGTATTATCGTGCCGGGGGGAGTATCGTTGCCTCCTGAAAAAGGTGAGGATGCAGGAACTGTTCAGACAATAGGCGCGAGATTTTCTCATAGTCTATTGTCTCTTGATGAGGCCAATGAATTGGGATGTAAGGCTTGTGCATCACCAGGAGGAGGCTGTCAGTTTTTGGGAACGGCTGCGACGTCTCAAGTTGTGGCAGAAGCCATGGGAATGTCTGTGCCTCATTCAGCTTTGGCTCCATCTGGTCAACCGGTGTGGTTAGATATTGCTAATCGTTCAGCCGATTCATTGGTCGCGATGCGGCAAAATGGACTTTCTCTAAAAGACGTTTTAACGCCAGCTTCTTTACGCAATGGCATGGCTTTGCATGCAGCCTTTGGTGGTTCGACAAACTTACTTCTTCACATACCTGCCATTGCTTATTCTGCTGGAATTGAAAGACCTAAAGTTGAGGATTGGATTGATATTAATAAATCTGTCCCTCGTATTGTGGATGTTTTGCCCAATGGGCCGAGTGATCATTCAACCGTAAGAGTGTATCTTGCCGGAGGGGTGCCAGAGGTGATGCTTCACTTAAGGGAAATGAATCTTATTGATACAACTCAGCTTAGTGTTACTGGTCTTACACTTGACGAAGAATTGAACTTATGGGAGCAGTCTGAAAGGAGGCTGCGTTTTCGCGAAATATTGAAACAACAGGATAATGTTGATCCTGATAATGTAATTCTTCCACCGAAGCGTGCTCGTGAGCGGGGGTTGACTAGCACAGTTATGTTTCCAGCTGGGAATATAGCGCCTGATGGATCTGTAATTAAAAGTACAGCGATCGATCCGAGCCTTATTAATGAGAATGGTATATATTCTCACGAAGGGCCGGCTAAGGTTTTCACGAGTGAGAAAGCTGCTATAGCCGCGATAAAGCAAAAAGAGATTGAGGCTGGTGATGTTATGGTAGTCACTGGTTGTGGGCCAGTAGGGACTGGTATGGAAGAAACTTATCAATTAACTTCTGCACTTAAATTCCTTCCATTTGGCAAAAATGTAGCATTAGTAACTGATGCTCGGTTTTCTGGTGTTTCCACTGGGGCTTGTATTGGGCACGTTGGGCCAGAAGGTTTAGCTGGTGGGCCAATTGGTAAATTGAAAAATGGCGATATTATCTCAATAGAAATTAATATAAAACAACTGGAAGGCTTGGTTAATTTTGTGGGCGAGGGTAAGGATCGATTTGATGTGGAAGAAGGTGCAAAGAGATTAGCTAAACGTGAAATTCGAGAGGATATTTCCGCTCATCCAGAATTGCCGGATGATACTAAGCTTTGGGCTGCATTGCAGGGAGTTGGTGGAGGCACTTGGGGGGGATGTGTTTTTAATGTCGAAGAGATTGTTGAGCGATTGAGATCGAGTTGAGTATGGCTTCGCATCTTTATAATAGTGGTTTTGCTAAGGTGATCTGGTTCGTTCGTCGTTTTGGGATATGCGAGCTTTTCTTGAAACCAATTCGTTGCATTTTTGCCCCGTTTATTATTTCGCGTTTAGACAAGTCTGAATTTACTTTCGATGATCGTTTAATTTCACTTTTTTATCATGCGTATAATATGACTTGGGCAAATGAGCGATCAGTTGAAATCCCTATAATTAATGATTATCTGAGCCATTATGAGTCTAAAGGTGTTTTAGAAATTGGGAATGTTTTGTCACATTATGGTGATGTGAATCACACTGTTCTTGATAAATTTGAGCGAGGAAAGGGCATTATTAACGAGGATATTTTGAACTTTGTCGCAACTGAAAAATTCGAATTGATAGTATCTATTTCGACGTTTGAGCATATTGGCTTTGATGATGACATGGACGATGACAGTGGTGTGAAAATACTTCATGCAATTGATGCTAGCAGGAAGTTATTGGCTGAGAATGGTCGGTTGGTTTTAACTTTGCCAATTGGCTATAATCCATCACTTGACCTTTTAATTTCAGGAGGCACACTTAAAAGTATTCGATCATTTTTCATCTGTCGCATAGGGCCTCTAAAGTGGGAGACTACTACTATGGAGAAGGCTTTAGCTTGTCGATATGGAAGTCCTTTTCCATATGCAAATGCTATCATGATTGCGGAATTTGGAGGTGCTTCATAATGAGTCCATGCAGTTTTTTGATGCTCAACTGGCGTGATCCTGAGAATCCTCTAGCCGGTGGTGCCGAGCGTGTAACGTTGAAGCATATGGTGGAGCTAATTCGGAGGGGGCACAAAGTGGTTTGGTTTGCGAATGCTTTCGAGGGCGCTGAACCGGAAACGGAAATTGAAGGTATAAAAATTGTTCGCGGTGGAGGGCCGGGCACATCCATTTTTCATGCTTTTTTTTGTAATCGGAAATATGGTCCTTTTGATTTGGTGATTGATCAGCATCATGGTATCCCGTGGTTTGCTCAGTGGTGGTCGAGAACTAAATATGTGGCATATATACATGAAGTTCTTGGTCCTGTTTGGGAGTCTTTTTATCGTTGGCCGATAAGCTCGATTGGCCAGTTTCAGGAAAAATTGATTCACCAGTTCTATTGTGATGTTCCATTTTGGACTGTATCAGAATCGACGAGATTGCAGTTAATGCAAGAAGGTGTAGTTGATGTACTGGTGTGGCCAAATGGGACTGATACTGAGCCATTATCAGATCTACCATCAAAGAGTTTTGTTGAACCATTAAAATTAGTTGTCTTGTCACGGCTTGCCCCCAATAAAAGGGTAAGTGATGCGATTCGCGTGCTCGCATTACTTAACAACAGTGGATGTTCTGCTGAACTTACTGTGGTTGGCTCTGGATGGGAACGTGGCCTGCTTGAGCGCTTGGTTAAATCACTTGGCCAGGTAGGCATGGTGCAATTTAAGGATAATCTCGATGACAAGGATAAAAATATCGAGTTGCAAAACGCACATTTACTACTTCATACATCTGTGCGCGAGGGTTGGGGTTTAAACGTAATTGAAGCTAATGCTATGGGTACGCCTGCTGTGGTTTATCCGGTTGGTGGTTTAGTGGATTCAACTGTCCATGGTGTAACCGGTTTAGTTTGTAAGGAAGAAACACCTAATAGCTTAGCAGCAGAAGTGATGAATTTGGCTGCTGATCCTGTAAAATACCAAAGGCTACGGGAAAATGCTTGGTCCCGGTCACATGAATTTCTTTGGAAAAAAGTATTGCCTTTGACGTGCAACTGGTTGGAGAACTTGGCGAGTGATAAAATTTAAATATAACTTTTCTTCCAGTTTTTTAATAAAATTAATTCTGTGAGCCACTTATTTGAAATTGATTCCCTTGTTCATCGATACGGCTCCATATTCGCGCTGAACGAGGTCTCATTATCGGTCGATCAAGGGTCTATCGGACTGGTTGGCCAGAATGGCGCTGGCAAATCAACCTTGATAAAGATTTTACTTGGGCTTCTTAAACATACTAATGGAACTGTGAAGGTTTTTGGATCTGATATATCTCAGCACAGTGTTGGTTTGCGAGGGCGGATTGGTTATATGCCTGAACGAGAGGGGATTATACCAGGATTGAATGGGATTGAGTATGTGGGGCTTTCAGGAGAGTTGAATGGTATGTCGCGTAAGATTGCGTTGCGACGAGCTCATGAGTTATTATCACAGTTGGGTCTTGATGAGGCGAGATATCGGCGACTCGAAAATTATTCAGCTGGCATGATACAGCGCATTAAACTAGCTGCTACGCTAGTGCATGATCCTGATTTAATTTTGCTAGATGAACCGACTTCGGGACTTGATCCCGATGGGCGGGCGGCAATGCTTGCTCTTTTGAAGTCGCTTGCTCAACGACCAGGTAAATCGTTGCTTTTCTCAACTCATTTGCTTGGAGACATTGAACATGTTTGCAATCATGCAATTATAATGGAGAAAGGTAAAATTGCTGCTTCTGGTGCGCTTGATTTAATGCTAGAGAGTCAATTGAATACTTTTTTGATTCGTTGGAAAAACAAAAATAGTAGTAGCAATGACGTGTATCTTGCTGCTCTCAAACAATCTGGTGCAGAGGTGTCACTTAGTGAAGAGTTTGGCCAAGCCCGTGTAGTTGTTACGGATGCGTGGTCAAAGCAACAGTTTTTTAAATTAGCCAAAGAAGCACATGTAACACTTATTGGCCTTGAGCCTGAAGAAATAGACTTACGAACTGTTTATCAAAGAGTGGTCGGATATAAAAAAAATTTGCCGCCTGTGATTAGCTTAAAAAAGCCTGAGGTAAGCGAGGTGAATTCATGAGCTCGAAACTTAATAATACCAAGGAGATGGCAACAAGCCTTGCATGGTTTTCAATTTGGCCTATTGCGCGTACAGCTATGCTTCTGGTCTTTCGGCGCAAATTATTCTGGTTATTATTTGCTGTAGCGATGTTGAGTTTTATTTTCACTTTTGGAGCGATTTATCTTTTGGCTACTCTTAAACAAGAGCTTCCACAAATGGCGAGATTTATTACTTCAATGTTAAAAGATTTGGATGGTTCCGGTACTACTTATCTTAATTTCATGAAGCTACAGGGCACTGTGATGATGATTTTATTGGCATTTGCTGGATCTGTTTTGGCAGGTAATGACCATTCCCGAGGTGGATTTATGTTTTATATGTCGCGCAGAATAAGTTTAGTTTACTACGCTTTAGGGAAGTTGTTGGCAATCGGACTTTTAGTATTATTGATAACGACCATACCTGCATTAGTTTTGTTTTTTGAGTATGGTTTACTTGGAGATATGGCTGAATATTTTAGGGAGAACTTTCAGATCGTGTTCGGTATTATTGGTTATGGTCTTTTGCTTTCTTTATCAATTGGGCTACTTTTATTAGCATTGGTCTCTTGGATGCCTCGTCCGGTTCCATTGGTAATTTTATGGGGTGGATTATTTGTGTTCTTGCCTATTTTAAGTAGTGTTCTTGCTGAAACTTTGCGTGATTCAGAAGTTAATTTAGAGGAATCTTCATGGCGCTTGCTTGATTTATGGAACAATCTTTACATTGTGGGGAGTAAATTTTTTGGAGTGGAACTTCCTCTGTTTTATGGAGCTATTATTGTGATCTTTACTGTTTGCCTCTTTTCAATAACGGCAATTTTTTTCCGGCTTCGTTATCTACAACACCAATCATGACTCTTGAGCCTTCAGTATCTGTATCCGCATCTCCCATCGTTGAGGTTAAGAATGTATCAAAATGGTTCGGACCTTTGATGGCGTTAAATGGTATTAGTCTAGATATTAATCCTGGCATCACGGGTTTAGTCGGACCTAACGGAGCTGGAAAAACTACGCTGCTTAGGCTTCTTACTGGACAAAGCAAGCCCAGTATCGGTGGGATTCGCATTTGCGAAAACAATGCATGGTCAGCAAAGGCCAAGTCTCATGTTGGTTTTTGTCCATACGGTGACGCAGCATGGGATGAGATGCCTGGTCGTAAAGCGGTGCGTGTCTCTGCTGGTTTGCATGGATTTAAAGGAGATGAGGCTAGGCACCGTACTGAAACGGTACTTGATATCGTAGGTATGGCCGATCGGGCTCATCGGCCGATTCGTACTTATTCAAAAGGAATGCGACAACGTATCAAGCTTGGACAAGCGCTGATTCATGATCCTGATTTACTAGTACTTGATGAGCCTCTAAACGGGATTGATCCGGTAGGGAGAGATGAGCTTAATGAGTTATTCATTCGTTTGGCTCAGGATGGTAAGGCGGTATTAATCTCAAGTCATATCCTTAACGAAATGGATCAGTTGGCAGATCACATAATTTTTGTGTGCCGAGGGAAATTATTAGCATCTGGTTCGCTGGAAACTATCCGTGATTTACTGGACGATTATCCACTAAAAGTTCGAGTTTCGTGTGAGACACCCCGACGAGTTGCTTCACTGTTAATGGAGCTTGATTCTGTAAAATCTGTGAGGATCGAGACATCAGATGACTTGTTTTTGGAGGTTCAAAATCCGAACCGGTTTTATGGAGAGTTCGCTGAATTTGTTCTTTCGAAGAATGTTGATATTCGTGGGCTAAAAGCAACTGATACATCGGCTGAGCCTATTTTTGATTATCTTATGGAACGCTCATCAAAACCAGGATAACTAATGAAAACAACCCTTCAATTTTCTCTTTTTGCTTCCTGTTTTCAGGTGTTTGGATTGACACTTAGGCGTCAGTTTTTTTCGCGTCAAACGATTGTAATAACTGTCCTTCTGGGATTGTCCTTGGCGATTACTATTGTTTGGTTGGCTTCAGATTCTTATGTGCGGGCACCGATGAGAGGGACAACAACATATTACCGAGCATTGTCACCGGAAACTAATGCTTACTATGTAGTTGGTGACCGTGTCGAAGCTGAGTCAGTTGTGTGCGTTGTCCAAGGAAGAAGAGGGGGGAAGAGAGAACTAAAAGCCAGAGTAAGCGGTGTAATTAGTGAAATTATAATTGAAAACGATTTTAAGGTTAGTCGCCGTGAAACGTTGGTACGGATACAGCCTGATCGCACAGGGTTACAACTTGCCGGCAAAATTCTCCAACCACTCTTCATGGGTTTTCTTCTTCCGATCATTTCGCTTGGTTACGCTTCAGCCGCGATTTCCGGAGAGCGCACTAGTCAGACTTTAGTTTACTTGCTTAGTACTAGTATTCCGCGATCGCTTATATATTTCTCAATCTATTTAGCTGTTTTATTGCTTACCCTTGCAGTTACACTGAGTTGTTTGGCTGCGCTTTGTTTGATTATTGGCACAGCCGGTTTTGATGTTTGTTATAAATATACCCCTGTAGTTTTTCTTGCTACTACCTGTTATGTCAGCTTGTTTTTACTATTCAGTGCGTTGGTTCGTCGGGCGACATTTCTTGCGTTGGCTTATGCATTAATGGTCGAGACCCTTACCGCGAATATGCCAGGAGTAGTGAAGAGTATCACTGTCTCATTTTATGCTAATAGTTGGCTATATGATAAGTCGTTGTCACTCGGTTTAGAGTCAAGTATTCCTGCCTATGATCCTGTTGGGGCTGTCTCGTCACAAATTATTTTGGTTTTGGCTTTCCTTTCTTTTCTATTATTGGGTATGTGGATTTTTTCAAGGAAGGAATACGATTAGTGGATCGTTTAAAAAAAAATCTCGAGCAAACTTTGCGGAAATATGCAGGGCCTTTGTATCGATTACTTCAGCGATATTCTGGACAGCGTTTAGTTAAGCGATTTACTAATTCTGAGGATCGTTTTAGGCACTTTTATGAAACGAATCATTGGAATGAAATCGAATCGGTTTCTGGTCCAGGTTCAACTTTGGAAGAAACTAAATGGTTACGTGAAAGACTTCGAAAAATGTTCCACAAGCTTGAGGTAAAGACATTACTTGATTTGCCATGTGGAGACTTTCACTGGATGCAACATGTTGATCTCTCAGAAATAAATTACATAGGTGGAGATTTAGTGAGCGAACTCGTGGAGCGTAATCTGGCTAAATATGCTCGCGAAGGAATAGAATTTAAAAAGATAAACCTTGTAAAAGACTCATTGCCCGCTGCTGATGTTATTCTTTGTAGGGATTGTTTGGTGCACATGTCTTTTGATGATGTGCAAGCTGCATTTATTAATATCAATCGATCCGGTATAAAATGGTTATTAACTACTAATTTCCCAGACGTGAAACGAAATAATGATATTGTTACTGGTCAGTGGCGTCCTATTAACTTGATGCTCCCACCATTTAATCTGCCGTATCCTGCTGAAGTTATTAATGAGAATTGTTTGGAGATAGAGTTTAAGGACAAAAACCTTAGCCTTTGGTCGATGAAAGAATTAAAGTTGTGAGTTCGTTTATCTCGGCCGTTTTCTGCGGCCTTGGATTTTTTCACCTTCGGCTTTGCCTGCCAATTGATCATTAACGCTTGCGATACGCTGACGAATAAAAGGTTTGATAGCGAATACTCTTCGACCAACTGCCTTATTAACTCCACTTGAATCGCCGTTTATACCCATGTACATGCCTGGGAGGCCTTTTCCAATCTCGTCTTTTTTGATATGAGGGATGATGGCCTTTTCAAATGCAGATATCCGTTTAAATAATTTTTCCTCGATGAAATCTTCTTTCATTAATTTGACAATAATAGCCCGATAACGTTTTCTAAAAGACTCCATTTCAAATAGTCGCTCTGAAAGTCGACGCTTGGAAATCAAAGGTTTGTCTATGTCCCATTTAACTAGCATTTCTGGAGATCTCCCCATTGTGAAAGTGCCGAATGTTTCGTTTAAGTCCCATGGAAGTATTCTTAATTTTTCGTTGGCCTTATCGATCATTAAATAATAGTTGTGCGGCATGCCTACATAGCTGTCGATATTGACTAGGATTGATGTTGCAGCAAGATAACCAGCAAAAAAGTTTAAATCTAATCGATTGCCAATTTGTTTTTCAAATTCTGTTTTTGATCCGTGTTCAATGAGTTTAAGCAATTCAGAAAATCGTTTAATTAGTTTCGTGTTATTTTTTCCATACTTGATGCCGTACCGCTGATATTTCTCTAATTCGCTACCAAAATATTCCCAGTCATCAACAGCTTCGGGTTTCATTAACAAGCTATCTTTTGAATTTTTACCAAACTTTCGGGTTAAATAACGATCATCTACTTGTTCGATTAGACAGTAGACACCCAGATGCTTTTTTTCTGTAACCCCTTCGACTGTGAGTGTGACAGCAGCCCAACCAACGTCTGGAGTTGGAATGCCAGCAGCCCGATAAATTTCATATCCTAGCTTTTCCTTCATGAAGGCTGAGTCGAGAAATGCATTCGACAGATTGATCTTTGTTCGTCCATGAAATTTCTGCCCTTTAATGAAGCGGTTAGTATCAATCTTAAAAGGTTTTTTTAGGCTTCGCCCTGCGAAACGATACGATGAGTTTCCCTTAAATCTCAGACCAGCATCTTTAAAAACTTCACCATCTATAGTGATGTTTGCCTTGGCGTAGCCAAATTTATTTCCGAAATGAACTTTTGGCCCGTCTGGATTACGTTCTACCTTCTTGGGCTGCATTGCATCCCATGCTTCGCGGTTCGCAGATATATGGATTTGAACGACATGGTTTTCTTTGTAAACTGAATTCCAAAATGCGATATCTTTTTCCTCAGTCGCTGATACTAAGCCAAATGCTAGACTTTGCATTACGCATACATATAGAAGTGTTCGAACTAGACTTATTTTGTAAAAAGCCATAACTCAATTTAGTTATCTTAACCACTTTGGCCAAGTGAAAAGGCTAAAGTGTATATTTTATGACTATGATTATGCTTGAGTAGATTTTGAAGTCTTACCAAGGTCTTTAAGTGTTCCGCTTAAAGTATTTTTTAATTTTGCTTTCTTTGCCTGTTTTGGTGAAAGCGGAGCACTGGGCATTTATTCCTCCCAAAAATAGTTTACCAACGGAGGTTCGAGATTCCAGCTGGATAAGGAATGAAATAGATCAATTCATTTTAGCTAAACTTGAAGCTGAGAAAATTGTGCCCTCCAAGGAGGCGGATCGGGCTACACTTGTAAGAAGATTGTCATTGGATCTAACAGGATTGCCTCCGTCGCCAAATTTGGTGTTGGATTTTATTAGCGATGATTCAATAAAAGCTTATTCTCTTTTAGTTGATCGCTTGTTGGCATCCCCTCATTTTGGGGAAAGACAGGCACAAGATTGGTTCGACCTTGCTAGGTTCGCTGATACTTCTGGTTATGCTGCAGATCGAACAAGAAATGTTTGGCCTTACCGCGATTGGGTTATCGATGCATTCAATACTAATATGCCGTTTAATAGATTTTCAATTGATCAACTCGCAGGTGATATGGTCCCTAATGCCACTCAGAACCAGCGAGTTGCTAGTGCATTTCATCGACATGCTATGCAGGCAAAAGGTAATAATCCTCGTAAGGAAGAGTTTCGTATTAAAGGTATTGTTGATCGACTAGAATCAACTGGCCGAACTTGGCTTGGTTTGACTTTAGAGTGTGCCGAGTGTCACGACCATAAGCACGATCCAATTAGTCAGAAAGATTATTATAGGATGTTTGCGATCTTCAATAATGTACCTCACCTAGGTAGCGGCTATGGAGTACACGGTCCTATGATGATGCTAACCCCTTCAGATTCAAAACTTAAAAAAAATCGAATAATCAAGCGTTTAGATATGATCAGGGAGAAGATCCCTTTTGGTCTCGTAAAACATGAAGGAATTGTTGGTGAGTGGCAGAAAATACAACAGATCCAGGATCCGAATTTGTTTAATTTACATCAAGATATGAGTGTCACAGCAGAGGTCCAGACAGTTACTCCGGTTGGTAATATTCTTTCTAAGTATGATTGGAAGGCGGGGCAGCGTAGTTATATTTTTGGGATTGGAGGGGAAGGGGATGTGAAGGCCAACCCAGGAAAACTTTTTGCTTGGTTTTCCTCCGATGCAGCTACGTTTCAGGGTGCAGTTGCATATGGAAGTCAGCGAGTTAATGATGGACTTCCTCATCATGTGGCAATGGTTTTCGAAGCTGGGCGTTCAGTAAGGTTTTTTGTTGATGGGATTGAAGATAAGGCTGTTCGAGTTGAGGGTGCAGTTCCAAAAACTATTGCTAAAAGTACTCGAAGCCTTGCCGTCGGTGCTGGTTTTGAAAATTCATCTAAAGCGACAGCTTTTCGGTTTGAAGGAAAGCTAAAAAATGTCAAATTATACGATCGAGCGATCGATAATCCAGCTGGTATAGATTTATCTAGTCCTTTGTTGCCTGAGTATCAGCAATTATTTAGCCAAGTAGCTAAATTAGATACGCCTTCGATAGAGGTGCCTGTAATGGATGAGTTGACTGAACCACGAGTTACTCATTTGCTTATTCGTGGAGATTACAAAAACAAAGGAGAAAAAATTATTGCTGGCACCCCAGAAATACTACCAGTCATACGTTCATCAAAAGGTCGTAATCCGAACAGGCTTGATTTTGCACGTTGGCTTTTTTCTGATGATCAACCGCTAACTGCTAGGGTAGCAGTAAATAGAATCTGGCGATATCATTTTGGTGAGGGTTTAGTGCGTACAGTTGCGGATTTTGGACTATACGGAGACCGTCCGTCGCATCCGAAATTATTGGATTGGTTAGCAGTCCGTTTTGTTGAGAGTGGTTGGGATGTTAAGGCAATGCATCGATTAATTGTCAATTCTTCGACCTATCGGCAAGTTTCTATACATCGAGAGGATCTCTCTAAGGTTGATTCATCTAATCGATTACTTGCTAGGTTCTCGCGTGTGCGACTACCTGCGGAGCAAATTCGAGATCGAATACTTGCATCATCCGGTAAATTATCCCGTCGTCTTGGTGGACCAAGTGTTTTTCCAGTGCAGCCTGCTGGACTTTATGAGGAACGCGGTCAGGATTTACCCGGGAATTCGAATTTTAAGTGGAATAATTCTATTGGTGAAAATCAATTCCGGCGTTCAATATACACTTATTGGAAACGCATGATGCTTCATCCTGTAATGTCTACTTTTGATGCTCCCACGCGGCAGGTATGCGTGGCTAAACGCTCAGTTACAAACACGCCTCAGCAGGCTTTGATAGGCATGAATGAGCCAGCTATGCATGCTGCGGCTAATGACTTGGCAAAGCGTCTGAGCAAGTATGAAGGAGACTCTGAAAAAGTGAGGATGGCTTATCTTATTTGCTTTTCAAGGATGCCGGATTCTCAGGAGCTGCAACATTCCCTTCAATTTATAAGTCAACATCGGGAAAAAAGAGCAAAGACTGTTGGAGATGAGTGGTCTGTTTTTGCTGCAGTTTTACTCAATCTCGATGAAGGGTTGTACCGCGAATGAGACCTTTTAATTTTCAATCTGATTTTCTTGCAGCCCAAACACGTCGGGCGTTTTTTGGTCGGGCAGCTGGAGGTTTTGGTGGTTTGGCCTTGGGTTGTATGCTCCGTGAGAATGCTATGACTAACCAGTATGGACCACATTTTGCTCCACGTGCTAAAAGAGTCATTAGTCTTTTCATGTCCGGTGGGCCTTCGCATGTTGATACATTTGACCCTAAGCCTTTACTTACAAAGCTGGACGGACAGTCGATGCCTGCGAATATTATTAAAAACCATGAGTTCGCGATGATTAAAACCAAGGAACCAAAAGTAAAAGGTTCTTCTTGGTCATTCCGAAAGTATGGCCAAAGTGGTACTGAGATTTCTGAGTTGTTCCCGCATATTGGAAGTGTGGCCGATGAATTAGCTGTTGTTCGGTCATTGTATTCCGATACTTTCAACCATGATCCTGCAGTAACATTCATGAACACTGGGAATGTGAGATTCGGTTGGCCTTCGCTTGGTGCGTGGGCTTCTTATGGACTGGGTACTGAAAATAGCGATCTACCGGCATACATTGTTTTAGCGTCAGGTCGTAACATTCAACCATTACTTGATAGTTACTGGGGTGCTGGTTTTTTACCTCCAGAGTATCAGGGAGTGCAGTTGCGTACTCAGGGAGAACCAGTGTTGTACCTTAAGAATCCAGAAGGGGTTAGCCGTGAAACACGTCGTGAACAAATTAGCCTCTTGAGTTCGTTAAACCGTCATCGTCACGAGTTAGTAAAAGATCCTGCAATTATAGCACGAATCAAACAGTACGAGTTGGCATTTCGGATGCAGGTTGCAGTTCCAGAGTTAGCAAATATTGCTAGTGAGCCAGAGCAGGTGCTTGAAACTTATGGTGCTGAACTAGGGAAGGTTTCCTTTGCTAACAACTGCCTTCTTGCTAGGCGTTTAAGTGAGAGTGGTGTTAGATTTATTCAGTTATACGAAAAAGGTTGGGATTCCCATGGCGATATTTATAAGCAACATTCTGAGCGATGCCTTGCTGTTGATCGGCCTATCGCTGCCTTGATATCTGACCTTAAACAGCGTGGTTTGCTTGATGAAACATTAGTGGTTTGGGGTGGTGAATTTGGGAGGACCCCCATGGCGCAAGGGAGTGGGGCTGGTTTTGGTCGTGATCATCACCCTCATGGATTTACCGTATGGATGGCCGGAGGTGGGGTTCGACCAGGAATTGTACATGGCGCTACTGATGAGTTTGGTTATTTTGCTGAACATAAAAAAGTTCATGTCCATGACCTAAATGCGACTATTCTTCATTGCCTTGGTATGAACCATGAGAAGTTTACTTATAGGCACCAAGGCCGTGACTTTCGCTTAACAGATGTCCATGGTGAGGTTGTTCAAAATCTTTTAGTTTAGCCATTATGAGAGTTGACCAAATTGGCTTGAACTGTGGATGATTTCCGGGACATGAGTTCGAATATTTTTCGTGGTTGCATTCCCGCTTTAATGACTCCTTGTGATATTAATGGTAATCCCAATTACGATGCATTAGTAGATACCGCCAAGCGATTGGTGAAAGTTGGAATGCGTGGTGTTGTGTATTGCGGATCAATGGGAGACTGGCCTTTGTTGACGGATGAACAGCGGCAAGAAGGGATAAGTCAATTAGTTAAAGCTGGTGTTCCAGTGGTAGTGGGAACTGGAGCCCAAAGTCCGAGGCAAGCTGTCAACCACGCTATTCATGCAAGAAAGGTAGGTGCGGCTGGATTAATGATTATTCCTCGAGTCCTCTCGAGAGGGATCTCTTCGGCAGCCCAACATATTCATTTTACAGGAGTTCTTGAGGCAGCCGGTGATTTGCCCTCAGTAATTTATAATAGCCCTTATTATGGATTTGAAACTAAGGCTGATTTATTTTTCAAACTCAATCGCAAATTTTCAAATTTAATAGGTTTTAAAGAATTTGGTGGTGCTGCATCACTAAGTTACGCCGCTGAAAATATTACTAATCAGGACTCAAGTCTTACCTTAATGGTTGGAGTTGATACTCAAGTTTTTCATGGTTACGTCCGCTGTGGCGCTTCTGGGGCAATTACTGGTGTGGGCAATGCATTGCCGAAAGAGGTTTTGCGCTTAGTTGGGTTATGTGAACAGGCCGCATCTGGTAATAATAAGGCACTCCGATTGGCCAAGGAGCTAGACGATGCGCTCTCAGTATTATCAAAGTTTGATGAAGGGCCTGACTTGGTTCTTTATTACAAGGAACTCATGGTTCTTGAAGGTCATTTGGAGTTTGCTAACCAAATTTTTTCATCAGATCAACTTCATATGAGTCAACGTGAATATCTTCATGCACAGTGGCGACAATTTAAAAATTGGTGGAATAGTTGGGAAGGTAACCTGAAAAATATGAAGGAAAAAACTGAAGAAAGTTAAGATAAAATTATTAATTGATGACAATAATATAAATTTTTGATAAGGGTTAGGTGTCTTTAATAAAAAATGTTCAACCAGATCAAAAAAATAGAAGAGATAAACCTCAGGGCTCTATCAGAACTTGCAGCTAAACACAGGACGTTTTTGTCTGTTTATTTTAATGGGTGGAATGAATGGGAAGAACACAAAAATGACATTAAAAAATTTGAAGTCTTGTTGAAAGAAAACCCAGATGAATTAGAGCATTTTCGTATGAATGTTAAAATGCTTGAGGAAACTTTGGATAAGAATGTTCAAAAAGAAAACAGCATTGCTGCATTTTGTTGTTGGGCAATGGATTTTTGTGAAGTTTATTCGTTGCCTTTTAAAACATCATACAACTTATTTAAGGTTGATTCATCACCATTTATAAGGCCCTTGGCTGAATTGAATGATGAATACGAATCTTGCGCAATTGTGATTTCAGATAATCAAGCAACCAAAATTTTTATGCTATCATCTGAGAAGTCCAATGATCTGATTAAAAATATAAAAGGTAACATTAAAAACCACGTTAAGGTCGGAGGGTGGTCGCAAAAGAGATATAGTCGGAGGCGAGATAAACAAATTCACCATTATGTGAAAGATATATGCGAGGAATTAGTCCGACTGGATAACGAAACAGATTTTGACCGGATTGTCCTTCTTGGTTCGGATGAAATATTGCGATCAATAAAATCCGCTTTGCCTTCTTCAATTAAAGTATCAAAGGAATTGATCGATAAGGTTATTGATATAAATCGTTCTGAAAATGAGATTCAGTTGGAGATCAACACTCTAATTGGTGAACTTGAAATTGCTGATGAAAAAAATCTTTGGGATAAGATTAAGAATGAGTTGTTCGTAGGTGGGTTGGGAGTAACAGGAGTGAATGATATAATTGATTATGCTGAAAGTGGAAGGCTTGACTCAGTGATCATTGAAAAGACACTTAATATTTCAGGGACCCGTTGTAGGAAATGTAATCACCTTCAAATTCAATCCAATAATTGTGAAAAGTGCAATTCTGATGATCTTTATAATGTTGGAATTGTAAATGAACTGGCTGAATTGCTTACTCAATCAAGTGCTGAAATTGAGTTTTGCGAACAGATTGCTGAGTTAAAGCAGCTAGGTGGCATCGCTGGGTTATTGAGATATTAGCATCCAAGAAAGTTTATTATTTTATAAATTAAGCGTTGTTAAGAAAATTAATTTTTTGATTCAAAAATGAGCGTAATCAAATTTCCAAATTTGTTATTCCGCAATAACTACTTTTGTATTTGATTGCTTAAGTTGTTCGACAAGAACTTTTGGAGATTGCTTGTCGGTAACTACAGTGTCAATGGCACTTATTTCACATAGATGAGAGACTGAGCGGCGGCTAAACTTAGTGTGGTCCAGACAAAAAATTATATGCTGTGCGGACTTCAGCATGGCGCGTTGTATATCTATTAGTAATGCGTGGGAATTGGTAACGCCATCAAGTGTAATGCCACCGCCACTCATAATAGCTATATCGGCATGCATCATTGAGAGAGATTCGACTGCCAGTGGCCCCACAAGTACTCCAAGTCTTGGATAAATCACTCCGCCTGTTACCAGTACTTCGACACTGTTGTCTGAGCCAAAATGATTAGCTACTGGTAATGAGTTTGTAATAATATGCGAGGCTTTTCCTCCTAAATGCTTGGCAACGTGATAAGCAGTAGTTCCGGCATCTATAATGACTCCTTGGTTAGGTTTTATTAATGACGCCGCAGCATGACCGATCAAGTCCTTTTCGGTTAATTGATGAGTATCCCTCGCGCTAAAGGTAAATTCATCAGATTTTGGAGTAATTAAGCGTGCTCCGCCGTGCGTTCTTCTAATAGTACCTTTGGTTTCAAGTAAGGTCAGATCACGCCTGACAGTAGAAATAGAAACATCAACCTTCTCAGAAAGTTCTTCAAGCGAGGCAAATTCAACCTTCTGAAGGTGTTGTTCGATCAAAAATTGGCGTTCTTCCGCCTGCATAAGCAAATAATTTGGTAGAAATTGATAGATTTTGCAAGTTTTTTGTTGACGAACTATCATGTAATTGGTTTTTTGTTCTTCGCGAATAGTTAAATATGGAGAGTCAGTCTAACAAAGTTCATCGCGCAGTGGTGGAACATTTAGTTCGCCAAGCGGTTTACCAGCGAATGGGTAAGACAGTGCCCGCCACTGGACAGGCACCCAATCCTTTGGTGGTTAATGTTAGCGCGCGTCACTGTCATCTTACTCAGGAAGCGGTTGAATCACTTTTTGGCAAGGATCATCAACTTACGCCGATGAAGTGGTTATATCAGGACGGGCAGTTTGCTGCTAAAGAGACAGTGACTTTAGTTGGTCCCCGTAGTCGTATTATATCTAATTTGCGTATTCTTGGACCATGCAGAACATTAAATCAGGTTGAACTAGCATATACAGATGCAATTGCGCTTGGCTTTGATATTCCGTTGTGCCAGTCCGGCAAGATAGAAGGAACTCCTGGTGGTATGCTTATGGGTCCTGAAGGTTTTTTTGAAATGCCTGATGGTATAATAAGAGCTGAGCGCCATGTACATATGAATTCTGACGATGCAGCATTTTATAGCGTGTCGGCTGGTGACCGAATGAAGTTAAAAGTCGGCGGACCATGCGCGGTAACCTTTGATGAGATGTTAGTGCGAGTAGATGATAGTTTTAAACTTGAGGTGCATATTGATACTGACGAAGGCAACTCTGTGAATTTAAAACCGGACACACCTTGTGAGCTGGTTAAATAATCAAATTTTAAACGTAAAATAAAAACATTATGAGTGAAGCACTAGGAATGATCGAGACCAAGGGATACGTTGGCAGTGTTGAAGCCAGCGATGCAATGGTCAAGGCAGCTAACGTGAGTTTGGTAAAGACCGTCCCAATTGGTGGCGGATTAATTACCGTGTTAGCCAAAGGAGACGTAGGCAGTATTAAGGCAGCCGTTGATGCGGGAACCAATGCTGCAGCACGAGTGGGCGAATTGGTTAGTTCGCATGTTATTGCTCGTCCTCACGAGGAATTATTAAAGGCTTTTAGTACAGCACCCGGTAAAGCTAACAAATAAAACTTAAAACGAAAAAAATATTATGGCTGAACAAGCAATAGGAATGATTGAGTGCAAGGGCTTCTGTGCCTTAATGGAAGCTAGCGACGCTGCTTTAAAAGCGGCAAATGTTACAATGACCGGCTGGGATAAAGTTGGCAGTGGTTTAGTAACAGGCTTCTATCGAGGAGACGTAGCAGCAGTAAAGGCAGCTACTGATGCAGGTGCGGCCGCTGCGGCAGATGTTGGAGAAGTTATCAGTGTTCAAGTTATTCCTCGTCCTCATGAGGATTTAAAGGGATTAGGCGATTGGTTAACTTGATACATTCTTGCATAGCCAACCGATTGGTTTAAACAGTCGTGAAAATTCTCATTGCTAACCTCGGATCTACTTCTATGAAATATCGCTTGTTTGATTTTTCAAGCGGTGAAGGAGAGCTGTTAGTTAAGGGTGGCATTGAACGTGTCAATGATCACTCTGCGGCAATTGAGCAAGTGCAGTCTGAATTGAAGGAGGGAGGGTGGATTACCTCTGAGGCTGATCTTAATGCGGTTGGATTCAAGACTATTATGGCCGAGGGGCTTACTGGTTGTCTTGAGTTAACGGAACAAGTCGTTGAGTCCATGGAAAAATGCAACTACGTCGCGCCCGCTCATAATCCGCCTTATATTAGTGGTATAAGGTTATTTGCGGAGAAGATGCCAGAGACACCTTTAGTGGGTCTATTTGAAACGGCTTTTTACCAATGGATGCCAGAGTCATCCCGCCGCTATGCAGTACCTAAAAGTTGGTATGATGCTGGAGTCCGGCGATGGGGTTTTCATGGAGCAAGTCACAAGTTTATTGCGGAAAGGTCAGCAGAAATTCTAGGTCGAGAAGACGTGGCTAGCCGTGCGCGTAATCTTTATGTTGATGAGGTGAGTTCACAAGTTGAGGGTTCAATGTTCAGAGTGGTTTCATGTCACCTTGGTGGTAGTTCTTCTGTTACTGGTATTCTCAATGGAGCGGCAATTGGTAATAGTATGGGCCTAAGCCCTCAGTCTGGTTTACCACATAATAATCGTGTAGGGGATCTAGACTCTATGGCTGTGCTTCACATGATGCGACGAGACGGTCTCTCGGTTGATGAAGTTGAACATGCGTTGTGTAATGAGAGTGGGCTTAAGGGATTGAGCGGAAAGTACAATGATATTCGCGATATACAATCTGCGGCAGACAGTGGAGATGCAAATGCTCGATTGGCTTTGGAAGTATTTGTGAAATCAGTACGCCACTGGATTGGAGCATACATGGCTCAACTCAATGGACTAGATGCTCTCGTGTTTACTGCTGGAATTGGTGAAAACCGTGCAGAAATTCGTGCAGAAATTTGTGCAAATATGGACCAGATAGGAATTGAATTGGATCCATCCAAGAATGGTTCCATAAAAGCAGAAGAAGCCATTATTAGCTCGGAAAATTCTACAGTTAAGGTGTTGGTAATACCAACTAATGAGGAGCTAGTGGTGGCTCGTGAAGTGAAGCGATTTTTAGAAAACAAACAAAACTAACTTTTTTTAAAATAACAAAAACAAAGAAATAATATGTCTCAACAAGCTATAGGATTGATAGAAACTCGAGGCCTTGTTGCCTTGGTTGAAGGAACCGACGCCATGCTAAAATCCGCAAATGTGGAGTTGTCTGGGCCGATGCAGCAAGTTGGCAATGCTCTCGTTAGCGCCTGTGTTACCGGAGATGTTGCTGCAGTGAAAGCCGCAACTGATGCTGGTGCGGAAGCCGTTAAAGCCATTGGAGGTGAAGTTGTAAGTGTGCACGTAATAGCGCGTCCACATAGTGACGTCGCTACGGTTTTACCAAAAACCAAGAAATAAGGAGGTACAGGAATGTTCCTTGCCCGAGTAGAGGGGTCAGTTGTCGCGACCAAGAAGGATGAAGCATTGAGTGGCCGAAAGTTACTTCTTGTTCGTCCTCAATTGGTTGACGAAAGCGATCCAGCCAAATTTCGCCCCGGAAAAAATACAATTATAGCAGTCGACTCTGTTGGTGCCGGAGAAGGGGAGTTAATAATGTTTACCCAAGGCAGTTCTGCGCGGTTGGCGCCAAATATGAAGAGCGCACCTGTGGATGCTGTAGTTGTGGGCATTGTTGACACTGTGGATGTATTAGGTCAGATAATTTTTGATGCAAAAAAAGACGATCATATCTAAATCTGATTGATCATAATAAATAATATAACTTATAGGAATCAATATGGCTAATGCAGTTAACGAAGCGTTGATCAAAGATGTCATCCAAGATGTTTTAGGGCGCTTGGGTGGTGACTCTTCCATTCAAGATGTAAAAAGTGATAATGGATCTTGTGGCTGCAGCGGCAAAGGCAGCAGTAGTAAGGATTTTGGTGTTTTTAAAAATGCAAATGACGCCTGCGAAGCAGCTGCAGAGGCTTTTATTCAACTACGAAATCAGGGTATTGGGGCGCGCCGAAAAATCATTGAAATCGTTAAAGGCATGTGTGAGACCAATGCTGATGATTGGGGGCGAATTGAGCTTGAGGAATCCAAAATCGGACGATTAGATCATAAGATCGAGAAGCTTCATATTATTCGTGATGTTCCTGGTGTTGAGTGGCTTAGGCCTGAAGGGCGAAGCGGAGATAATGGAATCACATTGGAAGAGTATACCCCATTTGGTGTAGTTGGTGCAGTTACTCCTTCTACTCATTCGATCCCTACACTTGCTGGGAATATTGTTAATATTGTTGCAGCAGGTAATGCAGTGGTATTCAACGCTCATCCAGCCGCTGCTCAGTGTGCTGCAATGGCAGTTCGTAAATTTAATGAAGCAATTTATCGTTCAATTGGTATCGAAAACATTGCATGTATAATCGAGCAACCAACTTTTGATTCGTTTAAGGAAATGTGCGGCAACGAAAACGTTCGTTTGTTGTGTGTCACTGGCGGGCCAGGAGTTGTTGCGGCTGCAATGAAGACGGGAAAGCGAGCCATCTGTGCAGGACCAGGCAACCCTCCTGTACTTGTCGATAATACGGCAGATATAGATCGTGCAGCGCGCTGTGTAGTGCAGGGGGCAAGCTATGACAATAATCTTCTTTGCATTGGTGAAAAACAGATATTTGTTTTGGATAGTATCGCTGATGATTTCATGGGCGCAATGGAGCGTCACGCTGCGGTCCGATTAAATAACTCTCAGCTTGATGCATTGACGCAAGCTGCATTTGTATTTCCAGAAGGAAAAGGCGCAGGGTGTGGCCATGCTGCAACGAATAAGGATTTTATAGGTAAGGATGTCTCAGTTTTGGCTCAGGCTGCCGGTGTCAATGTATCTTCTGGAACACAACTGCTTTTTGCAGAGACACGTCCTGATCATCTTTTTGTTGAAGAAGAGCAGATGATGCCAATGCTTCCGATAGTTCGTGTTCGTACTATTGATGAAGGTATCGCTGCAGCAAAGAAGTCAGAGCACAATTATCGCCATACGGCGATCATCCACTCGCACGATGTCAATAATATGACAGCTATGGGGCGAGCGCTTGATACCACACTATTTGTTAAGAATGGCCCTTCTATGGCTGGCTTAGGTTTGGGAGGTGAAGGTTACTTAAGTTTTTCAATTGCAACCCCGACTGGAGAAGGCGTGACTAATCCGAGAACATTCACCCGTGTGCGTCGCTGTGTTATGGTTGATAACTTAAGAATATACTAGATATGCGCCTTGCTCGAGTTGAAGGTAACGTTGTTGCAACACGCAAGCATTCAAGCCTTGATGGTTGGCGAATGGTTGTTTGTCAGCCAATTGATCTCGAGGGTGAAAATGATGGTACACCTATTATTGCCATTGACCCTTATGGTGCAGGAATGCATCAGCGAGTGGTTGTAACGTCTGATGGTGCTGCTGCAAGAAACGTGGTAGGAGATAAACGCAGTCCAGTTCGAATGATGATAACAGGAATAATAGACCGAATGGAGGAAGAAAAAAGAGCATGAGATTAGGTAAAGTCATTGGACGTGTAACCTTCAGTCAGTCAATTTCAGCTTTTGAAGGTGGACGTTGGCTAATCGTTAACCCTTATACCCGTGATCAGTTTCAGAGCGGCGATAATCCTCCAATGGGTATTACAGCAGAACCGAGTTTAGTAGTTTATGATGCACTTGGTGGAGATGTTGGACAGACAATTGGATTTATTGAGGGGAGGGAAGCGGCATCTCCGTTTACGGAACGAACTCCAATAGACGCAATTAATGTTGCTCTTGTAGATAGTGTGAATCATCAACCAAAGAAATAATTTAAATATCAAATGAAGAAAGTTTATAGTGTAAAGGATATTGAAGAACTACATCGAGGAGGAGGACTTGAAAGCATTCCTTCGAATGCGGTAATTACTCCTTCAGCACGTGATCGCCTTAATGAATTAGATGTGAAGCTCGTCAAGAGATCTGGAGGCCATGTATCGGCTACAACATCTAAAAATAACGGGGCGCTAGACGAAAATGGAATTGATCAATCTGTTCGGGCAAACTCCTCAAAAACAGATATTGAAAGGTTGTTTAATAGTCCTGCAGTACATGAATTAAAGGAGCAGATTTGTGATGTGGGACGTCGTTTGTGGCAGCGGGCATATGTTGATGGAAATGGTGGTAATCTTTCTATTCGTTTAACTGAAGATGTCGTGCTTTGCACTCCTACTCTTGTCTCCAAAGGTTTTATGAAACCCGAAGATTTATGTTTGGTAGATCTTGAAGGAAATCAATTAGCAGGCATTAAGAATCGCACTAGTGAAATTCTAATGCACCTTTCGATCATGAAGGCACAGCCAAAGGCAAGAGCTGTTTCCCATGCGCATCCTCCTTATGCAACCGGATTTGCAGTGGCGGGAGTACAACCACCAACTTGTATGATTCCTGAGATAGAAGTTTTTATTGGTCGTGTTCCGATTGCACCTTATGAAACACCGGGCACTCCTGAGATGGGACTTAAGGTTGCAGAGTTAGTTGATCAGCATAACACTATTTTAATGGAGAATCACGGTGTTGTTTCTTGGAGTAATACCATTGAGGATGCATATTTCAAGATGGAGATTGTTGAAGCCTATTGCCGAACTGTACTTGTTACGACTCAGCTAGGGGTTAAGCCAAAACAATTCTCACCTAAACACTTAAAGGATCTTCTGGACATAAAACAAAAGTTGGGCGTTCCTGACCCAAGAATTGGTTTAAAGGAATGTGAGTTGTGTGATAATAATGAGTGGCGCCCAGGTGTTACATGTGAGGTGCCTAATCAATCTGTAGGGAATGCTAATCAAGCAACTGATCCAGAGGCTGAAACAGTTGTGAAAGCAGTTACAGATGAAATTCTTAATCGCCTTAAGGGTTGAGTTTTTTAGCTCTATGATGAGAGCCTAATGAAATCGCTAGACTCCAAGCTTGCAGCTTACAGGGAAAACCCTGCGGCGCGAGATTCATTCATCATTGCCGATGCGAAGGATCCGGATATGGCTTTTGGTATTCCAGCACTTGGTAAGCGCCGTTATCTTTCAAAGTTGGGATTACATCCAGCACAGTTTTCGCCTGAAATCTGGACTCGTGACGAGTTTGGTCATCGTAATTTACCCGAATTTTTAGACATTATTCGTGAAGTTGTGGCGCAAGGTTTGGTTGATATTATGCTTATGTCAGCCCATGTTAATGAACAGCTTACTATTAAGGAGGGGCTCTTTAGTAATTCACACATTACTCCAGCTGCTAGGGCAAATGATGCAACTGATGTGTGGGCTGTACGGCATGGCAATTATTTGAGTCAGCCTGCTCAGCCATTTCGGTCTGCTAGTATTGACCATATTCAGTGCGGTCAACTTGATTGTGATCGCAGTACTGATGAATTTCCTGGTGCAAATCTGGGACTTTACTCGGTTACTTATCTCAATGATCTTGAGAAGGATAAAAGAACAATAGAGATGTTTCATGAATTTCGTAAAGAGGCTGAGCGCAAAAAATTTCGATACTTTTTAGAAGTTTTTGACCCTAATACTGATAGTGGAATTCCAGAGAATAAATTGGGTGAGTTTATTAATGATCAGATCTTAAGAACACTCGCTGGAATAACAGAAGTTGGTAGGCCTGTTTTTCTTAAAATTGTTTATCATGGCCCACGATATATGGAAGAGATTTGCCAGTACGATTCAAATATGGCTGTTGGCGTGTTGGGGGGTAGTGCTGGGACTACATATGACGCTTTTAGATTATTGCATGATGCTAAAAAATATGGAGCAAGATTGGCTCTCTTTGGTCGCAAGATTAATAACGCCGAACATCAGTTGGCGTTTATTGAGTTTTTGAGGCTTATTTCTGAAGATAAGATTTTACCAGAGGAAGCTGTTCATGCCTATCATGGTGTATTACAGGGCAAAGGTATTATTCCAAACCGGACACTAGAAAAGGATCTTGAGCTTACTGAACAATCTATGCGTTATGGGGATGATGGGTGCAAAACTAGCATAAATGTAACAAAAAACCCCATAGCCAAACAAAGCAGATCTGAAACTAAATCTAAAAGTGTCACCAATTCTGACTGGCCAAAAGATGTTAATGGACGTCCTGATTTTTCATCGATGACAGCAGATCAACGGCTTGCTTATCATACTCGAAGGCTAGGTCTTTAACTTTATAAGATTATAAAAAAAGGGCGACCTTTCGGTCGCCCTTTTTGTGAACTTAAAATCTCATTTATTCCTTTTTAAGATCATCAATGGTAAGTGGCTTGTATCCTCCAATACCTTTGAAGTAAAAGAATAGTAATAAATAAATAACAGCCATTGCTGCCGGTATAAATGAATCAGCTTTAAGCGTTCTTCGATCTCCTTCAATTGAAGCTTGAGCTACAGCTTTTTCATTGTCTGTTCTTTCAGCTGTTTCCTTCTTTGAAATCTCACCGAGTTTTGTTGCATCTATACCGTTCACTTCATTCAAGAATAACCACTTGCTAGGGGTTTCTGCTTTATACTCTTGGTAAAGAGCAGGATTACTCTCGTTAAGTGCTTCTCCTGAAAAACGATCTTTTGCATAACCTAATCCAGGTGAACCTAGTAAGCCCGATGACATCATACCAATTCCGCCCATAATACTAATTGCAATAGCTCCTGATCTAGGAAATCTGTCAGATGCAACTGCTAACATAGTAGGCCAGAAGAACGTTTTACCAAAAGCATATACGCTTAAAGCAATAATGGCTCCCGTGAAAGCAGTTGCTGTACTAACTAAATTTAATCCTATACATGCTAAAACAGCACAAACAAAAAGAAGAGTGACAGGTTTAAGATTAAGAGTTTTTTCCATCCAATGAGCACAGAAACGAAGGCCAAACATCATTAATGATGTCCAAACGAAAAGAATCTTTCCTTCTTCTGAACTTAGAATGTTTCCGGTGATATTTTGAATCCAACCGTCAGTACCTAATTCGACCGCGCCGACTAGAGCATGTGCAATAAAAAGTACGAATATTAACCAATGCCCAACTGCAAATCCTGTTATTACAGCAATTGAGATCAAAAGCCCTCCGCCGATAATCCACGCAACCCAGCTTAAATCAGCAGGTAGAATTCCTTGGAAAAATAATACTAATAAATAGCAAATAATTAATCCGCCAAGTATGCCGACATCTTTGAACATTTCTCCGAGACTAAGTCCTTTTTCAGCCGCTTCGGATTTTGGATATTTTTGACCTAGAAACATTATTCCATAAATAACGGTAGGTATTAAATATAGTGATAATTGAAGTTGCCAACTCCAATTAAGTTTATCGTCTAAAACCCATCCAATCACACCTCCAATAACCATTCCAGCAGGCCAAGAAGCATGTAATATGTTTAAGTAATGGTTTCGTTTTTCAGGGAATAATGTAGCCACCAAAGGATTAGCAACAGCCTCCAAAGTGCCATTAGCAAAAGCAAAGCAGAACATTCCCCAATACAAGCTAGTGTACGCTGTATCTCCGCCTGCAGTAAAAGTTATAATTGCAGACAGGATGTGAAAAGCGAATGCAACAAAAACTAGTTTTCCGTATCCTATTTTATCGCAAACAACGCCTCCAATGATGATGCCAAAACAGAATCCTGAGAATCCCATTCCGCCAATTGCACCCAGCTGTAATCCAGTGAATCCATATTCGTCTCCCCAATTATCGAAGATGCCGCCACGAATGGCGAACCCGACACCGGCTGCTAGAATGGCCATGAAACCAGCCCATAGGAGCCGCTTGGCATTCACTTCACTTATAGTGTTTTCGTTAGTCATAGTTTTTAGATTTAAGAGTAAAAATTTATATAGTAAAAGATGGGAGATTGATGCGAGTACCTCCTTGTTCTGCACTTTGGTGGGCGCAAATGCCTACACAGGTCCAGTTAGCGGATGTCTTGGCGTTTGGCCAAGGATCTCGGTCTTCGACTAGAGCACTAAAGAATTCATTTACCATATGAGGATGACTTCCTCCATGGCCCCCACCTTGTACAAAGGAAAGATGATCTGCATCCTCAATACTTTGAGTGAATTTTTGTATTGGCTCAGGTAATAAATGTGCGAAGTCAGGAATTTCTACTTTTTCAGGAATTTCAGCTTCTGGACGTTTGGCTACATGTAAGACGCTAGGTTCACCTTCGACGAGCGTCCACTCAAAGCTCTTTTTGCTTCCATATACATCGATGCTTTCACGGTATTGACGGGCTACATCGTAAAGGAAGCGCCATATATGTGCTGACAGGTCACTATCTTTAATTTTGATATGGCAACTCTCTACAGCAAACTTGTTACCACTTTTTTGAGCTATATCGTCTCTAACGGTGCCGCTTCCAAAACAACTTACGTATTCCGCCAATCCATTTACCATACCAAGGCAAGGGCTAACAACGTGAGTGGCGTAGTGCATAGGTATCATCTTTTCCCAGTAACTAGGCCATCCATCCATATCTTGAGGGTGACTTGCGGCAAGATATTGGAGTTTACCTAATTCGCCTTTATCATAAAGATCCTTAATAAAAAGAAATTCACGGCTATAAACGACTGTTTCGGCCATCATGTACTTGAGGCCCGTTTCGTCGACTGCTTTACACAACTCTTCACATTCCTCGATAGTTGTTGCCATAGGCACAGTGCACATAACGTGTTTGCCAGCACGAAGAGCTTTTAGGGATTGTGGGGCATGATCTGGAATAGGGGAGTTGATATGAACTGCATCGATTTCAGGATCTTTAAGCAATTCATCATAGTCGGTGTAGCGTTTTTCGATCCCGAACTGATCTGCTACAGCATTCATCTCTAGTTCATTGCGCCGACATACAGCAATAAGGTTGGCATTTGGGTGTGCCTGATGAATGGGAATAAACTCAGCCCCGAATCCGAGGCCAACGATGGCAATATTAAATTTTTTGTCGCTCATTCAGGATGTGCGCATTTAGACCGTTTAATTTTGAAGCAGGGTTGCTAGTAACGGACAAAGGGGGATCACAGCGTGGTACACACCGAGTGTCAACGCCTTTTTTTTTACTTTTTAGGCTGAAAATGAATAAAATTAATAGTTTTTATAATAAGAAAGACACGGCAGCAGAAGCTGAACGTGCCTTTGTAAAAAGTTGTATTTTAGAATCTGTTTTTAAATTGAAGGACTTATTCTTTAAAGAAACGGTCTAGTATTCCGGTAATTCGCTTAGCAGTTTCACTTTCAGGCGCTAATTTTTGAGCTTCAAGCAAAGTGACTTTCGCTTTAGGCTTATCATCTCGGAAGTATATAGATCCTTTATAGAAAAGAGCCTCTTGCTTAGCTTCGCCAGTTGGTTTCTTTTCTTCGATTAACTTGTCTATTGCAGCTAGGACAGCCTTAGGATCATCACCTCCGGATCTCATAACTTTTTCAAGTTCTGATTTAAAGTTAACACTATTTTTTAATCCTTCGTATTTGCCTTTTAGTCCGGCTTCATTTTTGGCGTCGAGTTTGATGATCTCTGCTATTTCATCACTGTAGGTATTAAGAGCTAATTCGCTAGATACAAGGGAAAGTCCCTCGGCTATATACTTGGCTTTTTCGGAACCAGAGGAGTCTGCGGCTTTTGCAAAGGCTGCATCCCTTTTTGCTAAAGTTTTAAGCTGATCTTTAAGGTTCGCCACATATTTATCGGCAGGATCACCACTATAACCCACTGTCTGCCAATAAGGGCGTCCTTTGGCGTCTGCGAGAAAAATTGTTGGAACACCTTGAATACCATATTTTTTGCTAAGCGTTTTGTATTGTTCTATTTCCTCAGGCGTTTGCTTAGATTTATCCCGAGGATTGTCGAGCTTTAGTAAAACGAAATCTTTTGGAATCTCGTTTTTGAACACATCTTGCGTTAGTACACTTTTTGCGAGTGACTTACAGGGGGGGCACCAATCTGAACCGGTAAACTCCATTAAAAGACTTTTACCTTCCTTAGCAGCTTGAGTCTTGGCTTTTTCAAAATCAACCAGCCATCCTTCGGCGGTTTGGCCGGCAGCAGGAATTAGTAATATAGCGGTAGCTGCAACAGTAAGCGCTGCCCCTCTAGTGATAGAATAAAACAGGTTCATTGATAGGTCTTGTTACTCCTGAAATAAGGCTTTGGCAATGGAATTCGAAGATTATTTCTGATTTCTGTTTGTTGCTTTTTTCTTAGTGTTTAGGCACTTTATTTTCATGAACGGTGAGCAACAAAAAAAAACGACCGAGCTTTATGGCCAAGATATGGAATTACTTGGTGAGGATTTGGCCAAAAGCAATGCATCGCTTGGGGTTGAGGCGAAAAATGATGAACTGGGAGTTGAAGCAATTGAAGCAATGAAATCTCTAGTAAAAAATGATCAGTCAGATTCTAACTAATTGGCTAAGTTAGCTGATTCGTTGTTTTCCGAATTTTCCTTACTAGGAATTAAATTTGTTTTAACTATTTGAGGAAGCATTTTTTTCTGTTGGGATTCAATTTTTTGAGAGCCTGTTTTTGTGTGTTCATATGGTAAGGCTGCAACCAAAAATATGCCCAACATTACCATGCCGCAAATAGCTGAACCAACCATGCCAAGTAAGACTCCCACAACTGCGCCAACTCCAGCTTTACTAGCTTCTCTGACTTCCCGACCGAAGGCCCATTCAAAAACAATCGCTCCAACAAATGGGCCAATAATAATTCCAAAGGGAGGTAACAAAATTAATCCAAGAATGATTCCGACAAATGCTCCAAGCATTCCGCGCCAAGTGGCTCCCAGTGTTTTTGCTCCAAGAAGTGAAGCTATGTAGTCAATTAAGAATGAAGCTAACGTTAGTATTCCTAGTGCAAAAATCCAAAACCATCCTATTCCACCACCGTCTCCAAAATAAATTTGGTGTATAAGTCCAGCAGTAAAGATTAGCGATGTGCCAGGTACGCCGGGAATAAGATTTCCAATCATACCAATAAACATCACCAATATAATCAACCCAAAACCAATCCAAAGTTCTAACATAACTTAATTATAATTTATTATTTCGTAATATATTTACCGTTTGCTCAAAGTCGATAGGCCAAGGGGCTTCAAATGATTTTGCTTTCCCTGTTTTAGGGTGTGCGAATGAGAGTTGTTTAGCATGCAACATTTGCCGTTGCGGGTTTATTCCAGTATTGCTGCTTAGTTGCGATGCAGCTTTTGGTCCGTAAGTTGTATCTCCAATTATAGGGAACCCGATATGTTTAAAGTGTACACGAATCTGGTGAGTGCGTCCGGTATGAATTTTCACCTCAACAAGTGTGCATTTATTCATGCGTTCAATCACACTCCAACTAGTTTGTGCTTCACGGCTTGCATCTGTTTGTACGGACATCATTTTTCTATTCTTAGGATGTCTAGCGATAGGGGCATCGATTTTGCCTTCGTCTTTCTCTAATTTTCCTGCGACAATGGCATGATAAATTTTATCAACTTCACGATTTTTAAATTGGGAGGCTAAGCCCAGATGCGCTGCATCATTTTTTGCAGCAACTAGGCAACCTGAGGTATTCATATCTAACCTATGTACAATACCTGGACGAACTACTCCGCCAACCCCGCTAAGGCTACTAGCACAATGATACAGAAGTGCGTTTACGAGGGTGCCGCAATCATGGCCGTTACTTGGGTGGGTTGGCATGCCAGAAGCCTTGTTTACTACTATTAGATCATCATCCTCAAAAAGAATATTTATGGGCAAATCTTCGGGTTTTGCTTTTACATCTTTTGGGATTGGCCAATTAATTTTGATTGTTTGCCCGGCAACTGGATGTTGAGTGTTCTTGGCTTTTTTATCATTAACGAAGATGTGTCCTTCACGTAAAAGTCGCTGAATGGTACCTCTCGAAACATTAGGCAACATTGTTGTGAGATAACGGTCAAGTCGTTCATTAGTCAACGTTTCCTGTATTATAACTACAGTTGATTTCGGCTCATTTTCTAAAAGTTCTCCAACCACTTTATGAATTCCTCACCAAGTTGCCAATATCATCCACTTTGGTTCAAGCTTAAGTCGCTAATTTATTGACTCCATGTTTGCCCTAATTCTAGCACGACGTTAGTTTTGGGGCGTGAAAACCAAGGCAGCAGTCATTCGGCAAATGGAATTGCCTAGGCCTTACGTTAATTCGCTTCCTCTTTCTATTGAGGAGGTAGAGCTTGATGGGCCAAAGCATGGTGAGGTTTTGGTTCAAGTAGCTGGGGCAGGGCTTTGTCATTCTGATTTGTCAGTAATAAATGGATCACGACCGCGTCCAGTACCAATGGTTATGGGACATGAGGCAGCTGGTGTTGTTCGAGATGTTGGCTCTGGCGTAAAAAATTTGAAGCCTGATGATCATGTGGTTTTTTCTTTTGTGCCTTGTTGTGGAGGCTGTTCAATGTGTGCAGTGGGGCGAGCTCCTCTTTGTGAACCGGCTTATGAGGCTGCAATAACAGGCCAACTTCTTAATGGCGGTCGAAGATTCAGTGTTCCTGGAGGTGAAGTGATTAATCATCATCAGGGTGTTTCAGGTTATTCAGAATACACTGTTGCGGCTCCTGAGTCGCTGATTAAAATTGAAAAGTCGTATCCAATTGAAATGGCTGCATTATTCGGTTGTGCAATAATGACTGGTGTAGGTGCGGTTGTGAACACTGCCAAGGTGCAACAGGGAACAACAGCAGCTGTATTTGGTGTCGGAGGGGTTGGGTTGAGTGTCGTTCTTGGTTTAAAATTAGTCGGGGCGTATCCCATTATTGCGGTAGACACACTGCAGAATAAGTTAGACTTAGCCAAGGAGGCTGGAGCAACGCATGCAATTAATGCTTCGGAGGTTGATCCAGTGTCAGCTCTTCGAGATTTGACAGGTGGTGGTGCGACAGATGTCTTTGAAGCAGTTGGAAGTGAGAAAGCGCTTGGACAGGCCTACTCCGCTACATGTAAGGGTGGACGGACAATTACTGTCGGGCTGCCAAGTCCAGGAAGTGAATTAAGAATTCCTGCACTATCTTTAGTTGCAGAGGAACGCCAGCTTTTAGGTTCATACATGGGGTCTTGTGTTCCTAAAAGAGATATACCTCGATTCTTGGAGTTGTCCCGTGAGGGTCATCTTCAGATTGATGTTTTAAATAGTCGTTTCATTACTTTGGATCAAGTGAATGAGGGTTTTGATGCACTTGCCCAAGGAGAAGTTGCGAGGCAGATCATTAAGTTTGATATTTAATTATTAATGAAAAAAAATATTTTATTAACTGCAGCTATATTGTTTTCACTGTCGTTATTTGGACAGGAGAAAAAAAGTTCTTACGAAAGTGCTTTCGATCTGCCTGGCTCTCGATCTGAAGTGTATAAAACTATTGGTAGCACTAAGCTAAAGGTTTATATTTATGAACCTAAGTCGCACAAGGCCAATTCAAATCGGCCTGCAATAGTGTTTTTCTTTGGTGGCGGTTGGCGGGGTGGTACGCCGAAACAATTCCAGGAGCATTGTAGATATCTCGCTTCAATGGGTATGGTAGCAATGACAGCGGATTATAGAGTTTTTAGCAGGCAAGGAACTAAGCCTTTTCATTGTGTTCGTGATGGTAAATCAGCTATTCGATGGATTCGAAAAAACGCTAATCGACTAGGAATTGACCCGGACAGGATTGTTTCTGGAGGGGGTTCAGCTGGAGGGCATGTGGCAGCTAGCACTGGAACATTATCTAAGTATGAAGAACCCGGTGAGGATATTAAGGTCAGTTCTGTCCCGAATGCTATGATTCTTTATAATCCTGTGCTTATCACGGCTATGGCGAAGGGTTTAAAGACATTTGGGGGAGCCCAGGCAGATAAACTTAAGACGAGACTTGGTGTGGAAGATCCAAAAACGATTTCACCTTTTCACAATATTCGAAAGGGTCTACCACCTACACTTATTCTTCACGGGACGGCGGATACAACAGTTCCCTACTCTAATGCTAAAGCATATTCAGAAAAGGCTGCTAAAATGGGTTTACGGGTAGATTTAGAAGGTTATGAGAATATGCCTCATGGTTTTTTTAATCTGGGACGTTATGACAATCAAATGTTCCGGAAAACCGTCACCAGAATGCACCAATTTCTAAAATCTATTAAATATTTAAAAGGCGTGCCAAAAGTTAAGGAGCATCTTAATAGCTTGAGTAAATAGGAATTAACAAGGTTGCTTAATGACCAAAAAAAATTGGGTTTGATGGTTTCTGTTTCTCCAGATAAGCCAGGATTCGCTCAAGCACTTACTCAAGCAGAAAAGGCTTTAGCGAATGGGGACAAAGTTTATCTATATTGTATAGACGACGCGGTTGAAGGATTAAGTGATTCTCGTCTAATTAAATTAAAGTCTAACGGGTTAAATCTTTTTGGATGTGCCTATAGCGTCCGACAGCGCAAGCTTCCTCTAAATGATTCAGCAATCTTTACTGGTTTATCAGTGCTGAGTGATATCATGGCGGACACAGATCGCTTTGAAAGTTTTAATTAATATTAAGTTTCTAAACGTTAGGTACAGAGAGTGACTGGCCGTTATCTTTTGGTCTCAAGCCAAGTAGAAAAGGAGCGGCAATTTTTGCAAATTCTTTTGGTTTTATAGCTGTATTAGCTCCATTGCTAAAGCAGCTTTGTAGCATTTCGGTGTTCACTACGCCAGGGCTTAATGGGACACATGCCATGCCGCCAGGAAGTTCTTCTGCCATTGCTTTACTCAGCCCCTCTATAGCCCATTTTGTGGCGCAATAGGGTGCCACTTCGGGTGAAGTGCTCCGCCCCCATCCTGAGCTAAGGTTTACTATTATACCATGGTTGCACTTAATCATCTCTGGAGCGAAATGCCTAATAACGTTAGCGACTCCCTTAATGTTAATATCAATGACAGTATCGAAATCAGCGGCTGAGACGTTTACAAGTGAACTATTAGAGTTGATAATCGCAGCATTATTAATTAGCAGATCTGGAGATCCATGCTTTGCTAGACTTCTGTTTGCCCAGTCGGCGACGAGTTTATCGTTGGTGACATCTAGACATGAAAATTGATGTTTCGCTCCAAGTTTTTTTTGTAATTTTTCGATTAGTTCTCCAGTTCGACCGCACCCAATAATCTTGTGCCCAAGAAGGTCAAACTCCTCGACTAAACCACGCCCGATTCCGCGGGTAACTCCAGTAATGACAATTGTTTTGACCAAAAGCAGTAATTTTACGGTTTAATTGAACGAAGATTTATTTTACGAATTTTTGAGATGCACTGAAACGAAGAAAATCCAATTGGTACTGAAAGCTCGATAGGGCCTGGCCGAAGTGCGATATTTCGATCTTCTAAAGGTAGATCTACGACCATTTCTTCATCAATGAAGCACTGAAGTTTTTTATCGGTGACGCGTATCTTAAATCGGTACCATTGGTTTTTCTCAAATTTTTTGAATGAAGCTGTTTCATTTTCTGCTGCATCCATTCCGTCAATGCTAGATATACCAACTAAACTTCCTCCCCAGCCTCCTGGTATAAACGTTGCGTAAGTTTCACCTAATGGGAACGTTATCGCACAGAAAAAATCATCTCCATCAACTTTCAATGCCTCAGCTTCCAATTCATAATTAGTTCGAGGAATATTGTCGTGAGCTAGATTTATTCCAGATATTAATTCACCCATAGCTATTTGAAGCTCGCCATCTTTGACTTTGATTTCTCCGCTGCCAGCAAAATCGGTAATTTCCCAGCCGGTTAGATCTGTGCCATTAAATAATTTCGGTGAGATTTTTTGTCTTCCATTAACACAGCCTAATCCAGTTGCGATTGTAAGTAATAAGCTAAACCAGAATGTTTTTGGTCCTAAAAATATTTTTAATGATTTCATGAAATTGTCAGTGCTTAAATTGGAGGTAAGGGGTAGCTCCGTTCAAGACTTTAATATAATTATTGGCTTATTGTCTTTTAGTTTAATAAGTTTTATTTATGAGGAAAGCTTATGGATAACGCCACCCTTCATAATGGTATGAAGGTTATTTTTGTTAAGCAGTAACTTGGAATTTGAAAGGGGGTCGCCATTAACCAATAAAAGATCAGCAAGAAACCCTTCCTTCACTTGCCCTATTTCGTTCGGCATATCCATTGCTTCTCCTCCGTTTTTTGTCATTGTGAGAATTGCCTCCATGTTTGTCATTCCGCAGTGACGAACGAAGTGGTCCAAATCTCGAGCGTTTTGACCATGTGGAGTAATCATAAATCCATAATCTCCACCTCCTAAAATCCTCACACCACGTTTCATCAATTCTTGAATTCCTTTAATCGCACTATCGAGTTCTTCGCGAAATCCCATACTTTGAACTTGTTCCTCTGTAAACCAATCTGAACCCTCATATGCTGCAATTGCAGTAAATCCGATATTAGGGCTTACAAATAACCAGTCTTTGTTAGCTTCTAATAAGTCGAAAGCCTCCTCGTCTGCATAGTTGGCGTGATAAATTACTTTTATGCCGTGGCGAACGCAGAGCTTGACCGACTTAGCACTACGAGCGTGAGCGCTTAACCTTTTACCATGTGCATGTGTCACTTTTGCCGCTGCTTCCACTTCCTCCTCACTCATTATCGTTGTTTCAGAACCTGCATGCGGTACAAAAGAGTCCCCTGAGATTACTAGTTTGATTATATCTACGCCCTCACGAATCAATTCTCTTGTGAGGCGGCGGTATTCTTCTGGGCCGTCTGCCATAATTGCCATCGAATCAACTTTAGGCATATGAAGTGTTCTCATGTCGCCTAATCCGCCAGTGACTGTAAGCCAAGGAGTGGCAGCAAGGAGGCGAGGCCCTGGGATTTCGCCATTTTCAATGGCGTTACGAATTACTATGTCCAAACGTGGTTTAGCTGATGCTGCGCTAATACAACTGGTAATGCCATGGTCAAGGTAGAGTCGAGCGTTTTGCATAGTTAACAAAGTGTGCTCTTCAGGTGGAATGCGACCCAATGCTGTCAGATCGTCGGTATTATTAATGCTCAAATGTGCATGCGATTCAATTAGTCCGGGCATTAGAGTCATCCGGTTTTCTCCATCGATTATCTGGATATTTTTCTGTTTAAGGGACCCGCCGTTACGAGCGATTTTGATAATCTTATTGCCTTCAATTAATACATCTCCTGGGAATGGATTTTCTCCTGTACAATTTAGTATAATTACATTTTTAAAAAGGTATCCGCTCATAGATCAATCCTTTGATATTGCTTTGAGTTCATTGAATAAATCCTTAGCGGCGTTTCCTAAGTGTAGTGTGTCAACACCTGCCAAAATTAAATTGTATCCTTTTTTAATGTAAGGTTCGACTGCCGTGGTGCTTACCCCAAAGTAACCAATGGAAAGTTTGGATGATTTGCATGCCTTGAAGACGCGATCCATAGCATTAGTGACTTCTTCATCCCTAATCTTACCCATTTTACCAAGGCTTGCTGAAAGGTCATATGGTCCAAGCATAATACCATCGATACCTTTGACTTTGACTATAGACTCAATGCATTCGACAGCCTGTATATGCTCCGCCTGAACAATTACTGCAACATTATCATTGGCTTTTTTCATGTAATCTTCAAATTGCATGCCGTAGCCGTGAGCTCTCCCTAGACCTACACCACGAGTTCCATCCGGTGAGTAGCGTGAAAAGCGAACCACATCTTTGGCTTGTTCTACTGTATTAACCTGAGGAGCAATAATACCAACTGCCCCAAGATCGAGGACTTTCTTTATTGGCACTTCTTCAGCGGAAGAAAGACGTACTACGCACGAGACTTTGTCCCCAACAGCCTGAAGAATGCCTTGTATATCATTATAACTTAAAGAGCTGTGCTCTGCATCAAGAAAGAGCCAGTCAAAACCGATGTCTGCTAGGATTTCTGCAGTTGCAGCGGTAGGGAGCGTTACCATAGTACCAATTAGTGGTTTACCGCTCTTTAGTTGCTGTCTAAAGTTTTTCATCAAGAGATAATACAATAATCGACCTTAGCAGTTGATTCTGCCAGGGGAAGATTTGTTAAATGGAATTGTTAGGAAAAGAAGCTGCCCTTAATGGGCAAAGGGATTCAAGCATTAATAGCCTGAAAAATAATTCATTTATTTATTTCGGCAAAAGTTTTGCCGCCATTTTGCTTTATTAAATCTACCAAGTCGCCTTTGGCAACATCAAGCGGAGTACCTCCAAACCCTTCATCGGTCGTGGCATTTATTTCTGCACCTTTTTCAATCAGTAGTTGGGAAATTTTTTTATGACCCCGTTGAGTAGCTAGATGGAGTGGAGTCCATCCACCTAAACCTTTGGCACTAACTTTGGCGCCCTTATCTATAAGTAAATCGACTATTTCTAAGTGTCCCATGAACGCCGCATAAGTGAGAGGGGTGTCACCACTTTCATTAGGATGATTTACATCCACTCCGGTGTTGAGTTGTTGAATTACGGTATTCAGGTTGCCTTCTTTAGCAGCTTCATGGATAGAACTGCTTTCCAATAAGGCAATAATCTTTTCTTGTTTCCAGAATCGAGCTCGGTCGACTGGGGTTTGGTCGATATCATCTTTTGCATTTATATCGGCACCTTTTTCAATCAGTAGCTTAGCTACATCTACGTGGCCTTCTTGCGCTGCAAAATGTAGAGCAGTGCTCTGGTCATCACCTAGCCCATTAACAGAAACTCCGTTATCGATTAGTTTTTTGATCGCATCAAGGTCGCCAGCCTCAGCTGCATCGAGCATATCTTGGGTTTCATTGCCACCTTTGGGTGAAGGTTGATTATGCGCTTCTCCGCACCCGGTAAGAAAGAGAAGGAAGGTGAGCAGGCTGAGATAAACTTTTGGTATCATTGGTTCTTTTTCTTGAAGGTTGTCTTACTTGTTTCGGCACCGACTTCACCAAGGAATTGGATCATCATTTGATGAAGTTCATCGGTCTTGGATGGTAACTTTTTTGCTATATTATTTTTTTCACTCAAGCTTTTGGACATGTTAAACAATTCTAACCGACCTCCATCCCAAGTTTTTATCAGCTTAAAGTCTCCAAGTCGAAGACTAGTTTGAGCCTTTCGAGCTACAGCTTGATGGAAGATTAGAAAAGGATTTATTCTTTGAATGTTTCCTCGACCTTGGTTTTGAAGTAAGTTTTTTAGGCTGCCTCCGTCGAGGTTATTGGGTAGCTCAAGAGAATAACTAGCCAGATCTGCCATGGTAGGAAAAAGGTCTAAACCGGTTACTGGTTTGCGGCAAATACTGCCCGGTTTAATATTTGGACCAACTGCTATGAAGGGGACGCGTAAACCTCCCTCATACATTGATCCCTTTCCATCACGAAGTGGATGATTTCTTGAAATTTTTTTATTTTTTTGTCCTGGCATGGTCAGGCGACCTCCATTATCTGACAGAAAAAAAATGTAAGTTTTTTCAGCTATGCCTAGCTTATCAATTTGCTTGATGAGGGAGCCCACACCGTTATCTAAGTCGGCAGTCATGGCAGCGAATTCTGGTAGAGTGTGTTTTTTTCCTTTTACGATGCCTCTCGTCTTTTGAAGAGAATCTTTTGAGTAAAAAATATCAAGATGCACAGCATAATGAGAAAGTTGAATGAAAAACGGTTTTTTACGCTGCACCTGTAATTTCATGAAATTATTAGCTCGATCTGTAATAGAATGAATTAGTTTTGGATCATTCTTTGCTGATGGGCCGCCCGAACCTTTTCCTCCCCCAGTGTTGTTACCAGTTATGCCGTCGCTTATATCGTAGCCCATTTCCTTAGGAGAGACATTGTCAAACCGCATATCCCACTTACCGAAGTGTGCTGTTTGGTAGTTGTCATTTGCTCGTTTAAGCATCTTTGGGAGACTTAACTGTTTTCTATAATTACTTGTCCATTTTTGTTGATCTTTCTGATAAATGTGGCGAGCTGGAGTTTGGCCAATGAGCAGGCTGCGGCGGGTTGGACAGCAAAATGGTGCTGGAGCATAACCTTGTGTAAAGAGCATTCCACGTTTTGCCAGTCGTTCGAGGTATGGTGTTTTAAAGTAGTCGCTTTTTGTTTGGGAATCTTCGGGCTTCATTTTAATTGAAGAGCCTACCCAGCTTTGGTCATCGCTTAAGATGATCACAAAATTTGGCGAGGTCAGTTTTGCAGCAATGGAAGAAACAGGGTGAAGCAGAAGAGCTGAAAAAATTAATGCCAAACTTGTTTTCATTAACGACATGAATATTGTCATTCTGAAAATTAAATTCATGAGTCTTATTGTGATTTAGACGATAAACAAAAACTATGCTTGTTGAATTGTTGAGCTTCCATTCTCGAGAACAAGTGAGGTGCGTTTAGTTATCTTGCCATCCGGCGTTGTGACTTTATCTGCTACCATATAGTCGGTTGTCCATGTTTTTTGGGTGAGAGTGCATTTGACATAACCACGTTGGCGATTATGGAATTTAATGAATGGATTATCAGAAATCAGTTTGTCTTGGTTTTTGATGCGATCCTGTCCATCGCCACCGCTGGCAATTGATGTGCCAACAAACTCTGCTGCCACTGTAGGTGTGTCCATTTTTCGGTCATCTGTGCGAAGTTCGTTGGCCCAATTACTATGGATATCTCCGGTCAGTACAACTGGATTTGAGATTTTTCGGTCTTCCATGAATCGAAGCAAATCCATTCTTTCATGAGTGTAGCCGGGCCACTGGTCCATTGAGTAGTTCATCGAGTTTTTATTATTGGAAGTGCCCACCATACCCATCATTACCTGCTGAGCGATAATGTTCCACGTGCCACGAGATTGAATTAGCGACTGCTTTAACCAGTTCCTTTGCTCTGTACCAAGCATAGTGCTGCCAGGATTTAAAGCAGCTTCGTTTATAGGTGATCGAACATCGTTATTAGGTTGATTGCTGCGATATTGGCGGCCGTCGAGAACGGTGAATTCTGCCAGCTGGCCGAAGGATCCCTTTCGATAAAGTTGCATCGATGGCCCTGAAGGGATGGAGGTACGGCGCAATGGCATATTTTCATAATACGCCTGATAGGCGGCTGCGCGTCGAATTAGAAAGTCAACTGGCTTCACATTTTTTTGTTCGGATATGTCGTCTGCACAGTTGTTATCCAATTCGTGATCGTCCCATGTAACAAACCACGGGCAACGAGCATGCATCTTCTGCAATAGTGGATCCATTTTGTATTGTGCATGCCGCACTCGATAGTCAGATAGCGACTCAATTTCTTTGCCGTGATGTTTCCTAATTGTTCCCTGATTGCCGGCGGTGTATTCGTAAATATAGTCACCTAAGTGAAAGACCAAATCTAGTTCATCTTGCGCCATGCTGTCATAGGCAGTGAAGTACCCCTGTTCAAGACTCTGGCATGATGCGAATGCAAACGACATTTGTTCGGGAGATGCGAATTTCTTGGGCATTGTGCGTGTTCTGCCCACAACACTCTCTTCGCCGTTTACACTGAATTGGTACCAGTACCAATTGTCGGGTTTTAATTGTCCTACGGTTACATGCACTGAATGGCCTAGCTGGGGTGTTGCAAGTTGTTGGCCGGAGGCGACTATATTTTTCATATTGCCGTCCGTAGATACTCGCCATTTTACTGGTACAGCAAGATTTGGCATGCCGCCATTTGGATCCAAAGGTTCCGGGGCAAGCCTTGTCCACAGTACAGTGCTAGTGCTATTAGAATCACCAGATGCAACACCAAGTGAAAATGGGTTGCTTGCGAATTTCATTCGGTGCTTGATGTTGGCAGTTTGGCCAATAGTTGGAATGCTATAGAGGGCGGCAGCATAGCCGAGAAATAGTCGCCTGCTTATACCGTTTTCGTGAGATGCAGCTTTTAGAAAGTTGTTTTTTTGGAATAACATAAACGCAAAGAATGACGGGAAAGAGTCTGCGCAGCCCTTTTGGTTTATCAAGTTTTTTGATGGCGTTTCGAATGCTTTGAGAGATTCGAAGTGTTGACCGAGAGGCTTTGAACTGAAACGCTCACTTGTCCATGAGATTCTTGTTTTTAAACAATAATTTTACTTATGCCTTGATTTTAGCCTCTTGCATTGGTCAGGCATTTGGACAAGAAGACCCTTCAGCTTCTCTTTTTGGTTTGGACAATGTTGTGGATGTCCATATTACCATCAAAGAGAAAGAGTTCGATAAATTAAAGCCGCCAGACAATGTAGCGAAATTGAGTGATCCTTTTGGTGAAGCATTTGCCGGTGTGATAGAGGATGTTGGCAAGGGAGGTCATTTTCGAAGCCAGAAATCTACTCGTCCTGGTTTGGCTGGTTATCTTGGGGTTGATCATAAGTATGTTAAGGCCGATATTGAGATTGATGGCGAGACAGTCCAGAATGTGGGTATTAGGCATAAAGGTAACGGGACATACATTGGAGGTCTTATGTCTGATCGATATTCGTTTAAGATTGATTTTAATGAGTATGTAGAAGGGCAGGAGTTTCGCGGCATGACAAAGATTAATTTAAATAGCAATCTATTTGATCCGTCGCTCATGCGCGAGGCGTTGTCTTATGATTTATTTCGTGATGCGAAAATACCTGCATCGCGTATTGGTTATGCAAGGGTGTATTTAACGATATCCGATGAGACCAAGCGCGAGATTAAACGAGAACCCATTGGCCTTTTCACTTTGGTTGAGCAAAAAGACAAACGATTTTTGAGGCGTAACTACGGTTCGTCTAAGGGCCTTCTAATGAAGCCGAGCACTTTTGGGTTGTTTCGTTATTTAGGTGAGGAATGGGCCGAGTATCAAATTGGATTTGTCCCCAAAACAGATCCAACCGAAGAACAAAAAAAACGTGTGATGGAGTTCGCTTGGCTTATTCATGAAGCCGATTTTGACGAGTTCAAAAAACGATATGAAGAATATCTTGATGTTGATCAGTATTTAAGGTTTTTGGCCTGTAATGTAATATTATCCAACTTGGATAGCTTTCTTAGTGGCTCCCAAAACCATTACATATATCTTGAACCGGAATCGAGAAAGTTTCAGTTTTTGCCATGGGATATGGATATTTCATTTGGAGCTTTCACCATGATGGGAGATCCAAATGCTCGTCGTAGGCTTAGTATTGATCGCCCTGTTCAAGATAAACGGCCCATCATAGATCGAGTGCTTCAAGTGTCAGGAAATAAGGAAAAGTATCACGCTTATATTAAAGAATATACGAACACGATTTTTGATGAGTCAGTGATGTTAAAGAAGATTGAATTGGTTGGGTCATTTGTCCGGCCCATGGTTAATCTCAATGGTAGTGATGCTGAGTCAAAATTTGATCAGGTTTTGGCAGATAATCCATCTATGTTTGAACAGCATCCTCTAAAGTATTTCGTAAAGGTTCGACATGAATCGATCCGTGCACAGTTGGATGGCTCATCCCTCGGCCAATCTGTGGGATTTGGTGGGTTCCCTGATCTAGTTCCCTACTATCCGTGGATTATTAGTGCGTTAGTTTTGATGTTTCTTCAGTCGATCGGCTGGATATGGGGAATTGTGGTCGGTTTTCGTGGGAGTACTCTTTGGGGATGTTTGAATATTTTCTTTTCTCCATGGGCTCCGGCAATTTATGGGTTTGCCATTCGGCGTGACCTTGGATTTCGTTGTGCTCTATATTCTATGTTTTGTATAGCAGCTTGGGGTATTTGGATTTTTCTACTATTTTTTCATAAATCTATTTTTGGTGAGTGATGAGGTTTATAATTATTAATATATGTCTAGTGGCTTTCGTTGCCTATGGCTTGGCCCAAAATAAGGAGTTTAAAAAAGCGGATCACATTCTTGTTCCATATGGAAAGGAACCAAGACAGGTGTTACATCTTTGGTTGCCAAAAACTAAATCCCCTGCACCTTTAGTGTTACACTTTCACGGTGGTGGGTTTTTAGCTGGTGATATTCGTGAAAAGACTCGCAATCGAACTGCTGAAATGCTCAATGCAGAAGGAGTAGCTTATGCCGACGTTGAATATAGGTTGCTTGATACTGCTATGTTGCAGGATATCATGCGCGATTGTGCTCGAGCGTTACAGTTCCTGCGTTATAATTCGAAGAAATATAATTTGGACAAAAAAAGAGTGGGTTCTTATGGGGAGTCAGCTGGTGCTGGAGCGAGCCTTTGGCTGGCCACGCATGATGACTTGGCTGATCCGGAAGCTGAAGATCCAGTATTGCGTGAGTCAAGTCGACTGACTGCGGCTGCTGGATTCTGGGTGCAGGCAACATATGACGTGATTCAGTGGCCTGTAATTCTTGATTTACCTGAGGAGAAAACACCTTATTGGAAATTTGTGAAATTTTGGAAAGCAATGCTTCCAGAAAAGCGTTTTAATGAACTTAGAAAAGACTTGGATATGCTTGCCAACATGGACAAGAACGACCCTCCAATGATGTTCACCAATGGCACTCCAGACAAAGGAGTCCATAGCCAGAGATTTGTTGATGTTTTAGTTAACAGAGCCAAGGAGGTTAAGGCAAATGTGACAATCAGCAACGATCGGGAGCAACTGACCAAGTTCATGCTTACTAAATTAAAGGGAAGTAAGTATTCGAAACCATCGGTTAAGCAAAAGCTCAAAGAATTTCCCGCTCATTGGGGTTCGCCGCCAAAACTTCAGACACGTGATTATCGTAAGCTTCCAAGAGGCTACGGTTTTGGAAGCAGTACCTTGGCTAATTGGATCCAAAAAAATTTGGATAAAGATGCCGGAACCAAGTCTGGAGAATGAATCATATTCCAGCATTTGTTCTTGGCGGTGTCCCCGCCGTCAACATGAACGTACGGCATAGAATTAATTTTTCGGTTGGTGATGCTGTGTTTTATATCAGCCTTCCGCAGTCAGGTGGTGGGAGTCGATCGGTTTTATTAGTTCGAGATATTGAGATGGGGCGTGCTGAGAAGTTAGCGAATGCTGATGAGATTGGCTGTGCAGCTGATTATGTTCCACAGGATGGTTTATCTGGCGATCGAGATACTGCATTGGCACAAGCTGGGGCCGAGTGCCTTCGTCAAAATGGAATCAAAATGGTTAGAACAGATAGTTCGTTGCCAATGATTTTTGTTTCTCATCTGCGAGATGCTGGAATAGAGGTTGAGTACGATCCAAATCTTGCAGTCCTTGATAGACGCACGAAGTCGGATAAGGAGTTGGAGTATCTGCGTGAGGCTCAGTCTATTACAGAAGAGGCAATGGAGTTTGCTTGCCGAACCATTTGCAAGGCCACTCCCGATGTGAAAGGTGTTCTGCATGAAGGTAACACGGCATTAACTTCCGAGTTAATGCGCCAGCGCATAACAAGTTTTTTGATTACAAAAAATTGCTCCAATCATAACGACTCGATTGTAGTGACAGTACCGCATGTAGCGGATTGTCATCACCACGGTTCAGGCCCATTACGGACTGGGTTACCAGTTATTATTGATATTTTTCCACGTATGAATGCCACTGGGTATTGGGGGGATTGCACTCGTACAGCTGTTAATGGAGAGCCATCTTCACAAATATTAAAAATGCATGAGGCAGTGGTGAAGGCCAAGGACGATGCAATCTTGTCACTTCAAGTTGGGACTACTGGTAATGCTGTTCATCAGTCAACAGTGGCATCAATTACTGGAAGTGGCTATTTAATGGGATTGCCTCCGAAGGGATCAGGAGATGATTTCATATCGATGCGGCATGGAACCGGGCACGGAATTGGATTGGATGTCCACGAGCCTATTTTATTGTCTGATGGAGGGAGTGAAATCCTGAACAATGAGGTGTTTACAGTTGAACCGGGGCTGTATTCGGCTAAGTTTGGAGGGGTTCGAGTTGAGGATATGGTTGCTGTCACGGCAGACGGTCCGATTAACTTTAACCGACTTCCAGATCATCTCGACTGGCGATGATTTTGGTTTAACAAAAGATTTCGGCATTGAACCAAAGGTTTTGTTTCCGTAGTTTCTTTTTTTAAGCAATTATATCATGAGATTTGGCATTAATTCATTTTTGTTTGTGTCGCCATTCACGACACAGAGTACTCGTCTTTTTTCTAAATTCAAAAAATGGGGATTTGACACTGTCGAGCTTCCTATTGAGGCACCAGAGCATATTGACTCTCTTAAGGTTAAGGCTGGGCTAGATCGTGCCGGATTGGCTTGTGGTTCGGTATGCGCCTGTATGGGCCCTGGCCGTGATTTCCGAGGATCAGCTAAAGATCAGCGTGAAGCCATGAAGTATTGCAAGGCACTTATAGATCACATGGTGAATCTCGATTGCCCTTCGCTAATTGGTCCTGTTTATTCTGTTGTTGGTAAAGCTGATGCTGTTGAACCTAAAGATCAGAAGAAAGAGTTTGCCCTTGTAGTTAAGAATCTTAAGGTGCTCGCAAAATATGCTGAGGATCGGGGTAAGGTGATTTGTGTTGAACCTTTGAACCGCTTTGAAACTGACTTTTTAAACACATGCGAAAAAGGTCTTCGCCTTATAAAGGCTGTTGGCAGTCCTGCACTAAAACTTCATCTCGATACTTTCCACATGAACATCGAGGAAAAGAATCAGGCCAAGGCAATTCGAGCTGCTGGTAAACACTTAGGGCACTTCCATGCATGTGGTAGTGACCGAGGCACTCCTGGAAATGATCATATTGAATGGAAACCGATAGTGGCTGCGCTTAAGTCTGTCAAATATAAGGGAGACGTTGTTATTGAATCATTTACTACAGACGTAAAAGTGATCGCTCGTGCAGCAGCTATATGGCGTAAGATGGAACCGACTCGTGAAGAGATCGCCACGAAAGGGCTCAAGTTTTTGAAAAAAGTTTTCAAGTAAGTTAAATTTAAATCATGAAAAAAATTGTTATTCTATTGGGCCTGGCCGCATTTGCATTTTTCGGTCAGGCAGTCGCTGCCGAGAAAGGGTTTAAATCGATCTTCGATGGTAAAACTTTGGATGGTTGGGATGGAAACCCAAAATTTTGGTCAGTTGAAGACGGAGCTATTACTGGCAAAACAACAAAAGAAAATCCAACGAAAGGGAATACCTTCATCATTTGGAATGGGGGTAAAACTGGTGACTTTGATTTACGGCTGGATTACAAGATTGTCGGTGGCAACAGTGGTATTCAATACAGAAGTTTTAATTTGAAGAACAAAGCTGACAAGTGGCGTGTTGGGGGATATCAGGCTGATATTGATTCTAGCCCAACTTTTTCTGGAATCTGCTATGGGGAGGCATTTCGGGGAATCCTATCTTTACGGGGTAAAAAGACAACATTAACCGTAGGTGACGATGGTAAATTGAAAAAGAATGAAGAGGAGTTTGCTAAGGATGCTGATGTGGCAAAGGCAATTAAAAAGGAAAAATGGAACAGCTATCGTATTGTTGCTCGGGGTTACAATTTGACACAGTACATCAATGGTGTGAAAACCACACAAGTAATTGATCGAGACAAAAAGACGCGTCGAGCAGATGGTTTGCTTGCATTACAGCTTCATGCGGGACCTCCAATGAATGTTCAATTCAAGAATATGCGTATTAAGGAATTACCAAAGCGCGTTCGTAAAGCTGGCGGTGGAAAGAAGGCCAAGGCTAAGAAATAAAATACCCAATTAAATTTTAATCACATGAGAAAATTATTTGCAATCGCCTGTGTGATTGGAATGGCTTTTGGAGCATCTGCCGCCCCTAAGAAGGTGGTTATGATTGCCGGAAAACAGAGTCACGGCCTTCTTTCACATGAACATAATGCTGGAATTCAACTTTTAGCTAAGTGTTTAAACGAAGGTGCTTCGAAACAAGTAACTGCAATCGTTCAATTAAATGGTTGGCCAAGTGACGAATCAGTTTTTGAGGATGCGGATGCAGTAGTCATTTATGCTGATGGGGGAGGTAGACATCCGGCGATTCAAGGGAATAATCTTGAGAAGCTAGATAAAATAATGAAAACAGGAGCTGGTTTTCTTACCATTCACTATGCAGTTGAGCCAACTACTAATAAGGGTAACAAAGAATTTCTTGATTGGCAGGGAGGCTGTTTTGAAACTCATTGGTCAGTCAATCCGCATTGGGTTGGAAATTTCACTAAACTGCCCAAGCACCCAATTACTCGTGGAGTAAAACCCTTTAAAGCTAATGATGAATGGTATTTTCACATGCGTTTTCGGGATGATAATAAAGGCAAGCTGATTCCAATCTTGAGCGATGTTCCACCCAAGGAAACAATGAAACGTGGTGATGGTGCACACAGTGGTAATCCGGATGTTAGAAAAGCGGTTGCTGCTGATGAAGCTCAACATGTTGCTTGGGCTTATCGTCGTGAGGATGGCGGTAGAGGTTTTGGTTTTACTGGTGGGCATAACCATTTGAATTGGGGTAACGACGATTTTAGGACAACTGTATTAAATGCAATTCTTTGGGTAGCGAAGGCTAAAGTTCCAAAGAACGGGGTTCCATCTAAGGTTACCAAGGAAGATCTTTATGCAAATCTTGATGGAAAAAGAGGTAAAAAGCCTGCTCCGAAATCAGCTACTGGAAGTAAGAAAAAATAGTCTATTTTTTTAATTAAAACCTAATTTTTTATCAAGAGTAGCCAGTTGGTTACTCTTTTTTTTAAGCAAGTAAGACTTCGGGGTTACCGTTTTTTGGAAAAAAACTTTCGTCAATATGATGTAAAAGGTATTTTATCTGCGTGAAACACACTCGAATTTTATTAGCTATTTTAACCTTAGAATTAGGGGGGAGTGAGATTGTTCAATCTGCTGATATTAAGTTTTCCAAGGCGGTGAAGGTACTTCGTGAAGTCGGTAGTGAAGGTAAAGGTAACATTGCTGCTAGCCAAGCGATGGAATATTTATCTAAAAGTGATAAGGAGATAATTCCTGTTCTGCTTTCTGCTATGGATGAAGCTAACCCTTTTGCGGTAAATTATCTTCGTGGAGCAATTGAGTTTATTTTTAATAAGTCTTTATCGGAAGGTGGAGCTTTGCCATTAGTTGAGTTGGGTGAGTTTTTGTTAAATAAAAGCCATGATACTAAACCAAGGGCAATGGCCTTTGACTTAATCAAGAGGACTGACACTGGTGTTGCCAATCGATTAATTCCTGGATTCCTAGGAGACCCTAGTGTTGATCTTCGTCGTGAGGCAATTGCAAAGTTACTTATTAATGCTAGCGATTTGGTTAAGCAAAATAAAAAGCCAGCTGCTGTTCTTATGTATAGGCAAGCTCTAGATGCGTCTCGAGATTTAGATCAGATTCAAATTATTTCATCAGAATTAAGGGAACTTGGACGCAATGTGAATTTAACACAACACTTTGGTTTTTTAACTAATTGGAATCTTGTTGGTCCGTTTCACAATAAGGACCGCGCAGGATTTGGAGAAGTATTTGGGCCTGAAAAGGATTTTGATCTAAATACTGAATACAAAGGTATTGATGGAAGTATTACTTGGAAAAAATATTCTACAAATGACGAGTATGGTATGGTGGATTTCAATGAACCATATGGATCATTAAAAGAGGTAACGGGTTATGCGCATACGACTTTTATTTCAGCCTCTGATCAACCCGCAGAGTTACGGTTGGGATGTAAAAATGCTTGGAAGATTTGGTTAAATGGTAAGCTGGTTTTTGGTCGTGATGAATATCATCGCGGTATGCGTATTGATCAGTACAAGCTGCCAGTACAGCTTAAGAAAGGGGCTAATATTATTTTAATAAAGGCTTGTCAAAATGAACAAAAAGAGGAGTGGACAGTAGAATGGCAATTCCAATTGCGAGTTTGCGACGCAACCGGTACAGCGATTCATTCTAATATTAAAGCCAGCTCAGAAGTTGTAGTTAATTAACTTTAAAATAATGAAAAAATATTTATTGATAATTGGTTTGGTTGTTCTTAGTGGAAGAGTTTTGGCAGGGGATTGGACCGGTTTCCGTGGACCGTTTGGTAACGGTATTTCGGATGAAGTTGGATTGCCAGTAAAGCTTGATATAGAAAAGCATATTGCTTGGAAAATTGATTTGCCAGGAAAGGGGCTTTCGAGTCCTTTGGTAGTAGGTAATCGAGTTTTTGTAACGGCTAGTGGTGGAACAAGACAAGACAGATTACAGATTCTTTGTCTTAGCTCTATTGACGGTTCATTAATTTGGAAACGGCAATTTTGGGCAATGGGTAGCACAATGTGTCATTCGAAGACTAGTATTGCAGCACCAACTCCTGTGACTGATGGGGAATCGCTCTTCGCAATTTTTTCATCCAATGATCTTTTTTGTTTTGATCTTGACGGTAAATTGAAATGGCTGCGAGGGCTGACTGTAGATTATCCAAATGCACGCAACAGTTTAGGTATGGCTTCTTCACTAGTGCTAGCAAATGGGGTTCTTGTTGCACAGGTGGAAAATGATAGTGAATCTTTTGTTGTCGGATTGGACAAAGGTACTGGTGGTAATATTTGGAAAATTAATAGACCAAAATCTGCTAACTGGACAACAGCCACTGTGCATAAAAGTAAATCCGGAAAAGAAAGGGTGTTTTTACAATCCGGGCAAGGGATCCATGCAATTGACCCTATCAGTGGAAAGATTATTTGGCACTATTCTGATGGGGCCTCGACAATTCCATCAAGCGCGCTATTGGGGAATATGTTATATGTTCCGTCTCAAGGTTTGACGGCTCTTGAGTTATCCAAAGATGGCAAATCTTTTAAACAGAAGTGGCGTTCTAGTCGTTTACGTCCTGGTACAGCCAGTCCTTTAGCATATCGAAATCACATTTATAGTCTAAATAATGCAGGTGTTCTTGCATGTGCTGATATAGACAGTGGCAAGCGCCTATGGCAATTACGATTGGACGGACCTTTTGGGGGCTCACCTGTTGTAGCAGACAATCACCTTTACGTCTTCAGTGAAGAAGGTCTTGCACAGGTTGTTGACTTGACTGCACCAGAAGGTGCTATTTCAGGTAAAATGGATTTGGGTGAAATGATTCAGTGTTCTCCGGCGCTTGCTAATGGAGCATTGTATGTACGTAGTAACCTTCGTATTTGGAAAATTGCTAAAAAGACTAACTTCTAAATATTTTGAATAATTAAGGTTTCACTGTAATTGTTGACCATTCGAACTCGTGTCGTTCCGCGTATTCTGAAAGCACTCTTTCGTTTTCAATTAATACAGCTCGGACCAAAGCAGAATCATCTGCCCTACCAATATGGTTAATATGACTCGGAATTAGTCCTGAATCTTTATGGCTATAAACTAAGGCATAAGCAGCTTCTGCAATAGCTACATAAGGCAGATTATCCTCTACGCCCTCTACAAAATCCTCTACAACATCTGCAAGAAACTCAAGTTGTTCAACTAAGTGGGGGAATTTTGGTGCATTAATTTGAGCAAATTGTAATTTAAGTGATGGAAGTTTTTTGTGGATTCCACGCAAGATTTTCGGTGTGATTTGTTCAGCGCCATGATGGAGAAATTCTACAATTTCCGACATAGCAATATCGTGTGACTTAAAAAGTTAAAACTCAAGGATTGATCGTGACTGAAATATCTAAATTAGAAAACAGCAAAAAACCGAAGAGAAGTATCTGGAGATGGATCAGATTTATGTCCAAGTTAACTGCTTTTTCAATTGTGTTACTTTTGATTTTGCGTGAGTTGTTTTTTTCAGGATCGTATCTAGTTGTAGAAAAGTCCTATGAAAGGCCTATTTTTGATATGCATTGCCATACTGCTGGTGTTGGAGCGGGTGGAAGTGGCTGTTTTGTGTCTAAAGAACTAAAGAATAATTTCCGTTTTAAAGTATATCTAAAAGCATTCGGAGTAACGTTGCCTGAAATAGAGGCTAAAGGTGATAAAGTTTTATTGGAACGCTTAGCTAGTCATTTAAAAGAGAGTCGTAGAGTTGGAGCAGCTATTATTCTCGCAATGGATGGTGTGATTGATGATCGAGGTAATTTAGATCGAGAAAAAACTGAATTTTTTGTTCCTAATGAATTTGTAGCTAAAGAGACATCAAAATATTCAAACTTGTATTTTGGGGCGAGTGTTAATCCGAATCGTCCTGATGCATTGGATCGTCTACAGTGGGCTAAAGATAATGGAGCGTTACTTATTAAGTGGTTGCCTTCGATTCAATATATCAATCCTGAAGAAAAATCATTCGAGCCCTTTTACAGAAAATTGGTGGAGTTGAAGTTACCTTTGTTGACACATGCTGGGCAAGAACGGTCGTTTACTCATGCTAGAGACGAGCTTGCAGATCCAGTACGGCTTAAATTACCTCTTAGTTTGGGAGTTAAAGTGATTGTTGCGCATGCAGCATCAACTGGGCAAAATGAAGGTGAAAAAGATATTGATCGTTTAATTGGAATGCTTGAATCCTATCCAAATCTTTATTCAGATATTTCTAGCATGACACAAATTAATAAGCCTGGTTATTTACGGCAGGCACTTAAAGAAAAAAGGTTTAAAGGGAAATTACTTTATGGTTCAGATTTTCCCCTGATTAATACTGCAGCTGTGTCACCATGGTATTTTCCACTTAACTTGACTCGAGCACAAATGAAGTCCATCAGCGCAATCGATAATCCATGGGATCGAGATGTAGCATTGAAGGAGGCACTCGGGGTTTCCTCTGAAATCTTCACAAAACCCCAAGAGTTTTTTGGAATCAATTGGTGAAGTTAAAAAACTTCTAAAATTTGATTATCTAGAAATTTGTCCTTCAAGGTATCTGACTGCCTGTCTGACATCTGTATCGACTTCCATTCGGTCGCGGACTAGGCGGCAAGCATGAAGAACTGTTCCATGATCTCGTCCCCCAAATGCTTCGCCAATAGAGTTTAACGACTTGCCTGTTAATTCACGTGATAGAAACATTGCTACTTGTCGTGGAAACGCAATGTTCTCTGGGCGTCGACGGCTAGTCATGTCAGCTAATCTAATATCATAATGATCTGCTACTCTTTTTTGTATTTGTTCAATAGAAATGATTGTGCGGCCTTCTTCATGAAGAACATCCTTTAGTAGGCCTTCGACAGTACTGGTTGTCATAGATTTTCCAGTCAAAGATTGATAGGAAGAAACCCTTATCAATGCTCCTTCAAGTCTACGAATATTAGTGCGAATGCGTTTCGCCAAAAAAGTTACAATATCTTCTGGTACTTGAATATTAATTGACGCTGCTTTTTTACGTAATATTGCTAAGCGTGTTTCGTAATCAGGAGGCTGCATGTCGGTAACTAGTCCCCATTCGAAACGAGAAACTAAACGATTTTCAAGATTCTTAATTTCATTAGCTGGACGATCGCAAGTCATTACAATTTGTTTGTGTGCTTCATGAAGCGCATTGAAGGTGTGAAAGAACTCCTCTTGAATTCGCTCTTTACCAGCAAGAAACTGAATATCATCAATTAGTAAAATATCAGTTTTACGATATGTTCGCCTGAACTTGGCTAGTTCGTTGTTTTGTATGGCATCAATATATTTGTTAGTAAATTTTTCAGACGATAGATAGGAAACCTTGAGTCTTGGGTTTTCTTCTAATGCATAATGCCCGATAGCATGTAGAAGATGTGTTTTACCTAAACCAACTCCACCATAAAGAAAAAGGGGATTATAAGAACGGCCAGGAGATTGAGCTACCGCTAAAGCGGCAGCGTGTGCAAAGCTATTGTTATCTCCGACTACAAATGTAGAAAATGTATTTTTTGGGTTGAAAAGTTTTTCCGACGAATCTGCACTTTTAGTTCTAGATGTAGTTTTTGTCTTAGTTGCTTTTGTATTTCTCTTAAATTTAGATTCTGTATCGGTTGACTCACTGGAACATTGTTTAGAGGCAGTGTCCAAGCCGATTTCAAATTGAACAGTTAACTTTGAACTGGTGATATGAGAAAGAACGTCTTGCAATATTTCTTTGTAATTGTCCTTAAGCCATACAGCACAAAATTCATTGGGCGCTAGCAAGATTGCTGTGGATTTTTTAATGGTAACCAATTTAATTGGATCAAACCAAAGGTTAAACAAGTCTGGATTAACCATGCTTTGCAAAGTTTCCTTTGCTTGTGTCCAGATTGCTTCGGTTGATGCGGTCATTCTGGAAGATAACAGTGAATTTGTTTCAGTTTTATTCACTGACTAATATGGAGTTAAGAACTGTTGAGGTTTCGTTTGAATTAATTAATTGAATTTGGTTATAAAAATCATCGAGAAAAAAGTGAGTTTGTTTATAAAATCGAAGTCTTTTAAAATTCATAAATCTTTGTTTATTAGTGGTTTATATTTAATTTTTCGTCTTACTTGTAAACTTTAGAACTAATTGATCTAAGTAGCACAACACCAAAAAATGTTGAGAAAAAGTATTAACGAAGCTAGATAATTTCCAGCTTAAGCTATTAACTGTTATCAACACATTATTCACAGGCATTATCCAACGGTTTTCTACCTGACCAAAAAATAGTCAAAAAACCCAAAAAAAATCAAAAAACCTTCTTTTTAAAAAGGCTAAAAGTGCACGAACTTAAGAACTAGTCCCGATTTTATTAAATGGCTTCGGGGCCAGTTTCGCCAGTTCGTATTCGCACAACTCTATCAATTGAACTTATGAAAACTTTACCGTCACCAATCTTATTTGTTTTAGCACTTTTAATAATTGCTTCAACAGCGGCATCAACTTGGTCTTCCTCTAGCACAATCTCTAATTTGATTTTAGGTAGAAAATCAACGGTATATTCGCTTCCTCGGTAGATTTCTGTATGACCTTTCTGTCGCCCAAAACCTTTTACCTCAGTTACTGTTAAACCTTCAACGCCAATGGTGGCCAGGGCCTCCTTAACATCTTCCAATTTAAATGGTTTGATGATTGCGTCGATTTTCTTCATGGGTTGCTTATTTAGTTGGTAGCAGAAGAAAGAGCATAGAGTTCGTTAATTTTTTGACAACAGCTTTTTTTAAATTATAAAAAAAACAATTGCCAAAAAAAGATTACTTTTTTTAAAGTAAATAATTAAATTTAATGGATCTTTTTAATTATTCAGTTGTTGAAGAGTTTTTGAAACGCTTCCTTTGCCTTTTTGGAAGAAGAAAGATCACTTTCTTCTCCTGTCCAATCACGAATTATAAAATCGAAGTGTTCGCAAAAATTAGATCTATTTTTTTCGATTATTGGTTCTGCTCTTCGCTCTTTGCATTGATGTGCAACTCTGGAATCATAAAATATGCAATTTAAGCAAATACGAAGATCTTCATTGCAATTATGACAACTTTCACTACGTCCAGGTTGTCCGTCGAGTTTCCATTCTTTTCCACATTGGTAACAGTGTTTAGTCACAAAAAAAGATTAATTGGAATTAGCATTTTCAATTGCTTGCAATTCTTTGTTTGAGTGGCCCATCACTCGTTTGATTTTTTCTACTGCTGCTTCCCCTGTAAGACCGTGTTTTTGACGTAAGTAGTCAACCGAAGATGCGTGTTCAATAAATTTGTCAGGCCATCCAATGCGAACGACAGGTGTGTTAATTTGTTGGTCAGCTAAGTGGTCTCGGACGATACTTCCGTAACCGCCTTTTAATACGTGGTCCTCAATTGTTACGATAACATCTGCTGCTTTAGCAAAAAAATCAGTGATTCCAATATCAATTGGTTTGGTGAATCGTGGGTTTATAATAGCTGCATCAATATTTTTAGTTCCAAGATCTTCAATCGCTCGGTCTGCAATAGCGCGTAGTGGTCCTAATACAAAAAATGCGATTTTAGTTTTTCCGCTGTTGGAAAAATTCTGAAGTACTTCTGCTTTACAGATTTCGATGAGTGATGGTTGATCTTTAATAACAACACCTTCTCCATTACCTCTAGGGTATCGAATAAATACCGGCTGATTTTGATGAGTTGCGGTAAACATCATATCTGCTAACTCGTCTTCATCTTTAGGTGCCATTGCAATTATATTTGGCACACAATTTAAGTAGGCAATATCGAATAAGCCATGGTGAGTTGGCCCATCGTTTGCGGAAAGACCAGAGCGGTCCATACAAAAAATGACAGGCAAATTTTGAAGTGCTACATCGTGAATTATCATGTCATAGGAGCGCTGCAGAAAAGTGGAGTAAATTGCGCAAACGGGACGATATCCCATCGTGGCCATGCCTGATGCAAATAGCACAGCATGTTCCTCTGCAATCCCGACATCATAGTATTGCTTAGGGATCGCAGCTTCTAGGGCCTTTAATCCTGTGCCGCTTGGCATAGCAGCAGTAATGCCAATAACTGATTTATCTTTTTGACAAATCTTGACCATTGTTTCACCGAAAACATCCTGATATTTTGGTGGATTATCGGCTTTTTCAGGCCTGCTTTCGCCTGATTTAGGGTTGTATGGTCCGGTTCCATGAAATTTTTCCGGATGTTCAACCGCGGCGTTGAAGCCTTTGCCTTTCTTTGTGATTACGTGAAGAACCACAGGCTGATCACAGCTCTTGGCAAATTCGAGAGTTTCTATAAGTAATGGCAAATCATGTCCATCGATGGGTCCGAGATAGCGAATGCCAAATTCCTCAAAGATCATACTGCTGCCGAAACCACCTCGACCATCTGCACCCATTGTTTCTTCGTTATGCTCAAGAACAGCCTGTGTAACGGTTCCTTTTAAGGCTTCTTGGCCTTTCAGTCCTAATCGAACGGCTAGTTTTCCGGTTGGAATTTTTTCGAGAAATTTTTGAAGATCAGTCGTAATTTTATTGTAGCTTGGGTTGGTAATTAGCTTATTTAGATAGTTTGGAATTGCGCCAACATTTTTTGCGATTGACCATTCATTATCATTAAGGATTCCAATGAATTTTTTTGTTGTTTGAGCAATGTTATTTAGTGCTTCAAATGAGCACCCGTTAGTCAGTGCGGCATCTCCAAATACGCATACTACATTCTCTTTGCCCCCTTTTTGATCGCGTGCTGCAGCCATTCCAAGTGCTGCAGATAAGGCAGTGCCGGCATGGCCAGCTCCATAGGAGTCGTGTTCACTTTCAGTTCGTAGTGAAAAACCATTTAGACCACCGGTTGTTCTTATTGTGCGAAACTGTTTTTTTCGTCCTGTTAGTAGTTTATGCACGTAAGATTGATGGCTAACATCCCATACAAATTTATCCTTTGGTGTTTCAAACACTTTATGCATTGCTACCGTTAATTCTACCACACCAAGATTCGGTCCAAGGTGGCCTCCGTTTGTTGCTAAGCCTTCAATTAGTTCATGCCTAAGTTCTTTTGCCAATTGCTCTAGTTGCTTAACTGTTAATTTTTTGACGTGAGCAGGGTGGTCAACCATGTCGAGATAGCTATTGGGTGTTCCAGGTTTAGACATATTATAATTCAGCTGATTTTTTCGTCGGTAAGTTCATCTTCACCATTTGCATTAGGTTGAAGTTTTTTAATCTTCAATTCGGCAGATTGGAGCTTTTTTTGGCATCCTTTAGATAACTGTATGCCTTCTTCGTAGTGCTTAAGTAGATCTTCTAAAGGTAATTCATCTCTTTCCATTTCCTCTACTATTGCTTCGAGCTTTTTTAACCCATCTTCGAAAGGTAGATCTAATGGATTGAGAGGTTTTTGTTTTTTTTCAGCCACGCACAGACAAAGTAAAGCAGCTAGCCCAAGTGGACAAGCGGTTTGGTAGGGGGACAAAGAAAATCTAATTTTTCAAGTTAGATAAGAATTTGTAGGCATTGAAATGCATGCCTTGCTAGTTATTAAGCTATTGGACTTGATGCTAATCCTTCATTATACCTTGAGGCTAGTAAATCTATAACTTTTGGATGCATGGCAAAAAGATTACTTTTAAAAGTGCGTAATGTATCACATTCGCTCTCCGCGGATTGGCAAATTTGGTCAATATCGCCTCCATCTCCTGCATGTCTTCCAGGCGAAATAAATAGCATTGCTAATACAACATTTCTTACAAAATCATTATGACCGAGCAAATTTTCTAATAGAGGTTCATTAAATTCATATTCTTTGCCTTCTCTTCTTTCCATTGATGAAGCTATTACTTTGGCTACCCGTCCGTTGAGAGTTTCATTTAATTGTTGGCTAATATGATTTCTCACCTTATTAACTTCTTTTAAGGGTGTGCCATGATCCACAAGAGTGACATGCGGATTTTTCAATTTTTTTTCATCAATTTTCTCTAGAACAAGATCGCTTATAATATTTGAAACACAATAGTCATTTTTATCTTCAAGGTTTACTAAAGTTGGAGCGAGTTTAACTTCTGTTGTTGGCCATTTGGAGCGAATATCTTTTATTCTTTTTGGTAAGTAATCGCTAAGTGCAGCACTTTGACCAAAGAAAAATGGAATTATAAAGAATGAATTTTTGCCTTCTTCACATCTTGATCTAATGAAAGGCTCCAGTATTTCTGCCTTTTTACCTTCGAGTTTAGAAGGCTCGACTTTTGTGGAATGAAGTAAAGAGATAGGACGGACTTCTGTATTAATTTTTTGACTGAGCGATTGCGCTATTCGGCGCAAGTTCATTGTCGACTCTGCTCTATGCGAGCCATTATCCATCAAAATTACACACGGTTTACTTTTCATCCTTTATTAAAATCAATTTCTCAACAATTGAATCCTGCTTGAGAAAGCAAGTTGCTTCCAATATAGTATCGTATTGATAAATCTGATCAATAATAACATTTAGATAATATGAAATGGTACAAATTTACTAAATTTGGTATATTTTCTCTTCGCTCAAAAAATGGATAATTCTAATATCTCCACAAAGAGTTCTTTAAAAGGGTTTTGGAGTCTTTTCCTCACTCAATTTCAGGGAGCTTTTAATGATAATGCATTCAAGTTCATTGTCATTTTTATGGTGTTGGGAAAAGCTGCCGCTGATGAGTGGGCGCCTTTAATTGGATTTGTTTTTGCACTTCCATTTATTTTATTTTCAGCATTTGCAGGGCAACTAGCAACTCGTTTTAGCAAACGCCAAGTTGCTGTTTGGACTAAGTATGCAGAAGTGCTAATAATGATTTTAGCTACTATCGGCTTGTTTTTTAAATCGGATACTATGCTGATTATAGTAGTTTTTTTACTTTCAACTCAAAGCGCTTTTTTTGGCCCTTCAAAATATGGGCTACTTCCAGAACTATTACCTGAAAAGCGATTATCCTGGGGTAATGGTATCATCCAGTTTGGAACAACGATTGCGATTATTATAGGGACAGTATTAGCTGGAATTCTTTTTGGAATATTTGAAGACTATCAATATTTTTCGGGAGTAGTGCTTTTGGTTTTTTCTTTAATTGGTCTTAATTTTTCGTTGCGAATTGATAAGGTCGAGCCTGCAGTGCCAGGACACCGAATCGTTTTCAATCCAATACCTGAATTAGTAGATAGGTTTTTCATGATTAGAAAAGATCGACCTTTGTTTTTAGCTATTATTGCGGAGTCTACTTTTTGGTTGCTTGGAGCGTTGATGCAATTTTGCATCCTTTTTTATGGTAAACAATTGGAATTACCCGAAGCAGAGATTAGCTATATAATGGGGGCATTGGCTGGTGGAATAGGTTTAGGCTGTTTTCTTGCGGGATATTTGTCTGCTAATAAAATCGAATATGGTTTTGTTCCTATCGGAGTCATTGGATTAGCGACATCTATTTTCTTTATCCCGATTTTTGAATTAAATAACTCTATTTCATTAGTGATTTGTCTGGGTGCAGTCGGTTTTTTTGGAGGGTTTTATCTAGTTCCATTAGCGACCATGATCCAACAACGTCCAGATCCTAAGTTAAAGGGAGCTGTTATTGCATTTAATTCTACGATTTCTTTTGTAGCTGTAGCGTTGGCATCAGTAATCTATTATATTTGTAAGGTTTATTTAGAATGGGAATTACTGGAAATCTTCATGTTATGTGGTTTCATGACACTAGCTATAGGAATATGTATTTTGTGGGTCCTTCCAGATTCTTTGATTCGATTAATCGGAATAATTGTTACTAGAACTATCTATAGAATTAAAATCGTTGGTCGAGACAATATCCCCGAGCGTGGTGGCGCGTTATTCGTTTGTAATCATTTATCTTTTATCGATGCTCTTTTGCTACAGGCTTCTACTGATCGACCAATCCGTTTTATTATGTATGCAGCTTACATGAAAAAAAGTATCTTAGGAATTTTTGCTAGAATCATGAAGTGTATTCCAATCGATTCTGAGTCGCGCCCGCGTGACTTGATCAAGTCGCTTAAGGTTGCAAGTCAGGCGGTCAAAGAAGGTGAAGTTGTGTGTATTTTTGCGGAAGGGCAGATAACTCGTATCGGACAAATGCTTCCATTTAGGCGTGGTTACGAAAAAATCATGAAAGAAGTTGATGCGCCGATTATCCCTGTGCATCTCGATGGTGTGTGGGGCAGTATTTTTAGTTATTCTCGGAGTAAATTCTTTTTCAAAATGCCTCAGCGTATTCCTTATCGAATAACAGTGAGTTATGGTGAGCCTTTGCCTCACGATGCTCCTTCAAATAGGGTAAGAGGGGCAGTTCAAGAACTGGGTGCGGATGCTTGGGTGCATCGCAAAAAGTATATGAAACCCTTGCACCGAAGTTTGGTTCGCTCTTTTAAGAAACATCCATTTCGGATGTTCGCTGCTGACTCTAAACGAGGGATCGTAAGCTGCTTTGGAGCGTTGACTGGTTTAGTTGCAATTGCTCGAGTACTCCGAAAGGAATGGGAAGGGCAGCAGATGGTTGGGATCTTAATGCCTCCCACAGTGGCGGGAGCATTGGTTAATTATGCAGCTGCTCTTTCAGGAAAAGTACCTGTTAATTTAAATTATACTCTTTCTGAGGAGGCTCTAAAATCATGCATTGATCAGTGTAACATTAAAAAGGTTGTGACTTCTGGAGAGTTTCTTAAGCAGATTAAACTTAAGGTGCCAAGTGAGACTATCTTAATGGAAGAATTAGCTAAATCAGTTAGTATAATAAGTAAAATGTGTGCTATTATGGCAGGATATCTTTTGCCAATTGTTTTACTTGAGAGATATTTAGGTAATAAAAAGAAGGTTTCTATGGATGATTTAGCTACCGTGATTTTTTCCAGTGGTAGTACTGGGTCACCTAAAGGAGTGAAGCTTTCGCACTACAATATTGCATCAAATATTCAACAAGTAGGTCAAACATTTGCATTGGGTAAAGACGATCGTATATTAGGAATTTTACCATTCTTCCATTCATTTGGTTTTACTGGAACACTATGGTTACCAGGAATTCTAGGTTCTGGTGCGGTATATCATCCTAATCCAGTTGATGGGAGAGGCATCGGAGCGCTGATTTCAAAGTACAACGTCACATTTCTCCTTGCCACTCCTACTTTTCTACAAATTTACATGCGATCGTGTACTCCTGAGCAGTTTGGAAGTGTGCAATTTGCATTAGTGGGAGCAGAAAAATTACCAGAGCGTTTGGCTGCTTCATTTGAAGATAAGTTTGGTTTGCGGCCCATGGAAGGTTATGGAACTACAGAGACATCTCCGGTTGTCACAATTAATACATGGGATTATCGTTCGGCTGGTTTTAGGCAGGTTGGTGGAAAAAGAGGTAGTATAGGGCACCCTCTACCCGGAATTGTTGCTCGCATTGTTGATCCTGATAACGAGGAACCTATGGAGAATGGTGAGCCTGGTTTGTTATTGGTGAAGGGGCCTAACGTCATGCAAGGATACCTTGGCCAAGAAGAGAAAACTGCTGAGGTTCTCAATGAAGGCTGGTATACTACAGGCGACATAGCGGCGATGGATGAGGACGGATTTCTCAAAATAACAGATCGTTTAAGTCGTTTTAGTAAGATAGGAGGCGAGATGGTCCCACATATTAAGGTGGAGGAAAAGTTGCATGAGTTAGGTGATTTAACAGAACAGACATTTGTTGTAACGGGTGTTCCTGATGAAAAGAAGGGGGAAAGGTTAGTTGTTTTATATCAGAATATTGAAGCGGAAGTGATTGAGGTTATTAATGAAAAGCTTATTACTACCGATTTACCAAATATTTGGAAGCCTCGCAGTAATCTGTTTTTCAAGGTGGATACTCTTCCCTATCTTGGAACTGGAAAATTAGATTTAAAACAAATAAAATTAATTGCTGGAGAGTTAGCTAAATAAGATTTAATTAAAAAGAGTTTGCATTTTTAGACGCCTGATAGAATCTTTCTCTTAGCGGGCTTCTTCCGCGGGAGGGTTTTTATCGTCATTCCAGACATTCGCCCTTTTAGTTTGATTCTCGGTGTTCTCTTAGTACGTTTGACTTTAAGAATTCCTGAATTTATTCAATCTCAATTATAACAATAATGGCTCATTACAATAATAATAGGCGGCCTAGACGGAAAAAACCACAGATTAAAGTTCCTGAAACAGGTTCTGGTTTTTTAGAAATTTCTGATAAGGGTTTTGGCTTCCTTCGTTCGGAAGATCATAATTATCAGCCTAAACCTTCTGATATTTTTGTGACACCTGATACCATTAAGCGCAATGGTATTCGTGAAGGTGCATTTATTGAGGGTAAATTGCAGCCTCCTCATCGAGGCACTAGTCCACAGCTCAAAGAGGTTATTACCGTCAACGGTATACCTTTTGAAGAATATAGTGGAGTAATGCGATTTGAGAATCTTACTACCATTGATCCAATAGAAAAGTTCAAGCTAGAAACTACACCAGATATTCTTGAGACCCGAATTATTGATTTGGTAACGCCGATTGGAAAGGGGACTCGAGGTTTAATTGTTGCTCCTCCTCGGACTGGTAAAACAACTATTCTTAAGCAAATTGCTAATGCAGTAACTACTAATCATCCTGAGGTTCATGCTATTGTTTTGTTAATTGACGAAAGGCCTGAAGAGGTGACGGATTTCACTCGATCAGTGGATGCAGAAGTTATTGCTTCTTCCAACGATCAGGACTTAGAAACGCACGTTCGTCTTTCTCGTCTTGTTATTGATCGTTGTCGACGATTAGTGGAGGCCGGTAAGGATGTATTTGTTTTACTCGATTCTATTACTCGTGTAGCTCGTGCTTATAATTCTGTACATGGGGGTTCCGGGCGAACGATGACTGGTGGTGTTGATGCGCGAGCATTAGAAATTCCTAGGAAAATTTTTGCCTCTGCTCGTAAAACTGAAGAGTCTGGATCGCTAACAATCATTGCTACAGCATTGATAGATACTGGCTCGAGAATGGATGAACTTATTTTTCAAGAATTTAAGGGTACTGGTAATATGGAGCTTGTTCTTGATCGTAAGCTATCAGAACGGCGTATATACCCGGCTATTGATATTCCTAAGAGTGGGACTCGAAAAGAGGAAAAATTATTCCCTCCTCATCATTTGGATGCGGTTCATAAACTTCGCAGAACTATGATGGACATGAATCCTATTGATGCAATGGAGACTATTAAACAGGCTTTGACTAAGTTCAAAACTAACGAAGAGTTTTTGTCTACACTGAAGTAGGGCATAAATTTTATATTTTTATAACGGGCCTAATTAGGCTCGTTTTTTTGTTTCCTACTTTTGCTGGATGCTTGTTGATACTTAGCTTATTTTTTGTTTCTTCATGGAAATGCTTCGCAAAGATTCGGCTAAGCAGGCAGCGCGTCCTCCTATCGAAAGAATGTTAAAGGTTCACAATCTTTTGAAAAGAGGACTTCATCCTAATGCATCTCGCTTGTCTCGTGAATTGGAAGTTACAACAAAGACAATTTATCGTGATATTGCATTTATGCGGGATCGTATGAATTTACCAGTTGAATTCGAACCAGCTTACAATGGTTACCATTATACTGAAGAGGTTGGCCAATTCCCTACAGTTAATATTACTGAAGGAGAATTATTTGCGATGCTTGTTTCTGAAAAAGCAATGCAACAGTACAAAGGAACAAACTTTGAAAAACCTTTAATGAGTGCTTTTAGAAAAATTGCTGATGGATTAACAGATACTATATCTTTTAATCTAGATGAATTTGATCAAAGCATTTCGTTTCGGAGGAGTGCTGAACCGATTTTAAACCTCGAAGTTATTGACGCTCTTGCGAAAGCTGCTGCTAGCAATCGACAATTACAATTTAACTATCGTAAGCCTGCTGCAACTGAAGCTGAATTAAGAGTGGTAGATCCCTATCACCTTGCCAATGTTAATGGTGAATGGTTTCTGTTTGCGCACTGTCATTTACGTGGTGATATACGAACATTCTCTCCGGCTAGAATTAAAGACTTTAAAGAGACAGGTGTTTTCTTTGAGCCTCCTAAAAAATTTTCACTCGAGCAGCGTTTACGGGGAAGTTTTGCTGTAGTAACAGGTGATAAGGAGCAGGAGGTTGTAATTCAATTTAATGAGCTAGTGGCAGATTATATTCGTGAAAAAAATTGGCATCAAACTCAGACTCAGCGTGAGATGGTAGACGGAGGAGTAGAGTTAACAATGCGTTTGAATAGTTTAACAGAAGTTCAGCGATGGGTTATGAATTGGTGCGGAAATGCAAAAGTCATCAAACCGCCTGAACTAATTCAGTCTGTACGTGAGGCAGCTAAAAAAATTCTTGAAAATAAATCCAATAATGATTAGCGCCTAGTGACTTGAGGAGGTTCCTGAGCTAGGAGTCGTTTTGATTCCTTTATTAAGAATTGTAGCTCGGTGAAGGGCTCAAAGCTAATATCTTGCCATCTTATGTGGCCGCCGCGGTCTATAAGGAATGTTCCGTGCAGTGGTTTTTTCTCAAAATCGTCGTATGCTTTATACTTTTTAAAAACTTTTAATGAGGTGTCAGAAACAAGAGGAAAGGGGAATGGTTTGTCTTTATTCAATTGAAACGTTTCACGCAGGCCTCCAATGTTATCTGTGCTTATAGCAATAAGATCGATTCCGGCTTGCTTGAAAGAATCAACTTCAGGTGCAAATGCACTTAGTTGTTCGATGCAATGAACACAACCTTTACCTAGATAAAAAACAACTATAACGGGCCTGCCTGTGTAGTCAGTTAGAGAGTGTTTTTTTCCTTGCCCGTCAGTAAGAGACCAATGCGGAGCCAGTGAAGGAGACCAACGGAATGGGCCAAGCAAGTCTAGCGATGGGCGTTCTCCAACATCGTTTGAAGATTTATTTTGAACACGCCAATCTTCAGGTAGTTTAAGTTTTTGTGCTATTGGGTTTAGCCTTTGAAAAAGAGCATGTTCGATATCTATATTTCCAGAAATCTTTCGCAGTGATTTGAACTGCTCTATCGCTTCTTTTTCTTTTCCAGCCTTCCAGAGTAAATCTGCATAATTAGCTAACGGTTGCACTTCTTTGGCGGATTTAGCTGATTCGCTAGCAAGCTTTAGTGCCTCCTTTTCATTACCAATTTTTAATTGAAGTTGGGCTTTTCGTTCACGAGCAATACGAGTTGCTTTTTTAAGCTGATTTTTAAAAGTATCTTCATCCTTATTGTGAATAGAATCATATACAAGAAGTTCGGCTTTATATTGATTAATAGTTTTAAAGCGATTGTTGAATTTGTTCATTGCTTCAACCATAGCCTTATTAATATCGTTATCGCTTTTCTTTTCAGCTCGTGCTTTTTCTTCTGCTTTTGCGCTAGCTTCGAGTTTAAGTTGTTTAAGTTTGATGCTAATATTTTCTATCTCTTTTAATGCTTCGGACCCTTTATCTTCTTGTCCAAGCGAATAATGTGCAGCTCCTAGAGCGGCCAAACGCTTGGCTTGTTCTTCTGGAATAGTCGTATCAGCAAGATAAACTGTTTGTGAGAGTTGAATTATTTCCTCCCACATTTCGTATCTTAATAAAGTTTCAATTAATCGTGAACGGCCATATCTGGCGCTGCCTCGTTTTCCGTACTCGGTTGGGGAATCGGGTTTAGCTAAAGTGTTAATCTTTGGATGGCGAGGTAATTCAATCATGTTCTTAGCAAGCGCTACTGCATCATTTATGCGTCCAAGAAAATTGAGATTACGTATGAGCCATTCATTATTATGAGCAAAGTTGTGAATTTGATCAGGTAAAATAAGATCTCGAATCATGTGTGAGTGATCTACACGAGCGCTTGCTTCCTGCTGCCAAACAGCATCCTGATAGCGCTTAAGTTTAGAATAAATATGCCCAGGCATATGCCACATGTGTGCTATTCCAGGAGAGGCTTGGCCGCAATTGGCGGCTGAGAGAATAGCTCTTTCTGGTTTTTCACTATCCCAAAGATGTATTCGATAGTGATGGCATGGATGCATGGGTTCAATATCCAGAACATCTTCAATTAACATATTAATTGTCATGTGACTACTGATGGTAAGTCCTTTATGTGAGCTCTGCCATAGCCAAACTGCTAGAAATGCTTTTGCTTCAATGTCTTCTGGAAAATCGAAAATAATAGATTCAAGGTCACGAACCATTTTACGCCTCCGATCTTTTTCTTTCTTTTTTGTATCAGCCCAATAATTGACTTCAGAGTCTATCCAAAGTCTTTCCCTTTTACTTGTGTTTTTACGACGTTCTTTTGCGGCGGTGATAAATTTTTTTGCGCGTTCAGAATTATTACGGTTTGCAACCGCCATGCCCCAATATGCCATTGCACAATCAGGATCAAGCATAGCCGCCTGCCTAAAACTGCGTTCAGCTTCAAAGTACCAAAATCCATGCAATTGCGAGACCCCTTGCGTAAAAAATAATTGCGCTTCTTGTTTGTTTGTTGTGATAGGAAAGCGAACACGTCCCATGCCTTTCATGAGGTATGCTTTTTGGCGTGGTCCTTCGTTAAAAGCTTCCCCGTGAAAAGAATGTCCTTCGGGTAATTTTTTTTCTTCGGATTCAGCCTGCTTGGCAGTAATAGGCTGTAAACTTATGACGATAGTAAAAAGCAGTCCGGCTTGTTTCCGAAAAGATTGAATTGTTTTTCCTAAAATCATGGGGACGAAGTGTTTCATCTCTACATAGTTGTGGCAAAGAATTTTTGGTTATGATCTTATTAAAAATTCAATCGCATTTTGCTGATTTTGGTTTAGTTTTGTTTTTCCCGGTTTTTCCCGGTTTTCCTGAGTAAATGAAAGTTACCTACAATTGGTTGAGAGAATATGTCGACTTTGATGCGTCCCCTGATGAGCTTACAGAGCTATTGACCATGGTCGGATTAGAGGTTGAAAGCGTTGAGAAAGTATCTGGTGGGTTTGATGGTATTGTTGTCGCTGAGGTATTGGAAAAAGAGCAGCATCCAGATGCTGATAGATTGTCTTTATGTAAAGTAAATGATGGAAAAGAGGTGCGGCAGATTGTTTGTGGGGCAACAAATTTTGATATAGGTAGCAAGGTGCCTTTAGCATTACCCGGCTGTGAAATGCCTGTTGAACCAGGTGAGAAACCTTTCAAGATCAAAGTTGGCAAAATTCGCGGAGTAGAGTCCTGCGGTATGATGTGTTCTGGCAAAGAGCTTGGAATTGCTGATGATGCTAGTGGACTACTTATTCTTTCTGAAAATTCTAAGGTTGGTCAGCCTTTTGCTGAGCATCTTGGCCGAACTGGTGATGATGTGGTTTACGATTTAGAAGTGACTCCAAATAGGCCCGATTGGAATAGTGTTATTGGGATTGCTCGTGAATTGAGCGCTTTAACTGGCAATCCTCTTCGCATGCCGCAAATACCTGAGCTGCCCACTAACGATGAGGAGGCTTCGGATGTTTTTGATGTTTTGCTTGATAATACTGAACAATGTCCACGATACAATGCTCGAATATTACGAGGTGTTCAGGTTGGCCCAAGTCCGGATTGGCTTCGTAACAAACTTGAAATGGTCGGTGTTCGTAGTATTAACAATGTTGTCGACGTGACTAATTTTGTTATGTTGGAAACTGGACAGCCTTTACATGCTTTTGATTTCAATTTGCTTGAAAAAAAAGAGGAGGCTGAAAAACCAATTATTGTAGTCAGAAGTGCTGCAGAAGAAGAGAAGTTCACAACACTAGATGAGAAAGAGCATAATTTAGCAAGTAGTGATTTGCTAATAGCAGATCAAACAAGGGGTGTAGCTTTGGCTGGAATTATGGGCGGCTTAAACAGTGAAATTGGTGTTGAGACTGAAGATGTATTAATTGAGTGTGCTTATTTTAACCCTAAAAATATTCGTGCTACCGCTAAGAAGTTGGCAATAAGTACTGATGCTTCATATCGTTTTGAGCGTGGATGTGATCCTAACTGTTGTGATTTGGTTAGTCGACGGGCAGCGCAATTAATCATTGATACAGCAGGAGGCCTTTTAGTTAAGGGAAATATCGATGCTTATCCAGAGCCGGTTCAGCCGAATGAGATTTCTTTGCGTTTTGGTAAAACTGATCAATTGTTAGGGATTTCTATTGATGCAGATCAGCAGGTTGTCAATTTAACAGGACTTGGACTTGAAGTGATTTCACGAAATGGAGATACCTCTGCATTATTTCGAATTCCGACTGCTAGGGTTGATTTGAAGCGAGAGGTTGATTTGATTGAAGAAGTTATTAGGATTTTTGGTGTTGATAAAGTGCCATCTACCCCTCCGCGTGGTTGTGTTGGATCTCACTCGTTCGACAAGACTCACGACGCCTTTGAAGAGATTCGCTCCATTTTAATCGGCTTCGGTTTGTATGAAGCACAAACTCAGACGCTTGTTTCAGGTAAGGTTCTGGAGTTGCTTGAAATTAATCAGATCGGATTGGAGTATCCGCTTAGTAGCGAACAGGATAAGTTGCGAACAAGTTTATTGCCTGGCTTGATTAATGTCCTAAAACATAATGCGAACCATGAAGTGCCCGATTTAGGAATGTTTGAAATTGGTCGAGTTTTCCGTGAAGAGGGTGGATCACCAGTAGAAGGGTGGCGTCTAGGGATTGCCTTAACTGGGCGAAGGTTTCTTCCATTCCATGAAGGAGAAAATAGAGATGATATCAATGAGTTTACTGATTTGAAGGGGATTATTGAAGAGTTTGCTGATCAATTTGGCATGCGTGGAGTAGGATACATTCGTGAGGGTTCTTCAGGAGATTTTTTTGTTGAGTCAGGTAGTGTTCGCATTGGGAATATAGCTGTTGGAACTTTAGGGCAATTGTCTCCTTTAATTTCACGTCGTTATGATTTAAAGAACCCTGTTTTTTTAGCTGAATTAGACTTGGATATAGTGCTTAAACGCCGTACAACGAAGCGTAGTTTTAAGTCTTTACCTGAGTTCCCTGGAACACGCCGAGATGTTGCAATGATTGTTGCTGAAGATGTTACTCATGATTCAGTTTTGGCCTGTGCTAGTAAGGCAAAGCCAAAATATCTTAAAGAGGTAGAATTGTTCGATGTTTATCGAGGAGAAGGTGTTGAAGATGGTAATAAGAGCGTTGCATATGCATTCCACTATCGATCTGATGATAGTACCTTGAAAGATAAGCAAATTGATGCCATTCATAAAAAAGTCATTGATCAATTGAGTAATGATCTAAATGCAACTATTAGAGGGTAATATGTTAGTAAAGTGAACATTTGATTAGTCGACTGTAGAACTGTATATTTTGTTTATTTGATGAGTAGTACATTTGATTCGTCTTCCCTAGATCCCCTTCGTGAAAAGTTGTTTAAGCATCCAGTTTTCCGATCAGTAACGACATTGCCTCGTTTGCGGGTTTTTATGGAGCACCATGTGTATCCGGTATGGGATTTCATGTCGCTGCTTAAAAATTTACAGAATAATTTTGCACCTCATGGTTCGCCTTGGTTGCCAGATGGGAATGCTGACATACGTCGTTTTATTAATGAGATAGTTACAGAAGAGGAGTCTGATAAGGCGCTTCATAATAGCGAATATCAATATATTAGCCATTTCGATATGTATCGAAAATCAATGAAGGAGTTAGGAGCAGACTCTAGTGGTATTAATAATTTCATCTCTTGTGTTTTATCAAACGGTTTGAGTAAGGCATTGGAAAGAGAAGAGGTTCCTGAGCCTGCAAGGGAATTTATGCATTCAACCTTCGAGGTTATTGAAGGAGGACAAGCACATTGTGTTGCCGCTGCATTTGCGCTTGGACGTGAGGATATTGTCCCGAGAATGTTCAAATCACTTCTTAAAGACATTAAAATTATGGAGGCAGAGGCTCCATTATTCCATTATTATTTAAATCGGCATACTCAACTCGATGAGGAGTCTCATGGACCGATGGCAATGCAAATGTTGTCTTGCCTTTGTTATGAAAATTTCAAGTTAATAGAAGAAGCGCTGGAAGCTGCTCAAAAGGCATTGCAGGCACGTATTATTTTTTGGGATGGTGTTAATGATGCAATCTCGGAAATCTAATTTTCTATGATGAAGTCTGACAACCCAATTATAAAGTTGTCTAATCTCACAATACAGCGAGATCAAAAAGTAATTTTAAAAAGCATTAATTGGCAAGTTAACCAAGGTGAGCATTGGGTCGTGCTAGGAGGGAATGGTTCCGGTAAGACTACATTACTTAGCGCTATAACCGGATACTTCTCTCCAACTAAAGGAGAAATTGATTTACTGAGTCAACGCTACGGACAAGCTCATTGGCCGACACTTCGAAAAAAAATAGGACTAGTTAGTTCTAGTCTCCGTCAAATGATGGCGGAAGATGAACCAGCATTGATTTCTGTGATTACTGGTAAGTACGGAATGATTGATCTTTGGGGTCGACCTAAACCATCCGACTGCAAAGAGGCAAAAAAGATATTGCGCCGTATTCGTTGCAGTTATTTAGCAGATCGCCTTTGGTCAGTCTTATCGCAAGGCGAGCGACAGCGAGTTTTAATTGCTCGATCGCTTATGGCTAATCCTAGTTTATTGCTCCTAGACGAACCCTGTGCAGGCCTCGATCCTGCAGCTCGTGAAAATTTCTTAAAATTTATAGACGATCTAGGCCGAGCAAAAAATACTCCTACGTTCATTTATGTAACTCATCATATAGAAGAGATTACCCCCATTTATACTCATGCATTATTATTACTTGATGGACGAGTCTTTGATAGCGGGCCAATAAGAAAAATGCTTACAAGCCAAAAGTTATCAAAAGTATTTCGTGACGAGGCTCGTGTAGCAAGAATTGATGGTCGATATAGATTAAAACTAAGATCTTCAATGTGATGACACTTTGAAGTCTTTACTGTCATACAGTTAAGTATTGTTGCAAATTTGATGTGATAAGAGTTATATTAATTTTTCTGTCCGCTATTTGATGTGAGTTTTGCTTAATGGATTCGGAGAAAAAAACACCGCTCAAAAGAAAATATGTTCGTGCAGTTGGTCCGCGTTTACGGATTGTGCTATTCGTTATATTTGTTTTATTTGCCTTGCTAGGGGCTAATTCTGCTTATCTTTCCAGTATTACATTTCTTGAGTGGTCTCGGGGGGAGACATATCAAAATTATTTTTACCAGTTGATGTTCTTGGGGCATTTAGTTCTGGGGCTATTAATTATTTTACCAGTCATATTTTTTGGGATTTTTCATATTAAAAATGCTTGGAATCGGCCAAATAAACGTGCTGCTTCAGTCGGTTATGCGCTTTTTTCGATAAGTATTATTTTATTATTAAGTGGTCTAGCGTTAATGAGGGTTGATGGTTTTGAAATTAAAAACCCGAATCTGAGGGATTGGATGTATTGGGCACATGTGATTTCGCCTTTATTAGCAGTTTGGCTTTATATTTTGCATCGATTAGCTGGGCCTAAGATAAAGTGGAAGACTGGAGTAAGTTGGGCGGTTTCATTTGGTGTAGTAGTAGTTGCACTAGTTGCTTTGCATACACAAGACCCCAGAAATTGGAATGTTGTTGGGCCTAAAGAGGGTGCAAAATACTTTGAACCTTCTTTGGCAAGAACAGCTTCTGGTAATTTTATTCCAGCTGACACATTAATGATGGATAAATATTGCCAAGAGTGTCATCCCGACGTTTATGAGGGATGGTTTCATAGTGTTCATCATTTTAGTTCGTTCAATAATGAGCCTTATCATTTTAGTATATCAGAAACTCGGGAAAAGCTTCTTGAACGTGATGGAAATGTGAATGCTTCACGTTGGTGTGCTGGTTGTCATGATCCAGTTCCATTTTTTAGTGGTGCTTTTGATGATCCTAAGTTTGATACGCGAAATCATCCAACCGCACATGCTGGAATTACCTGTACTGTTTGTCATGCTATTACTCACGTTAATTCGACTAAAGGAAATGCTGATTACACTATAGAGGAACCGGTTCATTATCCTTTTTCAAAAAGCGATAACTCGATCTTAAGGTTTATTAATCGCCAGATGGTAAAGGCTAAGCCGGAATTTCATAAAAAGACTTTCCTAAAGGAGCTCCATAAGACTCCGGAGTTTTGTTCCACCTGTCATAAGGTGAGTTTACCGTTTGAATTAAATCATTATAAAGAATGGTTGCGGGGGCAGAATCATTACGATAATTATCATTTAAGTGGGGTTTCCGGTCATGGGGTTCGCAGTTTTTATTACCCACCCAAAGCCGTTGGAGATTGCAATCAATGTCATATGCCTTTGAAAGATTCTAATGATTTTGGAGCGGACTTTTTTAGTGGTAAAGATAACGGGTTGCAGGTTCATGATCATCTTTTTCATGGAGCTAATACAGCAATTGCACATATTCGAAATAAGCCTGATATAGTCAAAGCCCATCAAGATTTTTTGAAGGACTCTGTAGTTGTGGAAATATTTGGTATTAAGGAAGAAGGAAAAGTTGATGGAAAGTTGATTGCACCAATTAGGCCAAAGATACCTAGCCTTAAGTCTGGAAAAGAATATTTGCTTGAGGTTGTTGTTCGAACAATGAAGGTCGGCCATTTGTTCTCACAAGGTACGGTTGACTCAAATGAAATATGGCTAGATGTTGAATTAGAGAATAGTGGAAAGACTATCGGGCGTAGTGGAGGTTTAGGAAATGGTCTAGAGGTTGATCCTTGGTCACATTTTATTAATGTTTATATGTTAGATAAGGATGGTAATAGGATTGATCGTCGTAACGCTGAGGATATTTTCACTCCATTATATAATAACCAAATGCCTCCAGGTTCTGGTCAGGTCGTTCACTATCGATTTAAAGTTCCGCAAGATGCTCAAGAAAAAATCAATGTTTCTGTCAAATTACAGTACCGAAAGTTTGATGCGAAATACATGAGTTATGTTTACCCTAATAAGTCAGAAAACGATCTTCCAATCACTTTAATGTCGAGTGACAAAGTGACATTTCCTGTTGATGGTAATCCAGCAATTGGCCAAGTGCCTGACAAACCTGAATGGCAGAGATGGAACGACTACGGTATAGGATTATTACTCAAAGGAGACAAAGGAAGTGAAAAAGGAGAATTGATTCAAGCTGAGGATGCATTCAAGAAAGTTGAAGAGCTTGGTTATGGTAGTGGAGCGCTCAATTTGGCCCGTGTATATGTTAAGGAAGGCCGCTTAGAGGATGCCGTCGAGGCACTTGCTAGAGCTGCTAAGGCTAAAATACCGGCGCCTCCTTGGACGATCACTTGGTTTAATGGTATCGTTAACAAGCAAAATGGATTTCTAGATGAGTCAATAGAAAACTTTCGAAGTCTAATCGAAGATCGCTCTCAGGAGCAGATCGATCGAGGTTTTGACTTTTCGCAGGACTACGTATTATTAAATGCACTTGGTCAAACTTTATTTGAGCGGTCCAAATTAGAGCGTGTCAATGAGACCAAGCGAAATGATTTTCTTAGTCGAGCAATAAAGCGATTTAAAGAAACATTAACGTTTGATTCTGAAAATCTGACTGCGCATTATAATTTATCTCTTATTTATGCTCAGTTAGATAATCAGGATTTGGCATCCAAGCACAGGCTTTTGCATGAAAAATATCGTCCAGATGATAATGCCCGGGATATTGCGGTTTCCAACGCTCGCCGAGCTAATCCTGCTGCCGACAATGCTGCACAGGCTATAACAATATATAACCTCCAGCGCCCCGGAGCCCCTGGTTTAGAAGTTTCTATTGAAGAGAGTCCAGACAATTAAGGAGCGTTGACCTTGCCAACAGTCGTCACTGCGTTATTTAATGCCTTCCGTGTTACAGCAGCAAACCTTAGCTAAACTAGTCAGCTATTCCGGGATCGGATTGCACAGTGGTAATGAGGTATCAATGACATTATTACCTGCGCCAGTTAACACGGGTATTATCTTTCGTCGTGTAGATCTTGAAAGCCGTTTTGAAATTCCAGCTCAAGTTAAATATGTTACAGATACCTCTCGCTCTACAACCTTAGCAAATGGAAAAGTTAAAGTTCAGACTGTTGAGCATGTTCTTGCCTCGCTAGCAGGGTTTGGAATCAATAATGCTATTATTGAGATTGATTCAAATGAACCTCCTATCGCTGACGGAAGTTCGCGGCAGTTTTGTAGAATGATTGAAGAGGCAGGTATAGAAAAGCAGGTTGAGAAAGTTGAGCCTGTGGCAATAACAGATACAATCGAATATTTGCTTGGAGATACTATGATGAGCGCTTTGCCTTACGACGGATTTAAAATCTCCTGCACAAGTTCTGACAATGCGGGCCGATTCACTCAGTTCTTTAGTATAGATTTGACGGTTAAGTCTTGGGAAAAAGAAATTTCACATGCTCGAACTTTTTGTTTTTATGAGGAAATTGAATTCTTGATAAAAAATGGTTTAATTCGAGGAGGAAGTCTTGAGAATGCAATTGTGATTAGAGAAGATGCGGTTTTGACTACCGAACCTATGAGATATCGTGAGGAATTTGTGCGTCATAAAATTTTAGATATTATCGGTGACCTTAGTCTTGTTGGGCGGCCGTTAAAATGCCATATAGTAGCGATTAAACCGGGACATGCCGCAAACTGTGAATTAGCTAAACTTATTCTCCAAAAAACTGAAAAGACTTGCTAGTCAAATGATATTTATTTTTACCATATTTACTTTTGTCCAAATGACTTTGACTAAGTATTTGCTTAAAAAAATCTAATCTATTTAATATGAGCGATTTAACTATACTACCAATGGACTCTGAAAAAATTATGCAAATTTTACCGCACCGCTATCCTTTTTTGATGGTGGATCGTGTAACTCGAATTGAAGGAAATGAGATAACTGCAGAAAAGAATGTCACTATAAATGAGCCTTTTTTTCAGGGACATTTTCCAGGTCATCCTGTAATGCCAGGGGTATTACAACTTGAGGCGATGGCTCAAGTTGCAGGAATATTAATGTTGAAGAAGGCTGGTAACGCCGGGAAAATTGCTTATTTTATGGCTGCAGACAAAGTGAAGTGGCGTAAGCCGGTCCAACCTGGGGATGTTTTGCAAATTGATATCGAATTAATCAAGGCAGGGACTAAAATAGGAAAAGCAAAAGCAAAGTGTACGGTTGGACAGCAAATGGTTAGTGAAGCTGAGATTACTTTTGCTTTAGTCGATCAAAATTAAAGAACATTAAATGTCAGAGATTCATCCAAGTGCAATCATTCACCCTCAAGCAAGCATTGGCGATGATTGTTCTATTGGTCCTTACTGTGTTATCGGTGAGCATGTGACTCTTAACCAAGGTAATCGATTGCATTCGCATGTTGTGATTGATGGCCACACTGATATAGGAGTTGGCAATGAATTTTTCCCATTTGCGTCAGTTGGACTAAAGACTCAAGATCTAAAGTGGAGTGGAGGGGTAACTTGGACGCGCATTGGTGATCATAATACATTTCGAGAAAATGTTACTGTGCACAGTGGCACTAGTGACGGAGAGGCTACATTAATTGGTTCTAATAACTATATTCTTGCCTATTGTCATATTGCTCACAACGTTGAGTTGGGGAATCATGTTATTATGTCTAATAATGGAACTTTAGCAGGTCACGTTATAGTAGAAGATTATGCTATTGTAGGGGGGTTGGCGGCTGTGCACCAATTTTGTAGATTAGGGAAAATGTCAATTATTGGTGGCTGCTCAAAAATTGTTAGTGATATAGCTCCCTATATGATGGTTGACGGTAATCCTGCTAGAACTCGAATGCCGAACAAGATTGGATTAGAGCGAAATAAGGTTACCGAAGAGAGTAGGGAGGCTATTAGTCGATTGCACAGATTATATTTTCGTAAAGGGTTATCTGCGAGTAGTGCAATCGAAGCTATACGATCTGAGTTGCCAGCATTGCCAGAGGTGCAACATTTTATAAAGTTTGTTGAGAATAGTAGTCGAGGAGTTACTAGATAAAATTCAGACTCTTAAAACAGATTATATTTTTTTAGATCCTCTGATTAATTATATCAAAAAAAAACTGCCTCCAAAAAGAAGGCAGTAATTAATTAGATTAAACTTGCTAATAACTTATTTAACTTTAGCAATATTCTTAACAGGATCCTTCTTGAATTTGCCAGAGCAGTTGTTACAGCAAAATCCAACCGTATAGGTCTTTTTTGGATTAATTGCTTTTCCACTAAGAGGACATTTATCGTTTACAGTTGTGCGAGCAACTTTAACTTTCTTAATAAGGTTAGCTGCATCTTTTTCAAATTTACCTTTGCAATTATTGCAGCAAAAGCCGATGAGATCACCTTTGTAGGTGGCTGTTGCTTTTATAGCTTCTCCGCTGAAAGGGCATTCGTTATTGATTGGAGCAGCTTTTACCTTTGCGATACTTTTCGCTGGATCGCTACTGAATTTCCCTTGGCAATTTCCGCAACAGAAACCTACAGAGTAGGTGGCATCTTTACTAATCGCATTGCCGCTTAATGGGCACTTTTCGTTGACAGGCGCAGCAATTGCGCTAATTACAAAAATAAGACTTAGACAACCGAGTAAAGTTGCGAGCCATTTTATTGCTTTTGAATTCATAATATATCTTGTTAAGGCCTAATTTTGGCTAAAGAAAAATTATAAGGCTTACCTAAACGGGTCAACTTTATAGTTTTTCTAATGTTTAAATAATAAATTTTTCACACCCGTGGTAAAACGTATAAGTCATTGTAGCAATAGTGATTTAAAAAAGAATAAATGTTATAGAAATTCCTGTAGAGGTTTTACACTATATCCCTTGTTTTTAAGAGCTGCTATACCATCTAAAGCTGCCATAGCGCTACCGATAGTGGTTATTATAGGAGTATTGGTGTAAACAGCAGTTGTTCTAATTTTGATTTCATCTTCTCGAGGAATCTGTCCGGAGGGTGTGTTTATAACTAATTGAATTTCATTGTTTTTAAGAAGGTCGACTGCATTAGGTCTGCCCTCAGAGATCTTATGAATACTCTCAACTTTAACTCCTGCACTTTTAAGAATTTTTGCTGTCCCGCTAGTAGATATTATTTCGAAATCTAAATCGATAAATCGTTTCGCCAATTCTATAGCAGAATTTTTATGCGTGTCACTTACACTAATAAACACTTGACCCTCTAAAGGAAGTGCTGCACCTGCAGCCATCTGAGATTTTGCGTATGCTGCCCCAAGATCGGCATCAAGTCCCATAACTTCTCCAGTAGATTTCATTTCTGGAGATAAAAGTATGTCTTGTCCTTGGAATCGATTAAATGGAAATACCGATTCCTTTACTGCCCAGTAACTAGGAATTATTTCTTTTGTGAAATTGAGATCTTTCAATTTGTTTCCAGCCATTACCTTAGCAGCTAACTTTGCTAAAGGTTTCCCAATAGCTTTGCTTGTAAAAGGCACAGTGCGTGAAGCTCGAGGGTTTACTTCTAAAACGTAAACAGTCTTATCCTTGATAGCATATTGAACATTCATTAGCCCAGTGACTTTCAATTCTCGAGCCATTGAATCTGTATATTGCCTTATAGTATTTTTGACTTCTTCCGATAGTGTGTTTGGTGGTAGGACCATTGCAGCATCCCCGGAGTGGACGCCAGCAAATTCTACGTGCTCAAGCATACCTCCAATGACTACGGTTGCTTCACTTGGGGTATTGTAGTTGCCAACATCTGCAATACAGTCAACATCCACTTCAATTGCATCTTCAAGAAATTTGTCCACCAAAATTGGTCGTTCTGGTGAGGCTTCAACTGCTGAGCGCATATATTCACAAAGTTCTTTATCAGAATAAACGATTTGCATGGCACGTCCACCTAAAACAAATGAAGGTCGTACTAATACGGGATAGCTAAGTTCACTTGCCGCAGCGAGTGCTTGCTCCTCATTGATGGCTAGTCCATTGGGCGGTTGTGGTATCTTTAATTTGTGAAGCATCTTCGCAAACATTTCACGATCTTCAGCCATTTCAATACTTTGAGGGGAAGTTCCAATAATGTTAACGCCATTAGCTTGCAACCCAAGTGCAAGGTTTAGAGGTGTTTGCCCTCCGAACTGAGCAATTGCACCCCAGCATTTTTCCCGATGATAAATATGCAAAACATCTTCAAGAGTAAGTGGTTCAAAAAAAAGTTTATCACTTGTATCATAGTCAGTGGAAACTGTTTCAGGATTGGAGTTTACCATTATAGTTTCGAATCCCGCTTCTTTAAGTGCAAAAGAGGCATGGACGCAGCAATAATCAAACTCAATACCTTGGCCAATTCGATTAGGACCTCCTCCAAGAATTAGGACTTTTTTCTTTTCGCTGAGAGATACTTCATCATCGTCACGATCGTAGGATGAATAGTAATAGGGTGTATAGGCTTCAAATTCTGCAGCGCAGGTGTCGACTAGTCTATAGCTGGGTTCTAAACCAATAGCCATTCGTTTAGCTCGTATTTCATTTTCCGTGCTTTTCGTGAGGTATGCAATTTGTCGATCGGAAAATCCGAGCGACTTGGCCTTGGTTAACAAATCTTTTTCCATTTCTTAAAACCCCAATTGAATCAGGTAAACTCAACACAGTAATCCATAAACCATGGGACGTGTCGAGTGATTCTATTTATTTGACTTTTAAAATAAGTTGTTGAACATTTTTCTATATTAAGAATCTATAGATTTATTGTTATATTAATTTTTTGATGAAAATAAACTTAAAATACTCCATATTTACTTCGTTTCTATTTTCTTTGCTGGGAATGACTCAAGTCAAAGCAGTTGAGCCGTCTGAGGCTTTGAAACTTGCTCAACAATTGAATCAGGCATTCGTTGAGGTTGCAGAAAGTGTTTCAAAATCAGTAGTTGAAGTCCGAGTCTCTAAAAAATCAGGAAATTATGAAATGCAGGGTGAACAATTTCGAAATAGCCCGTTTTTCGATCAATTACCCGAAGATTTTCGAAGATTTTTTGAACAACAACAACCCCAAGGTCGTAAACAGCCTAATCGTTCGCGTGAACCCATTTATGATGGTCAAGGATCGGGTTTAGTTTATCGAGAGGATGGAATTATCATGACAAATCGTCATGTTGTTGAAAATTCTGACAAAATTAAAATTGTCTTCAAAGATGGCAGAGAATACGACGGAGAAATTCTCGGAGTCGATCGAGAATCTGACATTGCTATAATTAAAATTGAAGCAACTGGATTGCAAGCTGTCAAAATAGGAGACTCTAACAGAACAAAAGCTGGTGAATTTGCAATAGCAATTGGTTCTCCTTTTGGACTCAAGTACAGCGTTACCATTGGACATATTAGCGCCAAAGGTAGACGAGTTTTAACTGATCAACAAATGTTTGATCAAGATTTCATACAGACTGACGCAAGTATAAACCCTGGCAACAGCGGTGGTCCTTTAGTAAATATTTATGGGGAAGTGATTGGTATTAACACTTTGATTCGCGGGATGAATACTGGAATAGGTTTTGCTGTTCCAATCAATTTAGCAAAACGAATATCTGATATGTTGATAAAGGACGGAAAAGTAACTCGCGCTTGGTTGGGTGTGAGTATTACAACTCTTCGCGAAGATGTGGAACTTCGAGATTTAGCTGTAGGCGTTGAAGACGGGGTTGTAGTTAGGCAGTTTATTCCGGGTGGTCCAGCAGAAAAATCCGATCTCGAATTGGCTGATATTATAACAAGTGTTGACGGTAAGAAGGTAAAGTCTGCTGAGGAGCTTAAACGAGCTATTCGTTTTAAAAATGCAGGTGATTCTGTAAAAATTGGATTGATGCGTGATGGTAATCCCCAAGAAATTCTTTTCGAAACTGGGGCGTTTCCTGAGGAATTCACACCTGTAACACGAGTTCGGCGTGCAGAAGAAAAAAAATCTAAAGAACCATTAAAGGCCGAGTTACTTGGCATGAAAGTTCAGGAAATAAGCGAAGATTTAGCAAAAAGATTTATGATAGATGAAGATGAAGGTGTTATTGTAGTTTCTGTTGAAAAAGGTAGTGTATCAGAAGAGAAGAATATTTCACCCGGAGATATTGTCACTCGCATCAATAGTGCTGAAATAAATTCTATAGAATCTTTCAGAAAATCATATGAAAATGAGGATCTTAAAAAGGGTGTTTTAGTTCATTTAAAAAGCAACGGTAGTCAAAGGTTTGAGGTGCTTAAAGACTACTAACCGAGTGCTAAAATTAACTAATTAGAGGTTGGATAAGATTGCCGCCAACGTCGGTTAGCCTGAAATCTCTTCCCTGAAAACGGTAAGTCAATTTAGTATGTTCAATGCCAAATTGATGGAGCAAAGTTGCGTGTAAATCATTTATGTGTACTGGATTTTCATTGATGCCCCAACCAATTTCATCAGTCTGACCATAAACTTGCCCTCCTTTGATGCCGCCACCTGCCATAAACATTGAAAAGGCGAAAGGATGATGATCTCGTCCAGTATTCATTTTACTTCCGCCTCTATTTTCTCCGAGTGGAGTTCGACCGAACTCAGCTCCCCAAACTACAAGAGTTTCATCGAGTAGACCACGTTGTTTTAAATCTTTAATTAATGCGGCGACCGGTTGGTCTGCCATTGTTGCATTGTATGAAATTTCTTTATCAAGATTACTATGATGATCCCAAGACGCGTGGTATAAATTTACAAAACGAACTCCGCGTTCAATAAGTCTCCGAGCTAAGATGCAGTTTCGAGCAAATTTAGTATATTGACCAGCTGGCCCCCCTCGACCAGGCGATAGTGTGTCCTTTCGTTCAGCGCCATACAGGTCGAGTACTGATTGGCTTTCTCCAGAAAGGTCCATTAATTCTGGTGCCGCTGATTGCATTCGGAATGCTAATTCGTAACTTGCAATTCGACTCGCAATTTCGGGGTCCCCTACAGCTGAGTGTCTCATCCGATTGAGATCGTTAATTGCATCCAATCCATAATGCTGCATTTCGCGGCTTATTCCTGGAGGATTACCTAGATTTAATACGGGATCCCCTTGATTACGGAACAATACCCCCTGATAGTTTGATGGTAAAAATCCACTCGACCAAAGAGAGGCTCCCCCGCTTGATCCTCTCCCAGCTGTTAGTACAACATATGATGGTAAATTTTTTGATGCACTTCCTAGTCCATAGGCTAACCATGAGCCCATACTTGGTCTGCCAAATAATGGTGATCCGGTATTCATCATGAGCT
>SHAK01000019.1 GCA_004213515.1 Limisphaerales bacterium | reverse complement strand
TTTCATATGTCATATTTATTAATATTGATGATTCTCTCTAATAACAAAACTCCATGAACACTAAGCAATTTCATTACTAAACAAACCTTTTTCTTTAAATAATTGTTTAAAAGATTATAGTCATTTCAATAATGAAAATTGTAATAAAATTATTATTTAATAATAACCTGCAATCTTCCTTTCAAAAATTTTAATGAGTGATATTCACGCGATTAGTGGGATATTCACGCAAAAGTGATTTAATTTATAAAACATATTCAAACATTCGCATCCTTTTTATTATTGGCACTTTTGCTGCTTAGTTTTTATTCAAATAGGCGTTGACAAGAGTCCAAACAGACACGAAGCTAACGCCTTCATTTAACCCTAATTAGGTAAAGTGTTAACTGTTAACAAGTATACTAACTCACACGAGAATCGCATCATGAAGCGTTTTAATAAAACCAAGATCGGGGCCTTCACGCTTATCGAGCTGTTGGTCGTTATTGCAATTATCGCCATTTTGGCGGGAATGCTATTACCGGCTCTGGCTAAGGCCAAAGCAAAAGCACAACGCATTAGTTGCGTTAACAACCTCAAACAAATTGGCGTTGCAACCCGCATTTATGCGACTGACAACCAAGATCGTTTTCCATGGCAAGTACCCGGTGTTGAAGGCGGATCAGCTGACTCACTAGGTAAGTACAAGGAAAACTACAGACATTGGCAGTCACTATCTAACGAGCTAAGCAACCCAAAAGTGGTTCGCAGCCCAAGAGATAGCAATAGAACACAAGCTAATAGCTTTGTAGAAAAGAAGCCTAAAGGTGCAGCTGGTAAAACAACTGTTGCATTTGGCGGTACAAAAGGTAACAAGAGCTTCAGTTACACCGTTGGATCAGAAGCTGACGAAGCAAAGCCAAACAACATCTTGTCTGCAACCCGTAACATTCAGTTCGGAAAATATGATAACGATAACGATAGCAAGGGCGCTATTAAGAAGCTTGGCAAAAAGTTCACTGGTAAAAACACAGTTAACTGGACTCAGAGTCTTCACGAAAACCAAGGAAACATCCTTCTTTCTGACTCATCTGTTCAGCAGTCAAGTGACTCTAAGCTCGCTCAATATTTGATCGATTCCAGCGCGAAGAACAACGAAATGCTCTTCCCAGCTGGTAAATAAGTTCATACAAATATTTTTTCGAAAGACCCTCTCAATTGAGAGGGTCTTTTTTTATATTTAACGCTAATTGGATTTCCTAAGAAAATTCAATATTCTTAATATTTTTCCATTTGACTAGCTGGTGAATGAGACTTATTTTGTTTTTAGCCATTTTTTTTATATTCACATATTTCCTAAAAATTTCATGAATAAAAATTCCTCAACCAAAGTTCTCAAAAGTAAACTATTTCTTGGGTTTACTTTAATTGAGCTGTTAGTCGTAATTGCGATTATAGCAATCTTAGCTGGCATGCTTTTACCTGCTTTAGCAAGAGCAAAAGACAAAGCACACAACTCAATTGACTGGAACAATAACAAGCAGATTATGCTTGCTCTTAATATGTTTACTGGAGATTTTGAGGATTATATGCCTCACCCTACATGGGGTGGTAACGGTGGTGGCCCCACGGGTTGGGCTTATGCAGGGAGTGCAAAGGAAAACTCAACTGGTTTTGCAGCAGGTGGAAAATGTAAAGTTGAATCTCACAACTGGTCAGGAACAACTGCTATGCCAGCCTATGCAGGTGGACGAACTTTAAAAACACTCCAAAAAGATTTAGAAGGTCAAAGAGAATCCTTCAAACACAGTCAACTAGGAAGCTATCTCGGCAACAATCAAGCTGTATTGATGTGCCCAAAAGATTCTGCAACTTCAACAGGTTCAAAATCATTTGCTCAACGTCCTATCAAAATCACAAGCTATACATGGAACGGAAATATCATTTTTTTCCACAACGGCAACCCTGCTACGGGACAATATAATGCTGGAAAAGTTCGTAAAATCTCGTCAACTGATCCGGGTGACATCATTCAATGGGAAACAGACGATAAAGATCCTTTTTGGTTTAATGATGCTGGAAATCAACCACACGAAGGAATTTCTCAAAGACACGCTACAGCTGGTGATAATAGAAATAATCGTACAGATGTTGGAGGCGCAGCGACTGTAGGGATTGTATCTGGTGCTGCACTTAATCTTACTTATAAAAAGTTTTATCAGATGGCCCAAACAGGCGCTCGTCCTGGAGTTAAGAATGACGTTTGGTGGGGCAGTTCAAATAGATAATAAATTTAAATGATTACTTAAAACGGCTCACTTTTTGTGGGCCGTTTTTTATTTTCGCTCCATACCTTTAGATTTATTTCATTTAAATAGTTATGAACGACAACTCAACTAGACACCATCCTTCTACTATGAGATGGATTGTTGCTATAGGGGCCGTTGTAATTATTTTAATTGGAATAAACCTGTTTGATTCACCGAATCAATTCAAACCAGATCTTCCTAACCAATTCAACAGCGAACCCAACCCAACAGCATCACTGCACCAAACTACCCTCCCCTATCAGCGAACTGACAATGAGTATGTAGGATCTAACTCCTGTAAGGAATGTCACACCGATGAGCATAAAAGCTGGCATGACTCATATCATCGCAGCATGACTCAAATAATGTCTCCTGAATCCGTAAAAGCCGCCTTTAATGGTCAATCTCTAATATTTGAGGGAGAAAGATTTACAATGCAAAAACGAGGTGAAGAATACTGGACTACTATAGAAAGCATTGACGCAACAAAAAACAGTCCTAACGGAAAAGATCCAAATGCTATTGATGTAAGGATGGGGATGGTTACTGGCTCACATCATATGCAAGTTTTTTGGCTCCCTGGAATGATGGGGAACTTACAAATCGGTTTTCCATTTGCATGGTTAATAGAGGAAAAACGCTGGGCTCCTCGTAATAGTCTTTTCATTCGAAACCCACACTCAGTAATAAGTAAGGAGAACTGGAATATGAACTGTATTCGTTGTCATACAACTGGACCTAAACCTAAACCTAACAAGAAAGAACAACGATTTGAATCAGAAGTTGCCGATCTTGGCATCTCGTGCGAAGCCTGCCATGGACCAGGACAGCAACATGTGGACCGTCAGCTTAGCTTAGCTAAAATGACAAATGAGGAACGTACAAAGGCTATAGCTTCTCAACCACTATCGATCATCCAGCCAGCAGATCTCGACCATAAAAGAAGCACTCAAGTTTGTGGTTCTTGCCACGGAATGAAATGGTTCGATAAAAGTGAAAATTGGACAGAAAAAGGATTTAGTTATCGACCTGGAGACGACCTAGCAAAAACAACTCCAATAATTCAACCTTCAAAAGCAAATGAACAAGATTGGCTAAAGCCAGTTCTCGAAAATAACCCAGAGATATTAGACGATTTTTTCTGGGAAGATGGAAAAATTCGTGTAACAGGCAGAGAATACAATGGTCTACTTGAATCACCCTGCCATCAAAGGGGAACCATGTCCTGTGTTAGTTGTCATTCGATGCATAATAGCGATCCAAACGACCAGCTTGCAAGTGGTATGCGAACTAATAAGGCTTGTCTACAATGCCACAAGGAAATGGGTGATAATATATCTGCACACACCTTACACCCTGTTAACTCAGCTGGAAGTAATTGCTACAATTGCCATATGCCTCATACATCATATGGTCTTCTTAAAGCTATAAGAAGTCACACAATCGAAACCCCAAATATTGCTACAACGTTGAAAACAGGACGTCCTAATGCATGTAATTTGTGTCATCTTGATAAAACTCTGGATTGGACAGCAGAACACTTAGCAAAACGCACCAACAAACCTAAAACCAATGTTCCACCTATCCATAAAACAACAGCAGCATCAATAGTATGGCTTTTAAACGGTGAAGCTGGACAACGTGCTCTAGCAGCGTGGCATATGGGATGGGAGCCTGCTTTAAAAATCAGTGGTACTGGCTGGCAATCGCCAATACTAGCAGATTCATTAAATGACCCATATTCTGCAGTTCGATATATCGCCAATAAGGCTCTACTAAAACAACCAGGTTTCAATTCATTTAAATTTGATTTTGTTGCAGATGAAGATGAACGTTTAGAAAATCAAAAGAGAGCTATGGAAATCTGGTTAAATAATGAAAAGAGAAAATATACCATTCCATTAGATACAATTCTTCTAGATGAACAAGGGGGGCGTCAAAAAAAGAGAGTGCAAGACCTTATTAAGACCCGTAATAATCGACCAATGCGACTTCGAGAATAAAATTAAAGAACCTATATTTATTTAAATATCTTTTAAAATCATTATTCAAAATATTAAGATCAACTGCAGATCCCATTAAAACTAGATTTGCAAAAGCACAATCATAAATCAGCATTCACTCTGATCGAGTTATTGGTAGTCATTGCTATTATAGCAATTTTAGCCAGTCTCTTACTGCCAGCACTTTCAAGAGCAAAGGAGCAAGGACATCGAACAACTTGCAAAAATAACAGTCGTCAGTGGTTGCTCTCGTTAGCCATGTATGCCAGTGATAATGATGATATATTCCCACCCGGAGGATCTAACAATCCATATTGGAACTCGGTTTGGTTTCGAGACACGATGACCAATAGATATAATATAAGGAGGCCGATGTTTTATTGCCCATCTAACATAAGTTGGAATCGCGATGATTTTTGGGCATGGCCAGGCGGTCGTGAATCAGTAATGGGTTATTTTTATTTTGCAGGAGAGAAAAGATATTCTAATAACAAATCAATGTTCCAAGAGTCAGTTCAAACTCCTGTTTTCGCATTAAAAACTTCTGATAATCCTCATTACGAAGTTATCTGGGCTGACTTAAATAGAAAATATCAAGGATCATGGGGGCGACCTGGCGATCCAAATCCACTTATGAGAGGTGTCAACCATTACAACGACAAAGGAGATCAACCAGAAGGTTCAAACGAAGGTTTCCGTGATGGGCATGTTGAATGGATTAAAGGAATCACGTTTATAGAAAAACCCAAAATGATGGGTAATCTTTACTTTTAAGTCTTTAAAAACAGGTTTTTTCTAAATTAAACTTTTATTTCAAATAATTGCTTGCAAAGAAGAAAAAAAAACTTATTATTCCGCCCATCTTGCACGGTGTGCGGATGCAAGCACTGTCGTAAGTGTCTACTGATACCTAACATTGCATCTTCGAAATATCCCCGGCGGGGTTGCAGTTTTCTTCAAACTGGCCCCGCCGGAATCTTTTTCTACCCTTGTTTTTATTGCCTTTAAGTCAGAAATTCCCTTAATTATCCTTATTCGTCTTAACATATAATGCATCATTACAAATTTAATCTAATTAGTATCATTCTAAGTTTGTTTGCATTTACCTTTAATATTTTTGGACAACCAAAAATTCAAATTAGAACTAATACAACTTCCAACTCTTTTTCTGTAAAAGCCATCAATCCACCTAAAAATGGTATCGTCGTGATTTGGAGATCAAATTCATATTTAGATAATACATGGGAAGCTATTCATTCATTTCCAACAAGCAAACATGAAACTACTGAACTAAATCTCAAACCAAAAACCGATGAAAGAGCTTTTTTTAAGTTATCATGGCAACCTATTAACCTACCCGACCGACTAATATGGATTGCTCCCGGTAAGTTTCTTATGGGAAGCCCTATGAATCAAACTGGCAGATTTAAAGATGAGGGCCCCGTCCATTCTGCTTTTGTGCCGCATGGGTTTTGGATGGAAAAATTCGAAATAACTCAAAAACGATATCAAGATACTATGGGTAATAATCCTAGCAGTACAGAGTTCACTCCAGAACTACCAGTCAATCGAGTAACATGGCATGAGGCATTACAATTTTGTAAAAAATTAACCGATTCAGCCAGATTGAGCGGAAAATTACCAATAGGTTATATTTATCGTCTACCAACTGAAAAAGAGTGGGAATATGTATGTCGAGCGGGCACTAATAATGCTTACAGTTATGGAGATTCAACAGACTCATTAAGCGAATATGGTTGGTGGGCAAAAAATAGTGGCAATCAACCTGAACCAGTAGGCAAATTAAAACCTAACCCTTGGGGATTGTATGACATGCATGGAAATCTTTTTGAATGGTGTTTTGATTCATACGAATCCTATCCAGGTGGCAAAGCATTCTCTAACACAGGAAATATGAAGGTTTTACGGGGCGGTGCATATTATTGTCCAAGCAACATTCTAAGATCAGCTTGCCGGGCAGAATCACAAGAACCTGATTACCGATGGATTCTTGCAGGATTCAGAGTTGTTTTAGCCCCTCCAATTAAACAAACAAAAAACTGAAATATATCCTCTTAATAAAAGGGTAAGAATTCACCTCACAGCTTATTATCCCGATTCGCTATCTTCACTATTGCTACAATTATTGTGAGGTTAGGCTTCAGGCCCCAAATACTTCTCAATCTTCTCCCACAATAGTTTATGTGATCCTATGCACCATTAGATTGCTCACTATATTTAAAATCTTAAACAAAAAAGCCGTCAGGCTTTTAACCTGACGGCATTAAAGATTGGTCTGCTTGTAATTTAGGAACCAGCAAGTGCAGTGCCCTGGGTAACTCCTGGTGCAGGCAATAGGCTTGATCCCATCAGATACTGGTCGATAGCGCGAGCAGCTCCGCGACCTTCATTGATTGCCCAAACAACAAGCGATTGACCTCGACGGCAGTCTCCAGCAACAAAAACACCCTCCACATTGGTTGTAAACTCACCATGTTTACCAGTAAAAGTCTTCCAATTACCCCTTGGATTTTGCGTTTCTAACCCTAGCATTTCACCCACTTCAAGTTCCGGACCTACAAAACCTGTAGCCAACAATACAAGATCCGCAGGCCATTCCTTTTCAGAACCTTCTACTTCACTGAATGGCGCACCACCTTCGACCGGCTTAGACCAGTCGACTTCAACAGTTTTTACGCCTCTAATATGACCATTGTCATCGCCGACAAATTCTTTCGCTAAAATAGTATAAGCTCGAGGGTCCTCACCATTCTTTACCTTGTTTTCCTCGTGTGAATAATCTAGACGATAAACACGAGGCCACTGTGGCCAGGGATTATTTTTAGCGCGTTCGATTGGAGGCTTGTCTAACAACTCAAAGTTAACAACATCTTTGCAGCCATGACGCAAAGAAGTGCCAATACAATCAGCACCGGTATCCCCACCTCCGATAACTATCACATGCTTATCGTTAGCTGTTAAATATTCCCCATCGTCAAGATTGGAGTCGAGCAGACTTTTTGTGTTACGCGTGAGAAAATCCATTGCGAAATGTATACCCTTGAGATCACGCCCGGTGTTACGGCCTGTAGGATCGAAAGGCTTAGTAGCACCAGTAGCCATAAGCAAAGCATCATACTCCTTTAATAGTTCATTTGGATCAATGTATTGAACCTCACAACCTCGTTGCTCCATAATCTGAGTCATATGACCTGAAGCAAAATCCTCTTTTTTACCAACATGCGCACTGGTAACAAATTTAATACCCGATTCACGCATAAGGTTTATACGACGATCTACGACGTCCTTATCAAGTTTCATTTTTGGAATACCGTACATAAGTAATCCACCTATTCGGTCTGCGCGCTCATACACTGTAACATTATGACCAACCTTGTTGAGCTGATCTGCTGCTGCTAAGCCAGCAGGGCCAGAGCCAACTATTGCTATCTTTTTACCAGTTCGCTCACTCGGCGCATTACTCACAACCCAACCTTCGTCAAAAGCCCGGTTGATAATAGTATTCTCAATATTCTTAATAGTTACCGGTGGATTGGTAATTCCAAGCACACAGGAACCTTCGCAAGGTGCCGGACATACCCGTCCAGTAAATTCAGGGAAATTATTTGTTTTATGCAGGCGATCAATCGCTTCTTTCCATCGATTTTGATAAACGAGGTGATTCCACTCTGGTATCAGATTATCAATAGGACAACCATTAGCAGATTGGCAAAACGGCACCCCACAGTCCATACAACGAGCCCCTTGTGTCTGCAAGTGATCCTCATCAGGAGAGGAATTGATCTCTTCGTAATCTTTTAATCGATCAAGCGGGTCGCGATATGGCACGACTTCACGCTCAAACTCCATAAATCCTGTTGGTTTCCCCATATTAAATATTCTTTTTTTTTGTTATAATATAATCAGGCTACTAGCTCCTTTTGAGCTTTTTTACGCTCCAGTAAAACTCTCTTATAATCTGTAGGCATAACCTTCACAAACTGACTTAACGATACACTCCAATTATCCAGCAATTCACAAGCTACCGAAGAACTAGTGCGTTGGGAGTGGCCCTCGATAAGCTCCTTTAAGTTAGCGATATCTTCTGTATCCTCAACTTTTTCTAGTTCAACCATCTCCATATTACAATTAGCAGAGAACTTGTTTTCTGGGTCCCAAATATATGCAACCCCACCACTCATACCCGCAGCAAAGTTTCGACCAGTAGAGCCAAGAATGACAACACAACCACCAGTCATATATTCGCAACCATGATCACCCACCCCTTCAATTACTGCCGATGCTCCACTGTTACGAACACAAAATCTCTCTGCAGCACGACCTCGGAAAAATGCCAAACCACTAGTTGCTCCGTAGAGACATACATTGCCAACAATAATATTTTCCTCCGGCTTGAAACTCGATTCTTTCGGGGGATAAATTATTAAGTTACCCCCTGACAATCCTTTACCTACGTAATCATTAGCGTCACCTTCCAACTCAATACTTACCCCTTTAGCTAAAAATGCACCAAGACTCTGACCAGCTGAACCATTGAACTTTATCTTAATGGTGCCATCCGGCAACAGGTCAGCACCATGCGCCTTGGCTAGTTCATTACTAAGTATGGCGCCTACGGTTCTATCTGTATTAATAATCGGAAGTTCGATCTCGACATTATCTCCTCTTTCTAAAGCGGGCTTTGCGAGTTCTAACAATTTCATATCTAATACTTTTGCTAGACCATGATCCTGAGACTCTGTGCAGTAGTTACCAACATTGGCATTAGCCTTCTCGATTGGCGTTAAAATAGAACTTAAGTCTATACCATCCGCTTTCCAATGATCAATCGCCCTCTGCATTTCTAATACATCCACTCGCCCTACCATTTCGTTAATATTGCGAAAACCCAATTGAGACATAAGATTACGAGCTTCCTCTGCAACCATAAATAAATAGTTCACCACATAATCAGGAGATCCATTAAATTTTTTCCGAAGCTCTTTATTCTGAGTCGCAACACCTACAGGACAAGTGTTTAAGTGACATTTACGCATCATAATGCAACCCATCGTGATAAGAGGAGCGGTGGAGAAACCCATTTCCTCAGCCCCCAAAAGTGCAGCGATCACCACATCACGGCCTGTCTTTAGCCCTCCATCCGTTTGCAATACAACGCGACTACGAAGATCATTTAAAACTAATGTTTGATGCGTCTCTGCAATACCCAGCTCCCAAGGTAGTCCCGCATGTTTAATACTCGTGAGTGGAGAAGCACCAGTGCCACCAGTTTCACCCGAGATTAAAATGTGATCTGCCTTGGCCTTAGCAACGCCTGCGGCAATTGTCCCAACTCCCATTTCAGATACTAGCTTAACACTCACCCGAGATGCACGGTTAGCATTCTTAAGGTCATGGATTAACTGCGCGAGATCCTCAATCGAATAAATATCGTGGTGTGGCGGAGGGCTTATAAGCCCAACTCCGGGCGTGCTATGTCGAATTCGTGCAATATTTTCATCCACCTTGCGCCCTGGCAACTCTCCTCCTTCACCAGGCTTTGCTCCCTGAGAAATTTTTATCTGCAATTCATCTGCATTTGTTAGATACCAAATAGTTACTCCAAAACGCCCAGAAGCAATCTGCTTGATAGCTGATCTCTTAGAATCTCCATTCGGCAATGGATTGAACCTTTCCGGATCTTCTCCTCCCTCTCCAGTATTGCTCTTTCCTCCAAGACGATTCATTGCAATTGCCAATCCCTCATGTGCCTCTGCAGAAATTGAACCAAAGCTCATCGCGCCAGTACAAAAACGCTTCACAATCTCACTAGCAGGTTCGACTTGATCAATAGGAATTGGACCACCATTCACATTACTCTTAAATTCCATTAACCCGCGCAAAGCGCACCGAGCCTTAGCGTCACTGTTAATGTGGTCAGAAAATTGGCTGTAGGACTCAAAACTATTAGTACGAGCAGCAACTTGAAGTGCTGCGATGGAATTCGGATTCCACATGTGCTTTTCGCCATCAGCACGCCAGTGAAATTCACCTGGGTTTGGAAGCATCTCCATCTTATCCTCATCTCGTGATGGGAAACCAAGTGAATGACGCCGGATCATTTCTTCAGCAAGCACATCAAGATTGACTCCCTGCACACGGCTAGCCGTTCCAACAAAACTTAGATCAATCACCTCGTCCTTAAGCCCAATGGCTTCAAAGATTTGGGCTCCCTTGTAAGAGTGAAGTGTTGAGATCCCCATCTTAGCCATAACTTTGAGCATACCCTTTGCAACACCTTTACGGTAAGCCTCTACTAGTGAAGTATCATCAATGAATTCATCTGAATTGCATAAACCCTCTCGGCGAGACATCCACAAGGCCTCGAAAGCCATGTAAGGATTAATAGCGTCCGCACCATAACCAACAAGCAAACAATGATGATGAACCTCTCGAGCTTCACCGGTTTCTATTACTAGTCCGATCTGGGTACGTAGAGCATTCTTTACAAGATAATGATGAACAGCCCCAGTAGCCATTAAAGCACTGACAGGCACACGGTCAGCTGACACAGCACGATCGCTTAGAATCGCAAGACTATATCCATCCTTAATCGCCTGCATTGCCTCAGAACAAATACGTTCCAGCGTCTTTCGAACACCAGCAATTCCATCTTCTTTAGAGAAAGTGATATCGATTTCCTTCGAACGCCAATTGCGATAATTCATCCCCTTGAGTGCGTGAAGCTCCTCGTTGGTGAGAATTGGATGAGGCAAGCGCAAACGTTGAGCATGCCCTTCAGTTGTCTCCAGCAAATTCTTTTCCGGACCAATATAACACACAAGTGACATTATAACCTCCTCTCGGATAGAATCGATTGCAGGATTAGTCACCTGTGCAAAAAGTTGGCGGAAATAATCGTAAAGCATCCGAGGCTTATCACTAAGGCACGCAAGCGAAGCGTCATTTCCCATAGACCCAAGTGGGTCTCGTTTTTCGTGGACTAATGGAAGCAACATGAACTGCAGTGTCTCAGTAGTGAACCCGAAAGCCTGCATACGCTGAAGAAGTGTCTCCTCATCAAGCCCGGCAGCCTTCCCGGCAGCAGCTATATCATCCAGTTCAATACGTTGATTTTTGAGCCATTCACCATAAGGCCTTTGTTTAGCGAATTCAGACTTAATCTCCTCATCTGGTACGATTCGACCTTGGTCAAAATCCACGAGAAACAAACGACCTGGCTGTAGCCGACCTTTAGATCTTACATTTGCAGGATCAACAGGAATCACACCCACTTCACTAGCCATAATCACTCGATCATCATGCGTTTCATAATAACGACTGGGGCGTAAACCGTTTCGGTCGAGTACTGCACCAATATATTTACCATCAGTAAAAGCAATTGAGGCCGGCCCATCCCAAGGTTCCATAATACATGAGTTAAACTCGTAAAAATCACGCTTGGTTTGATCCATTTGTTTGTGTTTCTGCCAAGCTTCTGGAACCATTAATAACACAGCCTCCTGAAGTGTTCGGCCGTTCATCAAAAGAAACTCTAGTGCGTTGTCAAAATTGCCTGAGTCAGAACACTCCGGCTCCATAATTGGATAGAGCTTCTGCAAGTCATCTCTCAAAAAATCACTTTTAAGAGTTCCTTGGCGAGATCGCATAGCGTTAACATTGCCTCTCAGTGTGTTGATTTCACCATTATGACTCATGAACCGAAATGGCTGAGCACGATCCCAACTTGGAAAAGTATTCGTCGAGAAACGCGAATGCACCATAGCCAAGTGTGTGGCGAAATCCGGATTTGCTAAATCAGCGAAGTACTGCAGTACTTGCTCAGTGTTAAGCATCCCCTTATAGATCATAACCTTGGTTGACAGACTGCAGATATAAAACAGCAATCGTTGTTCTAAATCTTCATCAAAACGCAGTTGATGACTGGCACGTTTACGAATCACATATAGCTGTCGTTCGAAATCATCTCCCTTATAGCCATCGCCTGAGCCAATGAATAGCTGCATAATGTAAGGCTCAGCTGCTCGTGCAGCTGGACCAACATTTGCTTCGTCGGCCCTTACCGGCACTTCACGCCAGCCAAGACATTTTTGCCCCTGTTCAGCAATAATTGCCTCCACAGCTTGAATACACTTTTTGCGTTCCGAATCAATTTTAGGCAGAAAAACTAACCCTGCACCGAATTGCCCCTTCTCTGGCAGGCTAACTCCAAGTTCATCCTTAGCCACCTTGCGAAGAAAACTCTCAGGCAAACCGACAAGAATGCCCGCGCCATCTCCCGTGTTCGGCTCGCAACCGCATCCACCACGATGCTCCATATTTACAAGCATCTGTAATGCATCGAGGACGTTCTGATGGTTTGGTTCACCTTTCAAATTGGCTACAAAACCCACACCACAGCTGTCCTTCTCATTCGCAGGGTCGTAAAGACCCTGCTTTTCAGGAAATCCAATTCTTTTTGATCTAATGCTCATTTCAGCAAAAAGCTAGTTGAAGAGACACTAATGCCGGGCGAAGGAACTAAGAGGCTTACCCCTATTGCCCTAACCCGGCATGCTTTACCTAGAGTACGACAAAAATCATACACCTGCCTCCGCAAAAAAGGCTTTCTATTTTTTCATAACACAATAAATGGGGCAATATTTTAATTTCTAATACAAATCGCAAGTTTTAATAATAATTTGAAATTAAAAAACAAAGAGTAATTAAAAGTAAATACTAATCTAAATTAATAATAGTTTAACTTATTAAAAAATTATAAAGACAATTTAACAGGAAAAAGCTAATCAAATATTAAATTTTTAGCTGAATCATTAGCAATACGCTTTAGATAAGGCTTCGTATTAGAAATCGAATCAGAGGTGTTAGCTAATTCAGGTACAATAGAGGCTAAATAGCAAAATGAATCATTCTTCATTTTTTCAGCTCTACTGAATTGGATTTGACCAGCTAACCCAATGCAAGGCTTACCTAAACTTTGGCTCATTGATGCAACCTGACCAGTACCTTTACCCATAAGTGTCTGTGAATCCATTTTACCTTCAGCGGTAATTACTATGTCCGAATTAGAAATTTTCGCTTTCAGATTTGTTTTTTCAGCAAACATCTCAAAGCCTGATCGAATCTTGGCTCCTGCAAACGCCATCAACCCAAAACCCAACCCCCCGGCAGCTCCAGCCCCTGGGCAAATGGAAAAATCATTTTCGATTTTATCTGCAACAATCATCGCCAAACGTTCTAGACACTTATCCGCGACGGCAAAATCCTCCTCCTTCAAACCCTTTTGAGGCCCATAAATTCTGGTGGCTCCATTTGATCCTAGCAGTTGGTTTTCTACATCTGAAGCCACCGTAATATTCGGGAAATTGATTGCATCAGGTTCAATTATTGATTTCAAAGAAGATAGATCTGTCCAATTAATAATCTCTTTCCCTTCATTATTTAAAAAACGCCAACCAAGAGCTCTTGCCATACCAAAACCAGCGTCGTTAGTTGAACTACCTCCAATACCAATTAAACATTCTTCAACTTTATTAAGTTTTAAGTTCAAAAGAAGTTCACCAACACCCCAAGTGTCTAGTTCGAAGGGATGATATTTCTCTTTTTGAAAATGAGATAAACCATTGGAGACAGCTGCCTCAAATACTGCTTTTTTAAATGAAGCGTCTATCCAATAAGATAATTCACAATCTCTCCTAGCGGCATCACAACCAAGAAAAAACTGTTCAGATAAATTCATATGATCAGCCATGATTGAACCAAAACCATCTCCCCCATCTGACATAGGTAATTGCTCAATCTGATCGTCTGGCCAAACATTACTCCATCCAGAAGCTATAACTCTTGCTACACTATTTGCATTGAGAGAGCCCTTAAACTTATCAGCTATTATAAGTATTTTACGGTTCATCAACTAGAAAAACATTTGCTAAATTATAATATATTGGCAAACTGTTTCTGGTATATTTGAGTAATATGGACAAACCAAGCATCATAGCATATATGAAACCCAGTTGCGGCTGGAGCCAAGGAGTCAGATCAGTCATGCGCAAGTACGATCTTTCATTCGAAGATAGAGACATCATTAACGATCCGGTGCAACGTCAAGAGATGATACAAAAAACTGGCCAAATGCTGCAACCCTGTGTCGAAATCAACGGAAATATGCTAACCGATGTAAGCGGAGAAGAGGTTGAAGCTTATATGCTAGCAAACAAAATTGTTGTAGATAACAATAAAGAAGCTGACGCGCCTACTAATCAACCTTGTGCACATGAGATTGAACAAAAAGACATTTCATTTCGCTAAAATTTAAAAACTAATTTCAGGGCAGCAATTAGCTGCCCTTTTTTTGTGCCTTAGTCCGGTCGTACCTCAAAAAGAAAACCACCAATACAGAGCCAACTAAAAAAGTAACTAAAGTCAAAAAAGTATTTTGATCAAAAGGTGGAAAGACCCAGTCCCCGTCAACTCTTTCAAAGCCGATCTTTTCATCTCCAAAAACTTTAAACTCTCGAAAAGGCCACAAACCAACTAACGAGCCAACCATTAGGCCTGTCAAAAAGGAAATAGTAGCATCATGAAACTTGCTTAAAAGGCGCTTCAATAGACGTGTAAAAACTAAAAGACCCAATGCACAGCCTGTTGCAAACAAAGCAACCACAGTCATATTGAGTTCATTAACTGCCTGCAAAATTTCGAAATATACACCTAAAAGTATTAAGACAAAAGAACCGCTTACCCCAGGCAAAACCATAGCTGAAATTGCAATTACACCACACAAAACAAAAAACAAAAGCCGACTTACTTGAACTTTACTGAAAGACGTCTCATCTATTTCTGATGACTCTTTTTGTACTTGCTCAATTAAGGCCCGTTTCATTTCAACTTTCCTCTTGGCATCTTTTTCTTGCTGATCAATATCAACAGAAAATGTTAATAATAAAACAAAGATAATTGCCAAAAAAACAGACAAACATTCAGACAGGCCAAACCTGCGAATCATTTTTAAAGGAATCAAAATTGAAAGTAAAATAAGCCCACTAAAAAAGCCATATGTAGGATCATGATAAAACTGCAGTAGCCAAACAATAAGCTTCGAAACCAAAACAACTGCAAAAGCCCCACCAACCGCAATACAAGAAAGAAATGTCCCTTCAATGTTTTGCCACTCTTCAACAAAATTCTTTTTGGCGTTATCGTTAAACCAAAACAAACCAAAGACGGCTTTAATGGTCACAAAACCAAAATTTCCTACAGCTGAAATTAACCGTTCATAAATACCAAGCGCCAAGGCCATACTCCCACCACTTACACCAGGAATGATGTTAGCTATTCCAATAAGAAACCCATAAAGAACGCTTTTAAAACAATCGATCATTCGTTACCCAATTCCAATCTAACTACTTTCTAAGACTAAACAAAAACGGCAGTCGTAAATTCGACTGCCGTTAAAAAACTAGATCAGTGGTTTATTGCAGCTTGGCTAATGCCTCTTTTATAGCATCAAAGTTTGGAAGATCTTTTGGTGTGGCAGTCTGCTCGCTGTATTGAACTACACCTTCCTTATCGATCACAAAAGCGGCACGCGCAGAGACTGAGCCAAATCCCATCAGATCATCTAGAAGGACGCCATAGTCTGCCGCAGCAGTTTTGTTCAAATCACTTACCAAAGTAATTCCAATACCTTCCTTCTGAGCCCAAGCTTCCTGAGAAAAAGGACTATCAACGCTCAACCCAATTACGTCAGCATTTAGATCTGAATATGCACCTAGCCCAGCGGTAATATCGCAAAGCTCACCAGTACAAACACCTGTAAAAGCAAGTGGAACAAAAAGTAAAACAGTGTTTTTACTGCCATAATTATCACTCAATGTGACGTCTTTAACTTCTCCGGTGCTTTTCGATTTCAGCGTAAAATCCGGTGCCTTGGTTCCAACTTCAATTGCCATATTTTTATAAATTAAATTTTGTTATTTGGCTACTCGCCTGAAGCTTTTTAATGCCTCCACTTTCAATGTCAATCACTCTAATTTAAGCGACTTGTCTCGGCTCTTTGAAAACGGTAGCTTGTTTTCGTTCTTCGATCCTGAAAGAGCGGAGGGTCGCCTCTGGCTATGCCAGGGGAGGAAAGTCCGAACTCCGCAGGGCGCGATGCCGCGTAACCCTCTCCTCGCGAGAGGGATGCACGCGGGAGACTGCACTTTAAGGTGTAGTCTACGGCCAGTGCCACAGAAAACAAACCGCCCGGTTTACCGGGTAAGGGTGAAAAGGTGAGGTAAGAGCTCACCGCCCCAAGAGCAATCGAGGGGGCACGGTAAACCCCATTGGGAGCAAGACCAAATAGGGAACCCGGGGCAGCCCGTCCCATTGAGGTTCCGGGTTAGGTCGCAACAGATAAATGATCCTCTCCGCAGCCGGCTTGCCGGCTTGCGCAGACAGAATTCGGCTTACAGCTCAATCAGGATCGGAGACACTATTAATACTTTAAATTATATATTGGTTACTTTTTTTATGCATTTGACACTCACAAGCTGCTTACATACTCTTTTTTCAGCCTAATTTGAGGCCTTTTTAACGATGTCAGAGGAAACGACTCAAGCCCCGGCGCCAGGTGGCGATTCACAAGAAACCAAGAAACAAACGGTTCGTATCAGCTTGCCCCCGAAGCCAGCTGCAGCTCCAACTATCAAAATTGCTGTGCCATCGGCTGGCGCGGCTAAAACTGCTGACGGAGGAAAAGCTGCTTCAACTATCAAAATACCCGTTCCTGCTAAATCAGCTGCGCCAAAAGTCGGAATCACTAAACCTGCGCCTGTTGCTCAGAAAGATACCGCTAAGAAAACTACCGAAGCTACTGCTCCTGCAGCCCAAGTTGAAGCTGCCCCTGTAGAGGCAAAAGCCCAAGCTGTTAAAAAGAAAACAGCTAAAGTCCGCAAAACAGTTTCAGCAGACAATGCATTTGACACATCGGTAGCTGCAGTAACTGCATTGGGTGCCATTGGTCTAGCAGTCTTTTTGTTTATGTTAGGATCTGGAAATTAATTAACAATACAACAATACAACTTTTTAAAATGGCATCTGACAAAGTAGCAACTCTAACAGCAGATAATTTCGATTCGGAAGTCCTACAATCTACAACACCTGTGCTTGTTGATTTTTGGGCTGAATGGTGTGGCCCTTGCAAAATGATTGGCCCAATAATTGATCAGATTGCTGATGAAAATGATGGCAAAGCCAAGGTGGGAAAGGTCAACATCGATGATCATCAACAACTCGCCGTTCAGTACAACGTGCAGTCAATCCCTACACTGATAGTGTTTAAGAATGGACAAATTGCAGAACAAAAAGTTGGTGGAATGAGTAAGGCCGATCTACAAGCCATGCTCGACAGTCACGCTTAATAGCGTGAATCTTATCTGGAGGCATGACCTCCCTAATCAAAACACCTCGAAGCTATAAGCAGCGTTCTGAGTTCTATCATCAACTCAGCATGCTACAGCAAGCTGGCGTTGGCGTTGATGATTCACTTCGTCAAATTAGCCCATCAAATCAACGTGAGGCAAATGAGATTAACATAACTCTGAGCCAACTCAGCTCTGGCGAAACCTTTTCCGAATCAATTAGTGGCAGGACTCACTGGCTTCCTCAATTTGATCGCATGATGATTGAGGCTGGTGAAACCAGTGGAAGATTAGATGAAACACTTAGTATTCTATCTAAACATTATGAGCACCGTGCGACTCTCATTCAACAGGTCCTCATTAAGCTAGCCTATCCCCTGCTCCTGATTCATTTCATTATCCTAATGCCTGCAATCATTGGGTTTGGAAAAACTCTTGTAGCAGGGAGCGGCATAACCTTATTCGATGCTTTTGCCCCATCATTAGGAATTTTGGCTATCGGATACGGTGTGGTATTCACGGTTGTCTACCTAGGACAAGCAAATCGGGGCTATGCAGTTAGATCGATACTGGAAAAAATATGGCATTGGATACCTGGCTTCGGCAATGCCTTAAAGGAAGTCAAAATTTCCCGACTAGCCTTCTCTTTGCATGCGCTTTTAAATGCAGGCGTGAATATACGAGAGGCATGGCAAAACGCGGCTAACGCGTCAGCATCTCCTTGGCTAATCTCGTTATCTAAAAACTTCATCAGACAAATTGATATCGGGCTAACTCCCGCAGAAATTATAAGCCAAGAAACTCAATTCCCGAAAATGTTTCGTGATCTTTACAGCACGGGAGAAGCTTCTGGCCAGCTGGATGACTCCCTGCAGCGGTTAGCCAAATATTATCAGGATGAAGGGTTGCGACACCTCATTACAGCATCCACAATTGCAACTGCAATTGTCTATGGAATCGCTGCAATCAGCGTCGCCTTCATAGTCGTTAGCTTTTGGCTAAATTATTACGGATCTATTATGAATTTGAATTAACATTCGCGCTTTGCTAATCCGTTATACAAAGGCTACTCTCCGGGCATGGATTCGTTGTTAAAGTTATTACGCGAAAACGCAGCTCTCTCTACTGAGGACTTGGCAGGAATGCTCAGTTTATCTGAGGATGAAGTTCGCACAAAAATCCGTCAGGCTCAAAGCGAGGGAACCATTCTGGGCTATCAAGCAATTCTGAGTGACGAAGCCATTGAAGATAATGGCGTTCAAGCCGTGATAGAAGTTAATCTCACTCCTGAACGTGACGGAGGCTTCAATCGATTAGCTCACCGAATCGCAAAGTACAATGAAGTTAGCTCATGTTATCTGATGTCAGGAAGTTATGATATTCTTGTAATAATAGACGGAGCAAACTTGCGACAAGTTGCTTCATTTGTCTCTGAAAAGCTCGCAACTATTCAAGGCGTAACATCAACTGCGACTCACTTCCTCTTAAAGCGTTACAAAGAGAACGGTGTTATGGTTGGCCGCGACGAAGAAGTTGATAGACTCTCTGTTAGTCCTTAAGCCCATAAAATTCCGAAGCAACTCCACCAAAAAATTTCTCCTTCGCTAATGGTGAGAATTGACTAAAATAATTATCGGTTAAATCGTATACTTGGCGATAGCTTCCAGCCAATTTACAAACTGGCCAATCGGATCCATACATCAACCTGTCCTCACCAAACGCCTCAAAAACAACATCTAAATAAGGCGTGAAATCACTTGTCTTCCAGGCTGTCCAATTTGCCTCAGTAATCATGCCTGACACTTTACAGGTTAAGTTACTGAATTGTGCGAGTTCTCGAATATGCTCATCCCAAGTAGATATTTCCTTATCCTTAATTAACGGCTTTGCTATATGGTCCAGCACGAAAGACTGATCAGGAAATTGCTTCACTAATTCAATCGCAGCCGGAAGTTGTTTAGGAAAAACCAGAATGTCGTAACTCAGATCGTAAGATTTTAATTTACTGATGCCTCTTATGAATTCCGGCAATAACATGAAATTTTCATCAGGCTCATCCTGAACAACATGGCGTACTCCGACGAACTTTGGATGTTCTGCAAATTCAGCTAGCTGATCTTCAACGTTTTCAGAACGTAAATCCACCCATCCAACGACACCTTTAATAAGACAACTCTCGTCGGCCAACTTCAAAAGCCAACGCGATTCATCAAGAGACTGACGGGCCTGAACTGCCACAGAACCATCAATGCCCAATCGATCAAACTCAACCTGTAAATGCTCTGGCAAATGGTTTGATCGTATCGCCGATAATTCATCTGTCATCCAGGGATATTGATTTGGGTCGTAAATCCAAAAATGCTGATGCGAATCTATCCTCATAAAATTAAAACTCAAAAGATTCCTAGAAATTTCAAGGAGAACAAGATGATTCGCTAATAATTTTACTCGATTAGCAATTCATTTATTTAAAAGAAGTTACTAAATTTGATTGAGAAAATTAATGATTAGTTAATTCGCTTAATTTACCGCCATTACGGATTAATAATTCAATAACTTTTTTCTTTTTACTCAATTTTATATTGATAATCCCTTTACCCTTCCACATTGCGCAATTTAATGGAGTCCAATATTCATCATCTATAGAATTCACATTTGCTCCAGATAAAATTAGTTGCTTTGCAATTTGTTCAAAACCATTCATTGCAGCAAAATGAAGTGGTGTTTGTTTTGAGAAATTTTGCCCATCTGGATCGGCCCCAGATTTTAGTAATAGCTTAACCACTTCCAAATTACCTTTTACTGTTGCTAATTGTAGAGGAGTTATCCCGAATTCATTTTTTTCATCCAATGAAATATTTTTTTTCATCAGTTCTCTGATTTTTGCCATATCACCCTGCTCTACTGCTGAATGAACAGATATTTCATCTAAATCAACAGATAACTGATTTTCCCAAACAAACGTTGTCTTTTCTTTGTTCCCATATTCTTTCTTCGTAATCGTTCGGCAACCTATTCCATTGATTGTTATTAAAATAATAAAAGTTAATTGAATTTTAAGTAGTTTCATCAACGCAATTGAATATAAATCAATCATACATTAAAAAAAAATAAATGGTAGTTAACAAAAAAAAAGGCCGCCCTCTTCAGGGCGACCTAATTGAAGTCAGTGGGTGACAAACGCACTTAAGATACGATAGTCACCAGGAGGAACTGAGGCATCAAAATTGAGACTCAACGCCGATGAGCAATTGCTGAGGCATCCCTGGACGGGCTCCCTGTGGCAAACGCCCTACAACATACTCTTCATCAAATACGTTTCGTGCTGTTGCAAAAACAGTAGTGTTGTCTGAAACTGAATAGTGAACTGACAAGTCAGCTACAAAATAACTATCGATTTCACCATAACGAGGGTCATACTTACCTTCGTAATTTAGAGGATCACTGTTATTCCAACCTGAAGCATATGATTCTGACACATATGAGCCGTCAAGAGCTAGTTTCCAGTTTCCAGAGGCATAACCTACACCAGCGTGTAGCAAGAAGTCTGGTACATAAGGAACTTCATTTCCATCGTGAGCACCACTGAATATGCTTTCTCCATCTTCAGAACTAGCTGTCCCATCGAATTCTGCATTAGTGACAGTAATTCCAACATGTACTGGCAAGCTATAGTCAGCACCATTTGCGATACCAAAGTCGTATGCTGCTTGAAGTTCTAATCCGAATGATGTTATTTCACCATCGTTGTCAGTTGTTGATCCTGGATTGATCGGGTTGCCGGCTTCATCAGTTGGCCATTCTTCAAAGCCTGTTCCTAAGTTATCAGGAATAATGAAGTCTTCTAGTGCTGTGTAGAATACTGCACCAGTTAACACAAAGGCTTCTTGCTCATACCGAGCACCGATCTCAAAACTTGTTGAAGTTTCTTCTTCAAGATTTGATTTGCCCTGACTGCGAATAAATGAACGTGGACCAGGAAGAGATGTACCTGCGTAAACACCGCCAAATACATTTAGATTCTCATTAGCATCATATGAAATACCAACCCCACCTGTAACAACATCTAAACCACCTGACCCGCTAGCTGCAGTCTTACCTGCATATCTGGTGTCCTGATCATATGAGTAATCCAAGTCTTCATAACGAATACCAGGAACAATTGAGAGCTGGTCGTTTATTGCAATCCTGTCTTCCAGATAAAGTGAGAAGGCATCTGTTTCTTGATTGCGGTCGCCTGCTTTACCTTTTTCGCTATTCACACCTGGTGACCAGCCACCAGATTCTCCCTGCTCATAAGTTGTGTACCATTGAAAACGATCAATGTCATCATTATGAAAGCGAGCACCCAATTGAATCTGATTTTCTAAGCCACCCAAGCTTAAGTCATAATTTAATACAGACTCGATTCCTTGCTGAGAATAATCACGGTTGTTGTTTTTAAGTCTAATTGTTCCAGGAGCAGCACCGATGAGTATGTCGCGGTACGCGTCATCGTTCCAAGCCTTGTATGCACTTGAACCATTAACTTTATCTAATTTAAACCAATTCCTATGAAACTTGGTGAAATATGCTGTCGTTTTTAGTGAAGCATTGCTGCCTAGCTCAATGTAGTGACGTAAATAACCTCTAGATGCATATGTGTTAATCTCATCATTTCGAGTAACCGCATATCTTTGATAAGGGTTAGCTTTAAAATCGTCATCTCTAAGGCCGAGGTATGTTTCGTTTGCATCAAAGTCTGTACTGCCCAATTTTAATTCAAACGATTGATTGTTTGCAGTATTTGGTTCCCAAGACAACTTAAGCATTGGCTCGCTTCTAGTGTAACCTGTATCTCCATGACTAAGCTCTTTGAAACCATCAGTGTTACGATAATAACCTTCAACTAAGTAACCAAACTGACCATTTCCTGTATCTACCTTGCCGCCGTGATAAATATGGCTAACCAATTCGTCGAATTCACCATAATAAGTTTTGCTATAAGTAGTAACTTCATCTGGAATACTTGTAGACAAGTAGTTAATCACACCACCTGTTGTGTGGGGGCCATACTTAACCTGACTGGACCCCTTGATGACTTCCAACCCACTCATCCGCTCTATTGTAGGGCTGTAATATGCAGATGGAGCTGTGTAAGTTGCAGGAGCAGCAAGAACACCGTCCTCCATAATTGTGACCTTGGAACTACGCCCCATGTCAACACCACGAAGACTGATATTAGGGAAGTTACCATACCCATCCTCAGGTCGAACATAGGCACCCGGCACACGACGAAGGGCCGAATTTATATTATTGATTGAGTGGACGCGCAGGTCTTCAATATCTAAATAGGTAGCAGAACCTGTGATATTGTTTACTCCCGCCTTGGATCCGACGATAGCACCGCTAACCAAAACTGGATCCAACTCATCTGAGGACTCTTGAGCCATTCCGGCTACAGCCCCCAATGAACAAATACCGGCAACTATTGCCGGAACTGACTTTTTGACTTTGAGACTCTTTCTCATTATAAAATTAATTAAAACGCCGTGACTTCAATATGGCTGAATCGAAAATGGGACTCTGTCGCATTAATGTCAACAAAATTATTGTGATTGTGTCTCAATAACATTTAAAACCAGGAAAAAAATTAATTAAATGAAGAATTATACAGCTTAATTATTTCCTTAGAAGTTAATGCTCTATTAAAAAAAGCTATTTCATCGAGTTTCCCATGAAAATCTACTTTTCCTATACTGTCACCTCCAAAAACAAATCTCATTTTTTCATTCGTTTTTGAATTTAACATATCGTTTTTAAATTTAAGTTGCTGGTATTTGTTAATCCATAATTCATAACCCTTAGAACTTACAACTAAAGTAACTAACTCCCATCGTCTCGGTTTAATTCCTGTTATATCTATCTTCTCAGGTTTAAATATTAATTTAGATTGAGCATAATTCTCGGTATTAATTAAATTTAAATTTAGACCATTAAGATCTGCTATTTGATTATTTACTAGCTCATCTGTTTTAATGATACCATTCCAGAGCCAAAATTGTACTGTGAACGATTGCGCATAAGGAACAATTGCTTCAACACGCCCACCCGCAAAATGAACAGCTCGAGAATTATGAGCTTCATTTTTATTTGAATGATTAAACCCTGGCAGATGGAAGCCAACCCCTCCTTTATAAATTGCATGATGACCATTGCCTGTAGAATCTGAAGATATACTACTGCTCTGCTCGCCTAGTCTCCAATAAGCGGTGGGCTTTGCATTAAAGACTGCTTTTGAATATGAGGAATTAGATTCAACATATATTTTACGACCTTTCCCGTATAATTGTTCGAGTAGTCGTGTCACCTCTTCAACGATACGAGCCTCGGCGTTTACTTCCAGTCCTGCAGTACGGGCAGGCCAAGTTGTGTAGCCGCCCAACACATGCTGTTCAATAGGTGGTATGTAACCACTAGCCCCGTTCGCCAAACTAATGTTGAATGTTAATGGAAATGGACTGGCAGATTTTAATTTCAAACCGGTCAACCCATAAACTTCACAAGGAATAGCTGTTATTCCTAAGTCTCCTATACGCACTCCCTGCAGCACCAACTCTTCCAATGGGTTTTTAGAAATCCAATCAACTTGCTCCGCATAAACCTCTGGTCGATTAGTCGGTCTATTTCCATTCATTTTTTTAATCAACGCCTTGGACCATTTAAGTCGGACTGCATCAGGTGTCCGTCTAAAAAGTTCAATCCTTGACTCAGCAAAGCCTAACGGAATATCAGTCTTGTACTCATGATTTGTTAATCGACCAGCAACAAGATCCACTAATTGTTTAACATAAGTCTTCATCGACCATGACTGAGCTTTATCCAAACTATAGTCTCCCCACCATAAGTCGCCACTGGTCCCTTGCGACATTACACCCACAAATTGGCTGTTATTTTTTGCCAATTTATCTGCCAAGCCCTCAGAAAAAGCCCCAGCAAAATCGGATGAAATACCGTTGTGACCAGAGAAATAATGCATAGAAAAATTGCCAAGAACTGCTAAAGGTTGACCATCTAAAGATTGAACACTTAAAAAGCTCAACCAGGGATCATCAGGGCCAGTTGGGCCCACAGCATTAATATTACGATAACCAGGATGCATGTTTGCTCGCACTGTCTTTCCTCCAAATGGATCGGTTAACTCTTTGCCGCGAATAAATGACCAACGCCGACAGGCTGTGTATTCTGAGGCGTCTACCCTGCCCCATGCGGCCTTTGCGGGCTTAAGTTTACTGTTAGCAGAAATTATTGAATTAGCGATTTTGCCTGGCAAAAATTTTCTGTAGCGAGGGTCGGCTCGAGTACCAAGGCAATAATTCATTACACTCGGAGCACTGTGACTATGAGTAGCTGATATAAGGATACAACTAACTGGGATCCCTGTTTTCTCTGAAGCCATGCGCTTTGCCTCATCACACAATTCTATCGGCAACATGCAACTATCAACAACTACGATAGCAAAACGCGTTACACGATTATCCAAAACCAAGCAGCGTGCATTAAGAGGGTCGTTTACCTTGTTATCTGTAGCTTCTAAAAAACCTCCATTTCGAATTACCGGTAAAAAAGTTGGAGTTACATCTACCTTTGCAGCTCCTGCTCGCAGCTCTCCATGAACACTAGTAATATTTAGTAAACAGATAACACATATTAGTGTATAAAAAATTTTCATATATTATTTTTATTCGTTTCGATTTAACCAGTGCTTTGTTTCAGGTTTAACCCAAAAAATTAAAAGAGGAATACAAGCTGGTAAACAGCACCCTGTCATCCCAAGTCCAATCGAAATAAGACCAAGCACCCAATGCCACCCTCTATAAGTCATAAAAGAACAGGAAAAATAAAAGATTGCACAAGGAATCCCAATAACAACCATAAGCAAACTGGTAATTTGAAACTCATCAAAATTTGATGGACTCATATTTTGCTCCATATCAGGAAGAGACCTTAAGACCAAAAATAATAAAACTAATAAGCCAACAAAAACACCTGAAAAAGAACAGTATATTCGATACCAAAAGATAACCCCGGGCTTTGAGAGTGGAGAAACTATTTCATTAGCAGAGACCTTAAATTCTTTGTAAGCTAAAACTTGTCTCCAATCAGTGTCACCAACACGCCGTATAAGTGACTGAGCATTAAGTCTTTTTTCAAAATACCACCGCCTTATTGTAGAATCAGATTCTGGACCATACACATTTCCATCTTCACCTTTAACTTCGTATAGGTTTTTATATTTTGACTCTTCCACTTATTGGGAAAACCTATTATACACTTTAAGTAATTGCCAAGAAATTGACCGTTTTGCTAATAAATTTTTTGTAAGTTACACTTTTTCGAATTGACCCTAACAAGTCTCATGCATACGGTCCCGTCCATTCCACTTGTGGATTTAACCGTAAATAAAACTATAAAATGAGTGACAAAATTGTTCCCTTAATTAGTTCAGGCACCAAAGGTCCCCTTGGTGTATTGCATCTACCGCGCCTATGGCAAAAAGTTTCCCTAGAAGCAGCAGGCAAAATCGCTGATGGCTACCCTGGAATTGGTGCTGGCTATGACGCTATGGTGATAGCAGGCCTCGGACTTGACACTGAAGCTGTTCGTGCCCACATCACAAACGACAAACCAACCTATACTCAATTTGAGGCTTGGGTCAAAGGTCAAGAAGGAGCCAAACTTGACGACGCTTCAATTGGTGAATTAAACGCTTCAATTGAAGGGTACAATCACGATGATGAAACTCGCCAAGGCATATTAAGCTCAAATGGCTTACCAGACGGTGAACCAAAAGATGCGATCAATCTTAATAATTTAGACGACTGGCTTGAATTCCACTCGGCTGAGATTGCATAAGTATATTTTTATTAAGCTTTTCAAACCGCGACTTTGAGTCGCGGTTTTTTTATGGCTTCAGAACCAAAAATATCTTAGTATATTTTCAATTCACCTTAATTATGAGAATTAATAAATGTAAAATTATGACAATTGCTGCCGCATGCACCTTGTCATTCACAGCTCATGCAGAGGGCTTATCTTCTTCTCTCCCATTTGGTAAAAGCCTTGCAGCGGGACAAGAACTGCCATTACCAATAGGTGTCAGTGGTAATGTTTTTTATCTAGAACAAAATCTAGCTGCAAAATCTATATCTTTAGATGTCCCCCCTCTTCCTCTTCCTAGTGGCCCTTTACAATTACCTCCAGGTTTACCTGCACAAACTTCGAAACTAGAAAGTCGAGCCACTAGCACGACGGCAAAAATAGATGCCTGGCTGCTGCCATTTTTAAATATTTATGGTGTGGCTGGCTACGTAGATGGAGAGACTAACGCCGACAATTTTTCTGTTGGCGGATTACCACCGGAAGTCGCAAGCCTATTACCAAACTCGTTTAGCGTTGCATATAGCGGCCCTGTTTATGGTGGAGGAGCAACACTTGCTGCTGGTTTTGGAAATTACTTTGTTTCACTCGACGCGAACTACACAGAGTCTGATCTTGATATAGGGGACTCCACAATTGAAGCCGTTACCGTAACACCTAGAATTGGTATAAGGGGCTCTTTAGGTGATCTTAAAGGCGCATTATACATTGGTGCGCAATATCAAGATGTTGATGAAAATCAAAACGGAACAGCGATTTTCCCAATTGCAGGTAATTCTGTGCCTGTCGGATACAGTGTTGTTTCAGAAGCTGAAGAAGAATGGAACTACGTGGTGGGATTAAACATAGAAAACAGTAGTAGTTGGAATTACGGGGTAGAATTTGGTTTCTCTGAAAGAAAGCATGTAATGGCTACTTTAAACTATCGTTTTTAAAAAATATTAGGTCTTCTTATTTTTAAGACAGGCCAAAAGGCCTGTCTTTTTTGTGTTAGACTTTAACGACAAACCACACTTGCTACTCTTAACCTCATAAATTACTTTATCATGAAAATACTTTTTACACTCTTGATCGCATTTCTAATCTTTAGCTCCGAAACAAAAGGATCAGACTTACCCCAGTTTCGACATGTAACAATTGATAACAAAGTAAAGATCGGCTACGGGGTAGCAATCGCCGACATGAATGCTGATAAAAAAAAGGACATTATTTTATGTGATGCAAAAAATATTGCTTGGTATGAAAACCCATCCTGGGAAAAACACATAATTGCAGAAAACTTAACTCCTCGTGATCATGTTTGTATTGCCGTTCGCGACATAGATGGTGATGGAAAAGCCGAAATCGCAGTCGGAGCACAATGGAATCCTGGCGAAACTAACGACGAATCAAAATCGGGTGCAGTGTTCTATCTTATACCTCCATTAGATCGAACAAAACGGTGGGAACCTGTTCAACTACAACACGAGCCTACAACACACCGAATGCGATGGGTTGAAACATTAAATAGAGACTTTGATCTTGTTGTACTTCCTCTTCATGGCCGAGGCAACAAAGCCAATAAAGGTCCAGGGGTGCGTACTTTGGCATATCACAAGCCAACAGACCCAAAGGAGAATTGGAAGACTACGCTGGTAGATGGAAACATGCATGCCAGTCATAATTTTGACGTAGCTCAATGGGACAAAGACAGTGCCAACGAATTGTTATTAGGTGGAGTTGAGGGTGTTTTTTTACTTAAACAAGAGCAGGAAAACAAATGGAGCAGAAGACAAATTTCAAACAATCCAACTGGAGAAGTCCGCCAAGGGGTTGGCTCGAATGGCACAAAATTTGTAACTACTATCGAACCAATGCACGGCTCACAATTGTCTGTGTACACATCAGAAAAACAATCGAATGATATAAAAAAATGGCAGCGCAGTATAATTGATAGCACACTCGATCAGGGCCATGCTCTTGCGACTGGAGATTTCATGTCTACTGGCACTGATCAAATTGTCGCTGGATGGAGAGGGACAAGGCGCACAGGTAAAGTAGGTATTAAGTTTTATTATCCATCCAACAATGGAAAAACCAAATGGGAAAGCATTGTCATAGATGATAATCAAATGGCAACCGAAGACATTCAAGTTGCTGATCTTAATAACGATGGAAAATTAGATATTATTGCTGCCGGTCGAGCTACCAATAATTTAAAGATTTACTTCAACGATTAAATCCGAAAAAGCCTTCAATAATGCGGCAATCTCATCTTGGCTGTGATTTGCAGAAAGGGTAATTCTTAATCGAGATTCATTACGAGGAACTGTCGGGTAACGAATAGCTGGAATGTAAAACCCACAATCACGAAGCAAATTCGCAGCTAACATTGCATTTGATTCCTCACTTAATATCAATGGTAAAATTACACTTGATGCTGGAGCAACTGGCCAACCCTGAGAAGAAACACCTTTTTGGAACTGTGAAACGCACTTCCAAAGCTTATCTCTTCTAGCATCACCTTCTTCACTTTGAACTAATTTCACTCCTGCAAGCGCAGCTGCACTAGCTATGGGGCTAGGGGCAGTAGAAAAAATAAAACTCCTAGCTTTATTAACCAACAGATCGACTAGTTTCTTGCTTCCACAAATAAAACCACCAGCAACACCAATCGACTTACCTAACGTTCCTAATCGAATTTCAATCTTTTCGGACAAATTTGATTTCAAGGCTAAGCCTCCGCCCGATTCTCCGTAGCATCCAAGAGCATGAGCCTCATCAAGCATCAACCATGAACCGTATCTCTCTTTTAAATCAACTAAATCCTCAATGACCGGAGAGTCTCCATCCATCGAATAAACACTCTCAGCTATTGTTAAAACCCTCGAATTCCTTTTATCAGCCCACTTCAATATTTTTTCTAAACTCGATAGATCATTGTGCTTAAATACTCTAAGCTTTGCACCACTAAGCTTCACAGCATCAACTGTGGAAGCATGTACTTTTTTATCAATAACAACTACATCTTCCGAACCAACGATAGATGAAATCACTCCTTGAGCAGCTGCAAAACCGCTAGAGAAAACCAATGCAGCCTCCGCTTTCAACCACCTAGCTAATGCCTCTTCAAGCTCATGGTGAACTTCAAGAGACCCACAAACTAACCGAGACGCTCCAGAGCCAACTCCAAATCTATCAATTGCATGTTTAGCCGCTTCCGTTAATGTATGATGCCCTGCCAAGCCTAGGTAATCATTTGATGAAAAGTTTATTAGCTTTTTACCATTGTGATATATTTGACTACCTTGAACCGACTCAATGCATCTTAATTCACGCCACAAACCCGAACCTCGAATAGATTCGAGTTCTAGTCCTATCTTTTCTTCAAAATCACCCATCAATTATCCTCAACAGCCAGCTTGTAAAAGACTGGTAAACTATTGTTAATACGCAAATCGATGTAACTCATTGTATTAGAATCTGCAAGAAGACCACTTGCTAACACCTTCCAATCACCATAATTGCCATTACTTCTTTCAATTCGATATCGTTTGTTTGGAACACTATCCCATCGCAACAATACCTTTTGACCTATGACATCGACAGGAAGGGTGAAACGCAGTAAAGACTGATCATCTAAAGGGTTGGTGCCTGCAAAAAACTCAGATGAATCAGGAAAACTATCCCCATCATAATCAGTCGTCCTATCAACTTTAGCTATATCTTTAAAATATTTTAATTCCCATTGATCCAACAATCCATCGTTGTCACTATCCAAAACTCCTTCTCTAAAACTGACAATGTCGAAGCTATTTTTTAAATTGTTATGATGAAAAAGCAAAAGCAGTTTAGGTAAAGTAGAATGAATGTATCCATGACTTTTTAAAGCACTTCGATTTAGCATTATAGGAGCCATTTTATCAATCTCATGAAACGGTGTATTATCTATATTAGGATTCGCTGTCATAAGTGCCGGACTATCTATATGAAAAGGAATCCACCGAGTACTTTCGTATATATTATTAAAACGATATTGAATTTCAAAATCACCTTCAGCCAAACCTAACTCGGAAGCCATAACAGAAAATACCATGACATTATTATTTAAAAGCGAAGTGTCACGCTTCGAAGATGCGAAGACATTTAACATTCCACCGAGTTTATATTCATCAGATTTTATATCTCTTACCAAAGTATAATAGGAATCATCAGCTAATTCACGTTCAGTGATATCTTTTGAAGCAAGGACATTACCTGATGATCCATTAGTTAATTCAATATCAACCTCACCGTCTAGATTGGTGTCTACATCAATTTTAAGGTCTGTAAGAAATGATTGTGGAACAATCCAAGCTCCATCCATAACTATTCCGAAGTAAACAGTTGGATCTGAAGTAGAATCTGATCCTGAGGCATTAGAAGATGCCCCAATAGCTATTAAGTCTCGAGATGCTCGGGCTCTATCTTCATAGCGTCGAGAAGGGCTTTGATAGCCTAATTGAAAAGCTGAAACTAATGGAGAAGAATGAGTATTATCTCCTACCACTGCCACGGGTAGTGGTACCATATCATCACTACTAGTTATTTGAACTTGAGATTCCTCTACTCGATGATTTCCGACTACTCGTATAATCATGTGAAAAGGCAAGTGAACTGAAGTACTCTCCCCTCGAAACCAAATCTGACCAGATGCCTCATGCGCAATATGCCTTGGCCCGCCTTTTACTTCCGGTGGAGTCGTAGAATCGAATCCTAATTCTAATTTAGTAGGATCAATCGAAAGTTTAAAATCAATAGTGGTCTGGCCAAATGCTGGAACAGTGATTTTTTTTATATCAGCAAAAATATTTACGCCATTATTAATTGTAGTATCAGTAACATCAATAGTACTTTCCCAAGGCTCATTACTATAATTCTTTAAGGTTAACTTCCGACCTTCTAAATATGGACCATCTACATCAAGCAAACCAAAAGAAAGTGACACACGCTCCGGATAATCATCATCAAAAACAATCACTGAAGTATCTATAGCCATTAAAGGGCTAACTCTACCTGCTCCGATACGGGATTCTGGATAAATTTCGTTATTCTCATCTCGCATCTCAATTGCTGTATTTATCATTGCAGCTTTAATTGCGTTAGGTCCCCAATCAGGATTACGCTCTAAAATTAATGCTGCAACGCCAGCAACATGCGGGGCAGCCATCGACGTGCCAGCTGAAAGCATCGAATACGAGCCCCCACCAGCACGAGCAGATTGAATATTAAAACCAGGGGCAGCCAAGTCTGGCTTAAGCATGTGTGTTTCATAAACAGGCCCTCGAGAACTACTTGGAGCTAATTGATCTGACAACTCAGCACCTCCTAAAATTGTAAAGTCTCCTCCCAATTTGACAAATACGCCATTTCGACTTTGCTCTATCAATTTTAGCCCGTCCCTTCGTGTGATCATCACAGCTGGAATATCCACAATGCCACCAGAGGTCCCCATTGGGATCGGTGGTCCACCTTCATTGTTAACCACAATCACAGCGATAGCACCTGCCTCTTTAGCTCGCTGAATCTTGTCAAAGAAAAAACATATTCCTCGATTAATTATGGCAATGTTACCTTTAATTTCATCTGAATTATTAAGAGCTAAACATGCTTGAGGGGGGTCTGAGAAAACAGCTTTAGCTTTAATTTCCCCGAGGTCTTTTAGTTTACGAGTGAAACCAGCCTCAACAGCCTCATAGTGCCCACTCAATTCACTCGGACTTGTCACTTCAATGCTGTCATATTCAATTCCGTTATCGATCGAATTAGCAACAGTGATTTCACTTTCATCAAACACCATTAATGAATAAAAATTATTCCCACTGTTTCCCGCAGCCCGAACGACTGCACAACCTAATTTGACTAATCTCGATGCAGCATTACTCTCAAATTCTGGTGGTGTATATGATGTTCCCAAGGAAAGATTAACCAAGTCCAATCGATCAAAAAAATCACCGTCACCATTTGGATCTGAGGCCCATTCCATAGCTTCAACTGACAATCCCGTGGTACCTTTGCACCCAAAAACCTTGAGCGCATATAATTGAGCCTCAGGTGCAACGCCAGGGCCAATTAAAAACTTATCTATATCCAATAATTTTTCGTAACCATTAGTGTATGTTTTACCATTACTAAGCACCCCGAATCCTGCAGCGATACCTGCAACGTGCGAACCATGACTATTAGCAGCACAGTCAATTGGATCCCCGTCCGGGCGTGGAGTTTTAGTGCCATCGTAATCGTCTCCAGCAAAGTCATATCCTCCTGCAACCTTCTTTGTAGGAAACGATCCTTCTTCAACAATACTAGGATCATTAATCTGGTAATCTGACTCACTACCATTACCACCAAACATTGCATGAGTATAATCAATACCAGAATCAATAATCCCAATTTTGATACCCTTCCCTGTAGCTGGATAATTTTTACGATTCCAAATTTCTGACGCCTTAATAAAAGGCACACTGGTAGAAGTTAAAGGATAAAATTGAGCAACAGGACTAACTCCTGACACACCTTCAATTGAGAGTGCTTTTTCTAATTTATCAATTGGCAGCCTAACTTTTACAGCGTTAACTAATCTTACAAATTGCGACTCAACTTTCCCTTGAAATTTTTCTAGCTCTTTGATGATCAATTCGTGCTTAATACTGAGCTTTCCAATTTGTTTTCTTGTAGCACTGGAAATTTCTTTCTTCGTAGCTCCTGATTCCTGAAGTCGAATAGCAATTTCTGCCGCTGATTCGCCATCAACTTCAATGTAGACCAACGCAGTCTCAGTTTGAAATTCAGCCCCATATAACTTAGTAGCTGATAAAATAAATCCGAAAAAGTATATAATAAAAAATTGAAGAATTTGCCTAAAAGGCATGTAGGTATAATGACAGTTTGAATTAAAAACTGCGAGCTAACTAGATCAATTTAATTAGGATCATAATTAAGGTTTGGTGACAGCCATTTTTCGACTTCCTTCTTGCTCATATTCTTACGATTTGCAAGGTCAACAATCTGATCTTCATTAATTTTTCCAATTGCAAAATATTTTGCCTCGGGATGGGCAAAGTATAATCCACTAACAGAACTGGCAGGCCACATGGCGCAACTTTCAGTTAAACGCATGCCAGTATTTTTTTCGACTTCAAGCAAATCCCAAAGTCGCTGCTTTTCTGTATGGTCTGGACATGCAGGATATCCGGCGGCCGGCCTAATCCCACGGTATTTTTCACGAATCAAATCATCATTACTCAGAGATTCTTTGGATCCAAAACCCCATTCTTTTCTAACTTTTTTATGCAAATATTCAGCAAACGCTTCGGCTAACCGGTCCCCCAAAGCCTTAGCCATGATGGAATTATAATCATCATTCTCCTCTTCAAATGACTTTGCAAACTCATCAACTCCATGCCCCGCAGTAACAGCAAAAGCTCCAATATGATCAGAAAGGCCAGACCCCTTTGCTGCAACAAAGTCCGCCAAGCTATGATTCTCACCTTTCAATTTATTGTTCTGTTGACGAAGAAAATGAAACTTTTGTATGCATTTTTTCCGTGACTCGTCTGAATAGATCTCTATGTCATCACCAACTCGATTAGCTGCAAAAAGACCATACACACATTTTGCGGTAAATAATTTTTCTCTTAATATACGTGAAAGCAAATCCTGAGCATCATCAAATAATTCCTTTGCCTTATCACCAACATATTCATCTTCAAATATTTTCGGATAACGCCCTCGAAGCTCCCAAGCATGAAAGAATGGAGACCAATCAATATAATCAACCAAAGTGTCCAATGGAAAATCCGATTCGACTCTCATTCCAGTAAAATTCGGATTTGGGATATCCTTTTTTCGCCAATCTATCTTAGTGTCACGTTGCCTAGCATCAGCAATACTGAGTAGAGGCTTAGAAGTACGTTTACTTAAGAATTTTTCACGGAACTCTTCTTGAACCTTCTTATTCTCTTGAATAAAAGACTTTTGATTTTCCTCACTAAGTAATTTACTAGCTACACCAACTGCCTTTGAAGCGTCGACAACGTGTATGATCGAGTGATCATATCCAGGTGCAATTTTAACAGCGGTATGCTCACGGCTCGTAGTTGCTCCACCAATTAATAAAGGCAATTTAAATCCCTGCCTCTGCATCTCCTTGGCAACGTGTTGCATTTCGTCTAAAGAAGGTGTAATCAAGCCACTTAGCCCAATAATATCTACGTTTTCATCTTTAGCAGCTTTCAATATTTTCTCACAAGAAACCATAACTCCAAGGTCAACAATTTCATAATTATTACAACCAAGGACAACTCCAACGATATTTTTTCCTATATCATGGACATCTCCCTTAACGGTAGCCATGAGAATTTTGCCTTGAGATGAAACATTTTTGCCTTCTTTCTCCTCTTCCATGTAGGGCTGCAAATATGCAACCGCTTTTTTCATTACTCTTGCACTTTTAACAACTTGAGGCAGAAACATCTTCCCTTCACCAAAAAGATCTCCAACAATATTCATTCCATCCATTAATGGGCCTTCAATGACATTTATTGGGCGTCCATATGTTTTTCGAGCCTCTTCTGTATCTTCTTCAATATAGTCAACAATGCCTTTAACTAAAGCATGACTCAAACGCTTCTCGAGTGAATCACTTCGCCATGCATCACTAACCTTTTCAGCCTTGTCCTGTTGCTTGACGGTCTCTGCAAAATCAACCAGTCGCTCTGTAGCATTAGGCAAACGGTTCAGCAAAACATCCTCAACACGCTGAAGTAAATCCGGAGGGATTTCTTCGTATACCTCTAACATTCCAGCATTGACTATCCCCATATCAAGTCCTGCCTTGATAGAATGGTAAAGGAAGGCCGAGTGCATTGCCTCTCGCACAGCATTATTTCCTCGAAAAGAAAATGAAATATTACTTACCCCCCCACTAACTTTCGCAAATGGCAATGTTGATTTTATTATTCGTGTGGATTCAATAAAGCTAACTGCATAGTCGTTATGCTCATCCATACCAGTTGCAACAGTAAGAATGTTAGGGTCAAATATAATATCCTGAGGAGGAAACCCTACCTCTTTAGTTAACAAGTTATAGGATCTAGTACATATTTCAACACGGCGTTCAGTGTTATCAGCCTGCCCTTGTTCATCGAATGCCATAACAACCACGGCAGCTCCGTATCTGCGTATTAAGCGAGCTTGATCAAGAAACTGTTTCTCACCTTCCTTTAGACTAATCGAGTTAACAACACCTTTCCCTTGAATACATTTGAGACCCGCTTCAATTACAGACCATTTAGAGCTGTCTATCATAATCGGCACACGAGAAATATCTGGTTCAGAAGCTATTAAATTCAGGAACTGAGTCATAGCTGCCTCAGAATCGAGCATTCCCTCATCCATGTTAACATCTATAATCTGCGCACCGTTCTCTACCTGCTGACGAGCAACCGCTAAAGCATCCTCAAACTGCTCATTCTTGATCAACTTAGCAAAGCGTGGTGAACCAGTTACATTAGTACGTTCACCTACATTAACAAAATTTGAATCTGGCCGAACTGTCAACGCTTCCATTCCACTAAGACGCAACCATTGTTCGGGCTTGGAAAGCTCTCGAGGAGCACAATTCTTAACAGACTCTGCAAGAACCCTAATGTGATCTGGCGTTGTTCCACAGCATCCTCCGACTATGTTTAGCCATCCATTCTGAGCCCATTCTTTAAGCTGGGGCGCGAGGGTTTCAGGTGTTTCCGGAAAACCAGTTGGCAACAAAGGATTAGGCAATCCTGCGTTGGGATAAGAACTTACATTTATGGGTGCAATCTTGGATAATTCTTCAATGTAAGGGCGCATCTCTTTGGGGCCTAATGCGCAGTTTATACCAACACTGAGCAGCTCAATATTTGAAACAGAATTCCAGTAACCCTCAACTGTTTGCCCCGAAAGAGTTCTCCCACTCTGGTCAGTTATGGTAAATGAAAGCATAACTGGCAATCGTTTACCCAGTGAATCAAATAAAGATTCTAGAGCAAAAAGTGCCGCTCGAGAATTAAGAGAGTCAAAAACTGTCTCGACTAGAAGAACATCTGCCCCTCCATCAACTAACCCTTTAGCTTGTTCATAATAAGACTCAACTAATTGGTCGTATGTTACAGCCCGAAATGCGGGATTATTTACGTCGGGAGAAATAGATGCAGTACGATTTGTTGGACCTAGTGCTCCAGCAACAAAACATTTTCGATCAGAATTAATCATAACCGCTTCCGCGGCTGACTTAGCTAACTTAGCATTCGTTAAGCTCAATTCGTAAGCCAATGACTCCATACCATAGTCAGCCAAAGCAATACTTGTGGAGTTAAATGTATTAGTCTCAATTATATCAGCTCCCGCCTCAAAATACTTACGATGAATTGATTTAATTATTTCCGGCTGAGTTATTCCAAGTAAATCATTATTTCCTTTGAGATCGCTTTCCCAGTCGGCAAACCTTTCTCCACGATAATCAGATTCTTCAAGCTTATGCTGCTGAATCATGGTCCCCATCGCACCATCTAAAATTACTATCCTTTCAGACAGAATGTCACTAAGGGTGTTATTTGACTCAATAATCACTGAAAAAACATATTAAATAACTATGTTATAGAGTCAAGTTACATATCAACATATATTGATATGATGATATGAAGTTTAAAAAGATAGTAAGAAGAAGTTAGTTCCTAGCGATTTCGATGGGCATCATCTTGATTGTAAAATCCAATGCATTTTCAAACTCTTTGGCTATTGAATTCAATTGATTCTGGTAAGGCTGTGTAACTAAATAATCCAATCTATTTTTGGAGATAAATGCAGACATTTCCTGATGGCTGTGCGAGGCAGTAATAATCATTTCACCTAAAGCTTGAGAATTTAAACTATCTTCAGAATAAGGATTACTCAAAAATAAAAAACATGCTGTAACTAAACCCACTAATCCACCTGCCAAAGCAAGTCGGAAAGAACTAAAAACCACCCATTTAGGTTGCGAACTTAACTCAGACTCCTCAAGAACTGACGCCATTATGCGATTATGAAGAAAAGGCGGAAATTCATCTTTATACTCTGAATCCCGGCGAAGTTTTGATTCAATTGCAGGCCATAAATTTTTATTTTCTTCGTTTTGCATTTTCTATTTATTTTTGTTTTAAGTGAATTGGCAGATCACTTTCCATCTTTTTTCTCGCTCTATGAAGGAGAACCTTTACTGAACCAATACTTCTATTCATCACACTGGCAGTTTCCTCAAGGTTTCGGTCTTCACCATAAAAAAACCAAAGCACATCAAATTGGTTTTGAGAAAGAATTTGCCTAGCATGCGCCCAAAGTTCAGCGCTTTTTTCTTCAGCAAGTAATTCTACTTCTGGAGATTTTTCAACAACACAATCTACATCCTCAGAATCAATTGGTTTGAGACGGCGAAAGTGATTAATTGTCTGTCGATTGGCTATAGTATAAAGCCAAGTGGAAATAGCATACTTTGGATTAAAAAGATGCAGTTTTCTGTAAGCGATAACAAATGTAGATTGGATTAAATCCTGCGCAAGATGATGATCTCCAGTTTTCTTGAGAACAAAGCGATATAATCTAAGCTCAAAACGAGAAACAATCTGTTCAAAAGATTTCAAACAGCCTCCTTTTGCAGCAATTGCTAATTGCTTTTCTTCACAAATATTATCAACTGAAGCTGACTTTAGGGGCTCAACTTTTTTAGGCTGACTAGAACTCTTAGCCAGGGCCGCAGTCATCGTTGGAATGATGACGGATTGCATCACCTTTTATTTAAGTTATCACCTAAATTAATATTAAACTCTTTAAGTTCAGGATCAGTATATTCCAAAATTTTATCAACCGACATCGAAAAACTGGCTATTATGGCGGATTGCTTTTTAGATATCTTCATCGCTTTAATTAAACTCATTTTTTCAGGGGCATTTTTCATCTTTAAAGAAGCAATTCCGAGTAAGCCATTAGCCATATTATACATGTGCTCTGCTGTCTCAACACTCTGTGCAGTAATCTTAAGGTTCATAATTAATCGACCATCTGTTTCTCCTAGAAAAAACATACTATCTCGAACCATGTCTTTTATGTTGTCATCCTCAATAACATCTCCAAGCGCATCGATATCAACGTAACTTGAAATTAAAGGCAATTTGACTTTTCCAATACCTATTGAAAGTTCAACAGGCAGACTAAGAGTAGATCTATTACCTTTCACTAGCTCAATCCCCTGCCCTGTCAATTTTCTACTTGGAGCGATCACAGCTGTATTTTTGTCGACAAAACTTATGTATCCTCGATCGTCAGGTTTCTCTTTAAGATTTGTGCGTTTCTTGCCAACACTGTGAATATAAGTCTCAGAACCTTTACCACCGCTAGTCTTGTACTTTGTAGCGTAGTATCCATCGGCTTTCTTGATATAGGATAGCACTTTCTTGATATTAGCGGTGTGCTTGAGGATAACCAAACCGTAATCCTTTTTACCATTAGTAGAAATTGTCACCCCGTTTATCGCAGTTAAGAGATCGAAACCAATATCCTTTTCAATCTCATCCATTTTATCTTTACCCCCATCCTCTTTTTGAGCCCAATTGATTAAAGTTGAACCTAGTTTTGATTTTCGCAATGCATCAAAGTCGAGATGAATAAAAGCTTTAGTGTTATCCGGTAAATCGTCTTTATTCAATTCTGAAGCCTGACCAACAATGTTCATTAAAAACAAAGTTAAGATGAATAAAATTTTTGTTCTACTGTTCAAAGAATTAATTATTTGTCTATGTATTACACAGGCAATATAAATAACGTTACACACTTAATCGAGTTATTCCCTAATTATTTTTATAAAGCCTGCTTTACCTAAAGGCTTTAAGTAAATATTCACTACTCCCCTATCCGCTGTCAGTCGATCAATATTATAGGGTCCCTCCTTTGTTACAGCAAACTTTTCAGATCTTACATATTCGTTTCCAAACTGAGAAGAAAAGGCGACTGAGTATGTCATCCCTGGAATTGTCTCGAATGTTAAATGCAATCTATCTCCTTCAATTGACTGGAGAATGCTAGCATTAACAGAATAGCCTAGTTCAGGAAACTCCACACTAACAGTCCCCTTACCATCATATTTTGAAGAATATAATTTAAGAGCGGAAATTGCAGGACCTCTAACTACTCGACCATCTACATCAAACTGAGAACCGTGAGCTGCGCAGTAAAGACCCTTTCCTTTCTTGAATGGATTAACAGCAACACCGCTATGTGTGCATTTAGAAGAAACCGCGTAAAATTTATTGCCTGGCATTCGAGTTACAACAATTTGATTACTCGCATTTGGAATTCCAGCCACGTTCACCCTCACTGATCCATAAGATTTGCTCAACTGCGGAAACTCATCAAAACTCATTTTAAAGATCGCTGAATCTCCTGCCTGAATATCGGAAACAAGCCAACGAAAGGGAGATGATCCGCACAACCCAGAACAAACAAGTCCGTACGAAAGGGCTCTTAAAGTTTTGCGGCGAGACAAAGCTGGGATAGATCTCATAATTAAAATTAATACCTACCAAATCTATAGCTAGAAAAAAATTATAGCGAAATCAAAACGAATATATATTTCTTTGCCATTTGACACCGCCTTAAAATTCGGGCCTGATTTTGCAAGATTTTTTGTATGAGCCAATATGCTTAACCAAACAAAACTAATCGCAAGAATCGAGGAGCACTTAAAAAAAGATCTCACCGCTAATCGTTTTGCTCATGTTTTATCCGTTCGAGATCAAGCAAGAAATCTGGCTAAGAGGTATAACATGGACTCTAAAAAGGTCGAACTAGCAGCTCTTCTTCACGACTCTTTAAAAGAATTTAGTGATTGTGAGCTACTTAAATTCGCTAAAAAGCATGATTTTTTGATAGACGAATACGAACAAGACAATATTAGTCTGATACATGGCAAACTGGCACCTTTTTTTGCTAAAAACCAATTTGGTATTGATGATGAAATAGTGAACAGTGCAATGCGTAAACACACTACAGGAGCCTCTAAAATGGGACCTGTTGACAAAGTTCTCTTTGTGGCAGATTTCTGCGAACCTCTGAGACAGTATTCTGAGGCCGAAACCGTTCGGAATTTAGCTGAACGTGATTTAGAAGCAGCCTCATTTGAGGTAATAAAACATAAAATCAGAAAAAACCTATCTAAGAATCGCATAATTCATCCAGAATCATTTAATGCTTATAACACCATGGCTCAAAGTTTTCACTGAAACCTATAAATCAAAGTAACATTTACAATTGAAAATATGTGATCTTAATCCAGGACCCGACATTGGAGCTAGTTCTTGGCATGTAGAAATAGACGGATGTGGTTTATTAATGGACGCTGGCACCCATCCCAAACACGATGGTAGCGACGCCCTTCCTTTATACGATAAAATTAAAAATCGTCCAGTAGACACAATCGCAATTACCCACTGTCATCACGACCATGTTGGGTCTCTTCCAATTGCACTAAGAAAGTTCCCCCAATCACATGTTATGATGACGGAACTAAGCTATTTCATTATTGAACGAGTACTCCACAACTCTGTTAACGTAATGAAACGTCAAGCCTCCGAACTTGGCATATCAGAATATCCACTCTTTACACATCGAGAAGTCGATGAACTCGCTCCAATCTTTCAAGGTTACCAATACAACCGGGAGATTGAATGGGCTTCTTTTGACAGAGCAATTAGTGGGAAATCCTCACCTACACTTGAATTTCATGACGCTGGACATACTTTAGGGTCAGCAGGAATTATGTTGCGCGGTGGAAAAGAATCCCTCTTTTATACTGGAGATGTTTGCACTCACGATCAGACCATTCTCAAAGCTGCAAGTTTCAATGATATACAAGCTGATGTAATGATAATGGAGACGACAAGAGGGAATCGTAGTACTCCTGAAAATTTTTCTCGTGGCAATGAAACCGAAAAACTAATTGTGGCGATTGAAGAAACTTTCAAACGAAAAGGAAGCGTCTTAATCCCATCATTTGCTCTAGGCCGCACACAGGAAATACTTTCAATTCTTGCCCTTCAAATGAAATCAGGCCGTTTAAAAAAACAGCCTATATTTATAGGGGGGCTAGGGCGTGTATTCACAGAAATTTACGATTTACAATCACATCGAGCTAATCGCCAACATCCGAACCTTCAACTAGACGAGGAACTTGATCTTTCAGTTCTAAGCCGTGATCAGGCAGCAAAAATAAAGCTTAATAAAAGTCGGCTATTTGTAATGACTGCTGGAATGCTTACCGAAAACACTACTGCATATGATTTAGCAAAACGCATGGTTGAGCAACCTGAGCATGGAATTTTCTTTGTAGGTTATGCCGATCCTTCAACTCCAGGAGGAAGACTTAAATCTGCCTATCACAAAGAACATTTTCACTATTGTGATACAACCGGAAATTTAGCTAAACGATGTAAGGTACGTGATTTTGATCTGACAGCACACGCCAATCGTGAAGACCTAATTGAATTAGTCGGCAGAGTAGGGCCACGAACCTTAATCCTAGGGCACGGAGACTCTCAAGCGAGAGAATGGTTCAAGAAACAAATCACAAAAAAATGGCCATCAGTGAAGGTTATCATTCCTAAGGCTGGAGAAACTTTAGAGATCAATAATTAAAATAGGCGGTGAAGAGTCGCTTGAAGATCTCTTCACCGCCGGAGAAAAACTAGCCTGAGCAACCAGTTTTTCTCTAATCAGGAGAAGAGAGCTCTTTTTGAATCGAATCTCTCTTACTCGTACATTCTCCCCAATTAAAAACCTTAAAAACTTCAATTCCTTTATTAAATTAGAGAGTAAAAAGTCAATCTACCGGCATCTGTATTAACTCCATCATGAGAAACACATCCGAAAGCATGCCTAAAAGGACTCTAATCATAGTCATCATTCGTATTTAAAAAAATAAGAAGATGCATCTGATTCTTTATGGTATACGAAATGAACAAAGTTATGTTAACCAATGGATAGTAAGCACACTCCTTGCCAACTATGATGAAGAAGATTAAATTGTGAACATAAGGAACTAATAGCTAGAAAATTAAATAAATAACCCCCTATGAC
>SHAK01000018.1 GCA_004213515.1 Limisphaerales bacterium | reverse complement strand
TTTATCTACATGCTTTGCAGTTGTTAAAACTCCATTCTTAACGCCACCGTGATGATCCCATCCACGGTGATAAAGCTGAATAAACCTGGTTCCGCGCTCTGCTAAACGCCTAGCAAGCAGACAATTACTAGCAAACGACCCATCACCTGGCTTTGCGCCATAAAGGTCAAACATGTGCTTAGGCTCCTTAGACGTATCAATTAACTCTGGGACACTTGTCTGCATCCTAAAAGCCATCTCATACTGACTTATACGAGTATCAATTTCTGGATCAACTACGGTCTTATTTCGAATTTTGTTAATTGCATTGATAGCACTGATAACTTCGCCTTGCCCTTTTTGATTAACACCATTTGGATTACTAATATAAAGCACAGGGTCGCCGGTAGAATGAAAGTGAACTCCTTGATATCTGCTAGGCAAAAAACCACTATGCCACTGACGCGAAGCAATAGGCTGATCCTGCCCTCCTCCGCTCGAACTCAACACAACATAACCAGGCAAGTTATCACTTCCATTACCTAATCCATAAAGCACCCAAGACCCCATACTTGGTCGACCAGAAATTTGTGATCCAGTATTCATGAATGTATGAGCTGGATCATGATTAATCTGTTGAGTGGTCATTGACTTAATAATACAAATATCGTCAGCAATACTTCCTATTTGTGGAAGTGCTTTTGAAATTAACTGGCCAGATTTTCCATACTTCTCAAACTCATGCTGTGGGCCTAGGCACTTTAATTGTTTATTATTTTGCAGCTGAGCAATTGGCTGGCCATCAGTTATCGACTTAGGCATTGGCTTACCATTCATCTCGGCTAGCTTTGGTTTGTAATCAAGTGTCTCCAAGTGAGAAGGTCCACCTGCCATGCAAAGGTGTATAACCCGCTTTGCTCTTGGTGCGAAGTGTAATGGGTTCACTGCACCCCTGGACACCAATGGCGAATCTTCCTTAGTTAAACCTTGGGGCCCAAGTAATGAGGTTAGAGCAAGCGAACCAACACCAACAGACACACCGTTCAAAAAAGAACGCCGATTCAATTGGTTTATGGATTGTTGATATAGATTCATTATTAAAATTAAAAGCGCGAGGTGGTTTCGTACAAGTTCATAATCGCACGTGAAACAGATGACCATGCGGCTACCGCCTCTGGCTTTAAGACGTCAGCGGTAGGCCATTGACCAGCAGAAGCAGCCCGCTTAGCCTCCTCAATGTTGAGATCGTATTGTTTAAGCTGCGACTTTAATAAATCTAGTAATATCGCTCTCTCTTGATCCAAAGGCTTACGCGATAAAGCTCGCCTAAAAGCCCACTCTAAACGCGCTTCATCTGAACTTCCTCCATTCTGTAAAATCTGTTCTGCAAACACCCGAGAGGCTTCAACATAAGTTGGATCATTTAATAAAACCAAAGCCTGTTGTGGGGTGTTCGAACGCGTACGTTCAGCTGAACACTCTTCACGACTCGGGGCATCAAAGGCTAACATGCTCGGATGCAAAAACGTTCTACACCAGAATGTATAAAGACCCCTTCGGTATTGATTTTCTCCCTTATCATGATTCCACTTACGCTTTGGAAAATTCAAATGCTTCCAGTATCCGGCTGGCTGGTAAGGTTTGGCGCTATAACCACCATTTTGCACAAGCAATAAACCACTGATACGTAATGCTGCATCACGCACCATCTCGGCGTCTACACGGAACCGACTCTGACGAGCATACATTCTATTCCCCGCATCAACCTCGTTCAGTTCTTCTCTGGAAACCGAAGCCTGCCTGTAAACACTAGAGGTAACCAATAGTCGAACGATATGCTTCATATCCCAATCATTCTCTACGAACTCAACAGCTAACCAATCAAGTAATTTAGGATGAGATGGAGGTTCTCCTTGCCCCCCTAGATCATCTAGCCGAGATGATAAACCTGTGCCAAAAAAAAGCTTCCACATTCGATTTACATAAGCTCGAGATGTAAGCGGATTTTCAGGATCTACAATCCACTTAGCTAAATCCAAACGATTCGCTCTACGACCATCTTCCCGTAATTTGTTTTTTGGCAAGAACGCCGGAACAGCAGGTAGAACTTCCTCTCCTGAGTCGTCCAGCCAATCTCCACGGGGCAATATACGAGTCATTCGCGGCTTTTCAGTTTCTGTAACCAACATCGTTTTGATCGTTTTTTCAACATTAGCCAAATTCTTCCGAAGCTTATTAACTCTATCTCTGATCTCAGCTGTAGATGAAGCAACTCCAAAATAGTAACTAAATAAAGCCGACCGCTGCGAAGCCGATCGCTTTACTGTAGAAATCTTAATCGCCTCTATTACACCACTAGGCAATTTCGTTTCCTCTTTCTTTTTAATTTTAGTCAAGACCTCAGATTCCCACTTAGCCTTTTCCTTGGCAAAAGCAGTAAAATATTTCGGCTTAATCAAATCTGGCTGACCAGAAACTTCCTCCAAAGTTAATGCATTTAAAACAGGGGTTCCATCTGTTGATCCAATGGTGTTCCCCGGAATTAAAGACACCCTCATAGTGTCATTGAAAGCCTCAGCTTCCACAGTATAGACAAGACTTTCGTCATTATAAGAAGCAACTCGAGCATTTACTAAAAGATTATCTACTACTGCTTTCCCATCAATATTCACAGAGAAATTACGATGATGCTTACTACTGATTGGCTCACGAACAATGAGCTGTAATTTATAACGTTTCCCAGTCTTCACCTTAAAAACCATTGAGACTGGATCATCACTCCAACCGTGAGTGGACAGTAACTTTTTCAAACTTGCGTCTGTGTGGTTTCCTGCATTTCCGGCACCTGACTTAAGATTACTAGTAAATCCATCAACACTTTTTAATGTAGGCTTGAACTCAACATTCCCAATCTGGACTGAAGAAGCCCCTCCCACATTCAAAGCTAAGATAAATTCACCGTTTAAGTCCAATCCGTTAATTGTTTGGAATGTCCGTGCAAAACCGTGTAATGCATCAAACTCAACAAAGTCCGCATCACGAATTTGTTCACGTATAGAAATAATTTCTACACTTTGCTTTTTGCTTGGGATTTTTAAATTAGGATTTTGCCTCCCTACTGCAGTTTCTTTTATATCAGCAAAGAAAGCTGCCATACTGTAAAAGTCGCGAGTTGAAAACGGGTCATATTTGTGATCGTGACACTGAGCACAACCAAGAGTCGAACCAAGCCAAACTCCAGAAACATTTCGAACTCGATCAGCAGCATAAATAGCGCGATATTCTTTTGGCTGAGCACCTCCCTCTTCAGTAGTTTGAAGTAAACGATTATATCCAGAGGCAATTTGCTGGGTGACTCCCCGTTCTTCTAATAAGTCGCCAGCCAATTGTTCAATGGTAAATTTATCATAGGGCTTATTTTCATTAAATGAATCGATAACATAGTCTCTATATGCAGAAACTTCACGAATTGCGTCACTATGATATCCAATAGTATCAGCATAGCGTACAAGGTCCAACCAGTGCACCGCCATTCTCTCACCGTAACGAGGGTCATTAAGTAACTGCTCAACAAATTTTTCGTAAGCTCCAGCCGAATTATCATTCACAAAAGAGTCTATCTCTTCAGGCAATGGAGGCATACCTAGAAGATCATAATAAAGTCGACGTGCTAAAGTCACACGATCGGCAATACTGGATGGACTAAACCCTGCCTTTTCAATCCTTTGGAGAATAAAGCGATCAATGTCATTGATTACGAATGACTCATTCTTAACTTTTGGAGGTGAATCTCGCTTCACTGGTTTGTAAGCCCAATGCAAATCGTATTCCGCACCTTCAGAGATCCATTGTTGTAGCAAAGCCTTTTGGCGAGAATTAAGTTTCTTACCAGAATCGGAGGGAGGCATCAGTTCATCATCATCATCATCAGAAAGAATTCGAACGACTAATTCACTTTCTGAAGGTTTTCCGGGAACAACAGCAGAGTAGCCCCCCAGATCTGATAAAGCACCTTCTCGAGTGTCTAGCCTAAGATCGGCTTTAATCTGTTTTAAATCCGGCCCATGACAGGCAAAACAATTATCACTCAATAGCGGTCGAATATCTCGAGTAAAATCAATCTTTCCCGGATTCTTATCAGCTGAAAAAAGGGTATTTTGAAATGAAAATATCAAGGCCCCCAGCGAAACAATAAAATATCGACTAATAAACATGCAAAAAATATTTAAAATTAAAGTAATGCAGTTAGAGAAACCTACTAGCACAAACACCCCGAGCCAATCTCAAAACCAAACGATTAGTCTCATATCAGGAAATAACACCTTGGACTACTTTACCATGAACGTCAGTTAAACGATGATACCGCCCTTGAAATCGATAAGTAAGTTGTTCGTGGTCTATGCCCATCAAATTAAGTATAGTTGCTTGTAAATCATGAACATGCACTGGATCAACAGTAGCATTGAAGCCCAACTCATCTGAAGCGCCCCAACTCGTGCCTGATTTAACACCGCCACCAGCCATCCATATTGTAAAGGCATAAGGATGATGGTCACGACCCCAGCGTGGACGATTATTAATGTCACCCTGAATAAACGGCGTTCGACCAAACTCACCTCCCCAAATCACCAATGTATCGTCAAGCATACCTCGCATTTTTAGATCCTTCAGTAAGCCTGCACTAGGCTGGTCAGTGTCTTTGCACTGCGTGTATAATTCAGTGGTAAGACTATTATGCTGATCCCAACCTGCGTGCATACACTGAACAAACCGAACCCCTCTTTCAGCCAATCGCCTAGACATTAGACAGTTGTAGGCAAATGTCCCAGGCTCACGAACCTGCGGACCATACAAATCCAGAACGTGATCAGGCTCATCAGAAAGGTCGGTCAACTCAGGAACAGATGTCTGCATTTTGTAAGCCATTTCGTACTGAGCAATTCTTGTGCGAATCTCAGGGTCACCGGTTTCTTTAAATTTTAACTCATTTAACTCAGCCAAGTCATCGAGCAATCCTCGTCGCAACTCTGGTTTCATTCCGGCGGGGTTTTTTAAGTACAATACCGGGTCACGGCTTCCTCTGAATTTACTTCCCTGAAACCGAGAAGGAAGAAATCCAGACCCCCAATAGAAATCATAGAAAATCTGCCCACAAGATGTACCTTTACTAACTGAAGTCATCGCTACAAATCCAGGCAAATCCTGTGATGGATTACCTAAACCATAATTTAACCATGCCCCCATTGTTGGCCTACCTGGTATTTGCGCCCCACTAAGTAAAAAGGAAATCGCTGGAGCATGATTAACGGCGTCTGAATTCATGCTCTTTATAAAGCAAATATCATCAGCTGACTTGGCGATATGAGGAAGGAAGTTACTGACCCAAGCCCCGCTTTGACCGTGTTGCTTGAATGGCTCTACCGGTTGCAACATTAGCTTTCCGGTAGGGTTACCAGTCATCGTGCTAAAACGTTTTCCCTTAAAGTATTCCTCTGGAACCGGTTTTCCATGAACCTTAGATAACTTCTCCTTGTAATCATAAAGATCAATATGTGTTGGAGCACCATTTTGAAAAAGATAAATAATGCGTTTAGCCTTAGGAGCGAAGTGAGGCAAACCTGGCAATCCCATTAAATTACTATTTTGATTTGTCACAGCGCTCAAGCCGTCACGGCCTAGCAGACTCCCCAAAGCGGCGACACCAATACCTGTTGCACTGCGATCAAAAAAATGACGCCGATTGATTGCCAGCTGCCGCTCAAGAACTGGCGATGGTGAATTGGGATTAAGTATATTCCAGAAAGAGGACACTATATTATTCCTTGTTCAAAGTTTCATCTAGATTCAAAAAATTCAAGCAAAGTGCAGTCCAAACTGCTAACTCAATAGGCTTAATTTTCTCATTAGGCTTAGAGTCCCCATGAGAAAGATAAGCTTTAGCAGCCTCAGGGTCTGCAACGAACTCTTTGATAGAACGCTCCAAAGACTGCATCCAAATAGCCATTTCATGCTTCGACAAATCACGTAACAGAACGCGTTTAGAAGCTAAACCCAAGCGAGCAGCAACCTCATCTTCTTCGTTAATAATTTTCTCTGCCAAAGAACGAGCAGCCTCTACATAGGTAATATCATTCATCGTAATTAATGCGTGCATTGGCGTATTAGTTCGCAAAGGATTTACTTCACATACTTGCCTTTTGGCTGAATCAAAGAACATGGTTGGACCAACAATCCTTCGCCAGAAAGTGTAAAGACTCCGTCGGTGCAAAGCCCTTCCTTCGGCTTGAGTATAGCGCTTTCTGCCAAAAGAAGTTTCTTCCCAAACACCCTCAGGTTGATACGAGTTGATAGAGGCACCTCCCTGCATGTCATTGAGGATTCCAGAGGTTGCGAGTGCCTGATCGCGAATCATCCAAGACGGCATTCTGAATCGAGGCCCACGAGCCAATAATCGATTTTCTGGATCCAGATCATATTGTGCACGAGACAATATTTTCGAACTGCGACGATAGGTTTCACTGGTAACGATTGTTCTTATAAGACGTTTCACATCCCAGTTCGTCTCCATAAAGTCTGCTGCCAACCAGTCTAGTAATTCCCGATGCTCTGGATATTCAGCCTGAACTCCAAAGTCCTCTGCTGTCTTCACAAAACCTATTCCAAACAACATTTGCCAATAACGGTTTACTGTAACTCGAGCTGTTAACGGGTGGTCTCGGCTCACTAACCACTTCGCTAAACTAAGCCGATTATGCTTCTCACTCTTTGGAAGCTTCGGCAACGAAGCTGGAACATCAGCGAAAACTAATTCTCCTCGCTTTGTATACAAACCACGATCTAGCATATATGTTTTTCGAGGTTTAGCCATGTCCTTCATGACCATCACCTTCGCTAATCGACCCTTTAGCTTTTTTAATCGATCTTCCGAAGCCTTTTTGAAATTACGCAATCGAATTAATTCAGCGTCCGTAGCCTCATATGCAGCAGTAATAAGACTTTTTTGCTTATCTGTGCGATTTACAAGCGGCACCTTCAGAGCGGCCAAAAGCATCGCCTGCTCACTTTCCAACTTAGGATCTTTCAACGAAGTTTGATAAAGACGGAAGAAACCCATGTTATGATGCTTTGCCGAGGAGTTAAACTTTAGAGTAACAGAAAGCTTACCTTCTTCCTCTATTTTAAAAGAATTCTTTAGAAGAAACATTCCCGCATGATCTCGATTGATTGTCCGGCCATTCCAAACCGCCCAACCGGTAGAAGGATCATTGTCATAGGCTTGCTTAAGCTTATGGCTGCCTTGTTCATAAGTTGCCTCGCTCCCTGATATAACTAGTGAATCCTTAGTATCATTGGGGCTAAAACGAATATCGGTTAAAACAAAATTGCCCGAATCTGATCGAGCTAACCTACCCTCTGTCATTGTCGAATGCCTAATAGCCTCAAGCTTGAATGCCGTAATATCTCCCTTTTTAAGAAGATAAATCAATTCGTATTCGTCTTTCTCCGGGTTATTCCCTGATGCCAGGACTGCCCCGTTTGGTCTAATAGTCAATGTCTGTCCCTTAGACTTAGCCTCAATCGGCTCAACCAATTCCCAATCTTCTGTATTTATATCATCTAACTCCTTCCTCCTCCTCATCCCCCAGTCTCCCTCTCCTTTAACTATTACTTTTTGCCTCTCATCAACTTTGACTTTCGCATGAAAAACAATTTCCTTGGCCGCCTCTATCTCTTCAATCAATTCCAAAGAACCAGTCTGAAGAATTGGAGGTGTAGCAGGATCTCCACCTCCACCGGTAACTGGAGTCTGATTAAAGAAAGCTGTTAATTCATAATATTCGCGCTGGGTAAGAGGGTCAAATTTGTGATCGTGACAACGGCTGCAGTTCAGTGTAAGGCCAAGCCAGACTGTGCCCATCGTCTCAGTCATATCAAAAACATAGTCAACCCGGTTTTCCTCTGCAATGCGTCCTCCCTCTCCGTTAATCATATGATTACGATTGAAACCTGTAGCAAGGATTTGGTCCTTGCTAGCATCAGGCAATAAGTCGCCAGCTAATTGATGGATAGTAAAATCATCAAAAGGTAAATTTCCATTAAATGCTCTCACTACCCAGTCGCGCCAAGGCCACATTGAACGTTCATTATCACCTTGGTAACCATTAGAATCTGCGTAGCGTGCAGCCTCAAGCCAGTCCCACGCCATTCGTTCACCATAATGAGGCGAAGCAAGCGTTCGAGACACAAGTCGCTCCCAAGCGCCGGGTCGAAGATCTGCCAGAAATTCCTCCAACTGCTCGAGAGTTGGCGGAATCCCTGTTAGGTCAAGTTTCAATCGTCGAATCAAAGTATGACGATCTGCCCTTGAATTTGCAGTTACACTTTTAGAGACCAACTTTCGACTTACAAGCTCATCCACTGGGTGTGCTTTTTCACTGGTAAGCACAGGCTTTAAAACAGGCTCAAACGCCCAATGCCTTCCCCACTTTGCCCCCTGATTCACCCACTTTTTAAGCGTCTCAATTTGAGCAACAGTCAAAGGTCGCCCGACCTCTGGAGGCGGCATTTGTTTATTTGCGTCAAATGAAGTAATTCGGGCAAGAAGTTCGCTCTTAGCTGGATTGGCCGAGTCGAGCACACGATAACCATCTCGGTCTCTTTTAGCATCATCCTCATCATCCAGCCTAAGATCCCCTTTACGGGCTTTTTTAGCATCAGGACCATGACAGTGAAAACAATTATCTGAAAGAATAGGTAGCACGTCCCGAGAAAAATCTAAATCTGCAGAAAATGCTGAAAAATTTAAAAACAAACTTAAAACAAGCGTGATTGGCAATACACCATATGGCTTATTTAATGATCTGAACTTTTCACACGTCATAGATAGCAAATTAAACCTTAATTTCAGAAGGTAAACGGTCCAGTTCTGAGTACACTAACGAGACCTTGCCGAAAAGTTTAAACCAATAGAAACTAGTTGGCTTTAATATATGAAATATGAATGAAGTTGACGCCACTAGTTTAGGCAGAGTAAGGATAACGGGGATGAATAAGCCTAATGATTCATTGCCCAGTAACCGGCGCAATTTCATAAAGACAACCGGCACAATAACGGCTGGCTCAGCATTAGCGGGTATAGCAATACCTCACGTACACTCGTCCACAGACGACTTTACAAAAGTTGCTTTGGTTGGAGCCGGTGGACGCGGCACCGGGGCTGCGGCAAATGCCTTGGCCGTTCCAGAAAGCATAGGCCGAACTAAACTCGTGGCTATGGCTGATGTATCTTCAGCCAATATGAATAACAGTTTTCGCTCCCTTAAGCGCCGAGGTAAGGATCGAGTAGATGTCCCAGAAGATCGTCGTTACATTGGATTTGATGGTTACTCAAAAGCTATGGATAACCTCGATAAAGGAGATGTTGTTATTTTCACTACCCCTTGTGCCTTTCGATGGATTCACTATAAAAAAGCAATCGACCGAGGCCTTAACGTATTCATGGAAAAACCAGTATGCCCAGATGGTATTACTGCTAAACGAATGCTTGCTCTCAATGAAGAAGCCAAGAAAAAAGACCTCAAAGTAGGAGTTGGATTAATGTGTCGGCATAGTAAAGCACGCGGTGAACTGTTTAATCGCATAAAAGATGGCGAACTTGGAGACATCAATTTACTTCGCGCCTATCGTTTACATGGACCTGTAGCATCTTGCTTTTCACTTCCACCAAAAAAAGACGAAAGTGAATTGCTATATCAAATTCGACGTTTCCATAGTTTTATATGGGCCAGTGGTGGTTCATTTAGTGACTACTTCATTCATAACATAGATGAATGTTGCTGGATGAAAGATGACTGGCCAATCAAAGCTCAAGGAGCTGGAGGCCGCCACTATAAAGAAGCTCCTAGCGGTCAAAACTACGTCGACCAAAACCTGGACTCTTACACAGTCGAGTACACCTTCAAGGATGGAGCCAAGCTTTATATGCACGGACGAACTATGAATGGGTGTCACGGAGATTTTGCTAGTTACGCTCACGGTTCGAAAGGTTTAGGAATCATATCTCAAGCCGGGCACGCTCCAGCCCCATGCAAAATCTTTAAGGGTCAAAGTTTCAACGATCCAGTCGCATGGGCTTATCCGGGTCGAGAAAGTAATCCTTACCAAGATGAGTGGAACAATCTCATGACAGCGATTCGTGACAACAAGCCTTTTAATGAATGCGAACGGGGGGTGAAAGCAAGCGTCGTAAGTGCAATGGGGCGCTTTGCAACACACACAGGGCAAGAAGTCACCTATGATAAGGTTTTAAACCACGATCACGATCTGTGTCCAAATGCTGAAGAGCTGAACATGGAATCTGATGCGCCACTAAAAACCAACCCAGACGGTAATTATCCTGCTCCAGCGCCTGGCATTATTAAAGATCGAGAATACCTTCAAATCACTGGGAACAACGCTTGATTTAAAAATTAAATCTATACAAAAAGCCCGCAGATATACTGCGGGCTTTTTTGTTATTAATGGTTTTATGACGGTTACTCATCGACCCTTGGCCAAGCCTTAAAAGCTTGATTTGATTTCTTCTTAACTTGACCTGATTTGTTTCGGAAAGCGATTCTGACAGCCAATCTCTTATCACCTGCAACTAAACGTAAACCATCTTTTTGACCAATCACACTAATTGCAGTAGCTAAACTATCTGCCTGCATTGCCTTTGGAGCTAGCACATGGACTAGTCTTTGCTCTGAAATAGCCGCACCTGTACGGGGATCAATTATGTGCGAATACCTTTTACCTCCAAACTCAAGAAACTGAAACAAATCACCAGAAGTGGCAACTGCGCAATTCTTCAAAAAAATATATTCCGTTACTGAGTCACCTAATCCCAACAAGGCAATTTTCCAACCTTGCTTTCCAGGAGGAGGCTCTCCTACAAGAATGTCTCCTCCTGCTGAAACTAAGACTTTTGAAAAACCTTTACTAATTAACAACTTGAAAGCTTCGTCTAGAGCAAACCCCTTTGCAATCCCACCTAGATCTAGCCTCATCCCATCCTTCAACAGCTCAGCAGTCTTTAGAAATTTATCTAATTTCAAATAACGATATCCTGAGGAGTTGTTCGCAATTTTTATAGCATCTTCAGGAGGAACCCTCTTTAAACGTCGTGCTTGCCGCCACAATCTTGTGGACGCACCGGAAGTAACATCAAAAGCTCCATCTGTTCTACCTCCAAGCAACTGTCCTGCTTGCAACACCTGAAATAGAGAGTCACTAATGCGCGCCGCCTTCCCGCTTCCTGCCAGGTTAGAGAGCCGGCTCAATTCACTTGTAGAATCATAATCGCTCATAATTTTATTTAATATTGCTACTTTATCAAAAGCGCTCTTGGCTCCCTTACTCGCTAAAGAGCTATTCTCTGAATATATAACAATACGAAATGCCATGCCCATTAAAGGCCGAGAAAATTCATGTTTTTTTTGAGCCGATACATAGGTGCCCGAATAAAACAAAAAGAAACTAAATAAAAAATATCTAAATAAATTCATAACATCACTCATCTACCCGGCGCTTAGCTTTAATTAAATCCTCAGGTGAATTAATATTAAATAATTGAGATTCAAATCGACTTGGCGGCACCCAAGATCTTGCTGATAAATTCCTTGCCAAACGCTGCAATGAAAACTCACAGTTATCGATTTGTTCTTGAACTTTTAAAAGGTCTTTACGATAAATCAAAAAAGGGAATCCAAAGCCTTTTAAATGCTTTGTAAATATTGCTGATTCAACTTCCATTGCTTCCTCAAAAAAATCATCCAACAATTCAGAAGATAGGAAAGGCATATCGCAACCAAAGAACATAACAGAAAAACTATCAGACTTTTTAAGAGCAGTAGCCACACCTCCAATAGGCCCAAGCCCTGGTTGCAGGTCATCAACTAAAACATATGGATCAAACCCAACAGACAATATCACCTGTTTCACATGAGATAATAATGTAAGCCCTCCTAGATTGATTGAACTCTTATCCTTCCCCATCCTAGAGCTCTTCCCCCCTGCTAATATTACAGCCTCGCAAACAGCTTTACCTCGATCCAGATTAGTACTGGATGACGAATAAGGATTTTTAGCATTCGAGTTTTCTGTCATGGCTTTATTTCTATTTTCAATCGAAAAAACCTTCTTTTTTTCTTTTCAATTTTTTCAATCCACACTCCTTCATACCTACCTGGGAACACAACTTCTAAATTATTCCATGGCCCATCTATATTCTCAGACATTTGAACTTGGTATTCAAAACCTTCCCATGCAGGCCAACTGAAACGCAAACGATTATCAGAAAGTGAATGTTGCCGAATCCTTAATCGTCGATCAAATTTTATTGGGTTTAAATTTACAGACTGTTCAAACACATTAGAAAGCCCATCACTATCAGGATCGCCAAGCGCTTCCTCGCTAAGGGAATTAAAGTTATTTTTTTCCCATTCATCGGATAGTCCATCATTATCAAAGTCAGTTATTTTCGATCCTCGAGTGATCAATTCAACATGCCTTATTTCACCATAAAATAATTTAGCTAAATCCGAGATATCAATCGTCCAATTCCCTTTAGACGGTTCATAGAAAAACTGATTAGTCCAAAAAACCCAATCTGATTTCCATGGACTTCCATCTGGGACGTTTGCTTGCAACAAGCTTCGCGTGCCCGAAGGTGACTTAACAGTCAAACGTATATCACCTCGAATAGGATGCTTCATTTCAACCCTTACACCTACTTGTTCGCATATCATTGAATCAGGCACATTAATGACTGTAGAAACCTTATTTAGATTAAGCTTAACTTTTAATGGATTAATTGTCGTATTAGACATCATTTCAAGAATTTGATCCCCATCATTCTTAGATAAAAAAACCGCCGGAATAGAAACAAACTGCATATCACCCATAATGAATCTCTCATCACCTCCATTATTATTGTAGATAATAACAAATGAAGCACCTGCATCTGCAGCATATTTAACCTTTTCAGAAAAAACAGAGCCGCCTCGCTGAATAAACGCAGCCTTATCAGTGAGGTCAATGTCAATTGGGTTCAAAGCCCTACCCACATCAACGATTGGTATTGAATTAGTCTCCTCGTCTGGAACTAATCCGTTTCCAGGGCTTGCATTGAATTTAATTATTTCATCATTAAAACTGATTTCTACTAATAGACCATCATCTGGAACATTTTCAACAGCGGCCTGTTTATAAGAATTCACAATCAATGGTTCTTTATTTGCCCATTGTTTTGCTAGATGAACAGCCGCACTTGCATCAGGAACTCCAAATCCAGTGTTTATGCTAAATTTGTATCCAGCAGCATTTGAATTAAGAAATGGATCAGAAAAATCATAATGCCGAGAAGAATTAATGAGTACTTGCTGAACATCACGATAAGAAAGACTAGAATTAGCCTCCAATATCAATGCAACCAATCCTGAAATCTGGGGTGCGGCAAATGAATTGCCGCCTCGTTTAATAGCAAAATAGTTTCCAGCTTCTGAATCTTCAGGATCTAATTTATTGTTCCAGCCAAGCACCCCCATTCGATCTGTTGTGTAGATTGGTGGTGCTTCTGAAGCTTCTCCAATAAGCCCTGAACAAAGAACACAAGATCCAGCATTACTAAACCCGGATACCCGTCCGTTATAACCGACTGACCCAACAGTAACGACACGAGGGTCATTTGAATAACCATCATCATTTGCACTCCAGTCGCTACTACGTTCGTTTCCAGCGACCCTAATCATCAAAACCCCTTTTCCATTTCTACCCACGTTTATAGCATTTTCAATTGCAACTGATTCAATCTCAGGAACAGTAAATTGTTCAATAGAGTTCCTACCCCAACTATGATTTTGTATGTCTATATCATTATTATGAAAACGAAACATATTAGCCACTTCCAACTCAGTCCCGAAATCGTCATTTATGTCCCATACAACTTGACTAGCAAATCTCGCTCCAGGGGATACTCCAGAAATACCCTTATTATTATTCCACTTTGCAATCGCAAGACCAGCAACAGAAGTGCCATGAAACTGCATTTTGTTCATGTGCTCTCCATTAGCCTTTATAGAAGTAAAATTGAAATGTAACCCCTCATCTCCCTGCCCAAGAAACTCAGGATGCCCCAAATCTACACCGTCATCTACAATGCCAATTACAACACCTTTACCTGTAGCCAATCCCCAAGCTTCTCGAATATTAAATTCAGGACCAATTATCGCACCTGTATTAACATCACGATTTTCAAGGTTCCACTGAAAAGGAAATAATGGATCATTAGGAGATTGAACAAAATAGGACATTTTAGCCATTGGAAGCCGCCGGACAGGATGACTTAACTCCACACCATCCCGTTTAGAAATAATATGAGCAAACACCAACGCATCCCAAACTGAAGAAGCTCTAAGTATGAATAAATTGGGAGCAAACTCATGATCTAGTTTAAGATCAATCCCTCGCATCACTTGATCCAGTACAAATCCTTTATCCAAACGCAGGATTACCTGATTACCAAATTCCACATGTACACCTGGCCTGTCGCGCTCGCAAGCAGGCATCCATTCCATTTTTATAGATGGAATTTTTGAAGGCTGAACTTTATAAACAACAGGAAACGGAGTTTTAAAAGTAAACGTTGAGCTGCCTACACCTTCCGCACCTCTTGATTCAGTTAAGAGGAGAAGCGAAAAAAACAAACTGCTGAAAATGGAACGCATAAGCATCACTAATTAAAAAAAGATAACAAAAACCAAGCTGCAATCCCACACCAAGCTTGGTTTACTTATAACTAACAGGCAGAATCCTCGAATGACAATAGAAGACGAACTATTGAAATCACTGCTTGCTTTCGAAGCAGCTGTAAGCTCGATCAGCAAAGATAAGAAGCCAGATTTGATGTCGCACTTCAATCAAATCGACAATCTTGCATCTCAACTTCCTAAAACCACTGACGGGGAGCTACTCCATTACCTTCAAAAAAAAAGCTATGAAAAAGCCCGCTTATTTTTGGAAGGCCGCAATGCTGATATTCAAAAAGGTAGTTGTCTTCGTTAAAAAACAAAATGTTTGAAGATACTATCGCAGCTATCGCCACACCTCTAGGCGAAGGAGGAATCGCCATAATAAGAATTTCAGGTGAAAACGCTTTAAGCGTCGGCGACAGAGTCTTCCAACCAATTTCAGGCAACACAAACCATCTTGAAAATGCGAAATCGCATACAATTCATTACGGCTATATTTCACTAAACAATCAACGCTTGGATGAAGTCATGGTATCAGTCATGCGTGCCCCAGCTACTTTCACCAGAGAAGATATAATTGAGATTAATTGCCATGGAGGAATGCAAGCAACTAAGACCGTATTGGATGCCGTACTAAAATCTGGAGCTCGACTGGCTATTCCAGGAGAATTCACAAAGCGCGCATTCCTTCACGGACGAATAGACCTTACACAAGCAGAAGCAGTGGCTGATATCATCAACGCTCGAACAAATCTTGCCTTAAGCGCCGCTAATGAACAGCTTGCTGGAAAACTATCAGAACGTATTAATCAACTTCGCGATGATACAATGCATGTTCTCGCACATGTCGAGGCACATATCGATTTCCCCGACGAAGATATCAAACCAGACACAATGGAAGGATTGATTAAACGCCTTAAGAAAACTAAATCATTCATTGATCAATTACTATCAACAGCTAACGACGGCAAACTAATTCGAAGAGGCATTCGAATAGCAATCATAGGCAAACCAAACGCAGGCAAATCCAGCCTCTTGAACCAACTACTTGGCCACGACCGGGCTATCGTCTCCAATATTGCCGGAACAACACGCGACACAATCTCTGAGGAAGCACAAATTCGAGATATACTAGTTGTTTTTATAGACACTGCCGGATTACAAGAGACTGATGACAAAGTTGAACAGGAAGGGGTAAAACGAAGTCACGACTCAATTAAACAAGCAGACCTTATACTTTACGTACTTGACTCATCCAAACCTTTGACACCGGATTCCAAATTGAGTTTGAAAGATTTGGCAAACCGAAAACATATTTTAGTCCTAAACAAAAATGACCTACCAGAAGCCCTTGATCCTAAGAGCATAGAAGAATTTAAAACTATATCTATTAGTTCAATTAATGGCGATGGAATAGAATCCTTAAAAGACGCTATTAAATCTTCAGTTTGGGAAGGAGGAATCAAGTCGGAAATGCTCGAAGTAATGATTAATTCTCGCCACCAGGAAGCTCTTATCCGCGCTAGAATCTCCTTGGAAGCAGCTCTCTCTCAACTTCAATCTGGTCTCACATTAGATCTTATAGCCCTTGATTTAAGAGTAACCGCGAATGCAATCGGAGAAATTGTAGGTAAAACAACAACAGAGGATTTACTCGACTCAATTTTTAGTACTTTTTGCATCGGAAAATAGTAATCATCAAGTTTCTTGAAGTGATCACTTTAGAAGCGTAATTTCCCTGCGCATTATTTGATTTAGGCATATTTAGTTTTAAACAAAATGAAGTTTACTAGTACTTTCATTATTTTATTTTTACCTTGGCTGGTACTTTCCGGAAAGTATGACCTATTGCATGTCAGCATGGGCTTACTATGCTCTGCGCTAGTAGCTTTTTGGTGCAAGGATCTCCTATTCCCTAAAGACAACATCTCGATAATTAAATTTTGCAAAAGACTTATGCGTTTTATTCCCTATATATGTTGGCTTTTTTGGCAAATTATCCTTTCAAATGTGCATGTCCTCAAAGTTGCTCTCTCTCCAAGCATGCACAATCTAATTTCTCCTAAGATGGTCAGTTTTGATACAGATGTAACTGAGGAAATTTCTAAGTTTGTTTTGGCTAACTCAATCACCCTAACACCAGGAACTGTCACAGTGCGCGTAGAAGGTAGAAAATTTCTTGTACACGCTCTAACTAAAAAAGCAGCCTCTGGACTGCCGGGGGAATCGGACGAAATGGAGCGCCGAATCATTAATGTTTTTGAAAAAGAAAATTGAGCACGTTTATAACCATAGCTGGCGTAGCCTTAATAGGCCTAATGTTACTTGTATTAGTACGAGTTATAAAAGGCCCGACAGTGATCGACAGGCTAGTAGCAGTAAACGTAATAGGAACTAAATCGATCGTCTTGCTTTTATTTGCAGGAATCCTTTTCGAACAACTTGATATGTTCGTTGACATTGCATTGGGATACGGGCTTCTCAATTTTATTGTATCAATTGCAGCTTCTCGCTATTACCAACATCGCAGATCTCTCGAACAGAAAGAACAAACTTCCTAATGGAATTCGCAGCTTACTTCTTTATCGTGATGGGCCTAATCTTCTTTTTAGGCACATCCATAGGTCTTTTGCGATTTCCTGATTTTTATACACGTATGCATGCGGCAGGAAAAGGAGACACCCTTTCAACTGTCTTAATCTTACTTGGCTGTATTTTTGCTGTTTTTTTCCAAGGACACTTAACTTTACTCTTAAGCCTTAAGATCCTTCTCATTATAATCTTTGTTTTTATCGGCAGTCCAACTGCAACACATGCCATGATGGATTCCGGAGAGAGAGCGGGTGCCAAACCCTGGAAAAAGAAAGGAGAAAACAAGTAATGGCCGAGTTGCCCATATGGCAATACGACACACTATTTCTAATCTTAGTTCTACTTTTTGGTATTACTGCGTTAGCAATGCAAAACTTAATGGCCGCTGCAATTGTATTCGGTGCTTACAGTTTCTTGATGTGCTTAATCTGGACTACAATGGGAGCTGTGGATGTAGCTTTCACAGAAGCTGCCGTTGGAGCAGGTGTTAGTACTGTTTTTATATTTGCTACAATTTATAACACAGGAGTATGCGCTAAACCTAAAAATCCCCGGTTAGCATTTAAGTTATTTGCAGGATTAATTTGCTTTGTAACAGGAGCTTTCTTACTTAGCGCTTTATCTGATTTCCCAAACTGGGGAGATCCTTATTCTCCAGTGAATTCTACTATTTCACCATATTACATTGAGAACACTATTAGAGATACCCACGTTCCTAATATAGTTACTACAGTCTTGGCCGATTATCGCGGATTCGACACCCTACTTGAAACAGCAGTAGTATTTATTGCCTGTATCGCTATATACTCAATCCTCCGTGTTGATGCTGCAAAATCAAAAGTAGTAGAACCTGATATCGTAACTTCTCCCCCAGCTTATGATCCAACCGACAGCCTGATTATCCGACAGGCAAGCAGAATCATGGTGCCTTTTATGCAGATTTTCGCCTTGTATGTTATTGCCCATGGTCATTACAGCCCAGGCGGAGGGTTTCAAGGGGGGGTAATTCTTGGAGCTAGTATTATCCTTCTTTGTATATCATTCGACCTGAAATATGTTCTTCGACAATGGACAGAAAAGAAAATCATGATCTTAACTTCTTTAGGCGTATTAATTTTTGCCACAGTAGGCTTGGCTTGCGTAATAATGGGCGGAGAATATTTAAATTATGAAGTTCTCGATCCTATCCTGCCTGGAGATAAAGCCTACGCACGTTCGCACGCAATTCTACTAGTTGAAATTGGTGTTGGAATTACAGTCATGTTCAGCATGATTGGTATTTATATTAATTTAGCCTCAAACGGCAGATTCGATCGAGGGTTATAGTAATGGAAGAATTTATAGATAAATTTAACTATGTCTTAGTTGTCATTCTAATGATGACAGGACTTTGGTCGATGTTGGCTCAAAATAATCTAATTAAAAAATGTATCGGAATGGCTATTTTTCAAACCGGAATTATTTTGTTTTTCATCTCTATAGGAGCCAAAAACAATGCTCTCATTCCAATTCTTACTGAGACAGCAAACCACACCTACAATGATCCAAATGTTAATGAGGTAACCAATCCTCTTACTCAAATCCTAATGCTCACTGCAATTGTTGTTGGAGTTGCAACGCTAGGAGTTGGCTTGGCATTAGCTCAGAAAGTTCACCAACAAAATGACTCGTTTGATGAAGATGAAATACTCAACAACCAAACTAAATGATCGAGCACTTACCCATTTTAATTATATTGGGACCTCTTTTAGGAGCGGTATTTGCTTCGTTAACAAGTTGGTATCGGCCAAAACTGTCATTCCCCGTTGTAATATTCGGTTTAGCTATATCATCGCTATCTGCAATTTTAATAGTCTTCAAACTAGCTTTCAGTGAATTAGATGTCATTCATTACCAACTTGGAGGATGGGGAACTCCAGAAAAAGATGAATATGGTATAGTCGGCATACAAATAAGTGTTGATTATCTTAATGGCCTCATCTTAGCAACTGTCTCGACTATCGGGCTACTTACAGCTGTTTTTTCTACTCGAAGTGTTGAACGAGAATTAACAGGTCAACAACGATACTTTTTTTCACTTTTTTCTCTTCTTGTATCAGGTCTTCTGGGCATCTCAATCACCGGAGATATCTTCAACTTATACGTCTTTATGGAGATAGCTGCATTATCAAGTTATGCTTTAATCGCATATGGTAAAGGGCGTTCTTATATGGCATCCTTTAACTATCTTATGATGGGCACAATGGGCGCCTGTTTATATCTACTAGGAGTTGGATTCGTATTTGTCAAAACAGGAACTTTAAACATCGAAAACCTCTCACAAATAATTCCTCAGACATTACAGAATTCGCAGGCTGTCTTTGTAGGTTTTGTTCTAATAATGATTGGGGCTTGGGCAAAAATGGCTTTCTTCCCATTACATGGCTGGTTACCAAATGCATATTCTTATGCCCCAACTGCCAGTGGAGCTTTATTAGCACCATTAGCAACAAAAGTTTCCGTTTATGCAATGCTTCGGATCATGATTACTGTCTATTCTATAGACTACGTCCTAAAGTCACCAAGCATCCAATCCACAGTTCTACTACTCTCAACAATCTCTATTTTAGTTGGGTCATTCTTTTCTATTACACAAAGCAATTTAAGGAAAATAGCCTGTTACTTTATAATATCCGAAATTGGTTACATGGTTGGGGGTGCTTGGCTTGCAAACGAACCGGGATTGAAGGGAGCGATATATCATGTAGTAGCTGATGCTGCTATGACCTCTGCATTTTTCATGATCATAGGTTGTATTGTCTATCGAACCGGGCAAACAGAACTTAAAAAACTAGACGGCCTATTTTATAAAATGCCATTAACATTTGTGGCATTAATAATCACTATGGCCGCATTAATTGGGGTGCCTCCAACATGTGGTTTTTTTAGCAAGTTCTATCTAATTCAAGGAGCAGTACAGGCGGGCACTTGGCATTTCGTTATTGCCCTATTGATATCAAGCTTAATTAAAGCCATCATTTTATTTCGCATTATTGAAATTGGTTATAACAAAGTGCCCAATCCTGCCAAAGAAGGAAACAAAACCATCACTCGTGAAGAGGCTCCCCTTAGCATGCTCATCCCTACATTAATAGTTACACTTAGCTTAATCCTAATTGGTCTTTTCACTGACAAATTGGTAACTAATTTTATAGCCAAAGCACTACCGGAGATCCCCTCCTTATAAACAATGGAAGAAACACTAACCACACCCTTCTGGATTGTTTTCATCTCATCGATGGCGGCAGTTCTAATCGCTTTATGTGGCCGCGCACCAAATCTCCGAGAAGCAATCATCTTTTTGGCAGCTATTTGCAAACTAGCTTTGCTCAGCACTCTTACCTCAGGGGTTTTAGATGGGAAATTATATACTTTTACTCTTATCAACCTACTTCCAAACGTCGGGTTATCATTTAAAGTTGACGGTGCAGGACTTTTATTTGCCTTTGTCTCAGTAACACTCTGGATACCTGTCACCATTTATTCCATCGGCCTGCTACGCCCAAAAAAAGACCTTTCACAAACTAGGTTTTATGCTTGTTTTTCAATAGCAATATCTTCCGCAGTCGGTGTCGCTTTTTCAGCGAATCTTCTGACGATGTTTATTTTTTACGAAATACTTTCTTTATCTACTTATCCATTGGTCACCCACAATCAAGATGATGAAGCCATCAAGGGTGGCCGAAAATATCTCACGTATTTGCTCACCACATCTGTGGGGCTAGCCTTGCCAGCAATGATTATAGTTTACCAGCATACTGGCAGTCTAGACTTCACGGGAGGCGGTGTTTTTAACGACAAGACAAGTAACACTCTTCTAACAATACTAGTCGTAATGTTCCTATTCGGATTCGCTAAAGCCGGATTAATGCCATTTCACGCTTGGCTTCCGGGTGCAATGGTAGCCCCAGCTCCTGTGAGTTCGCTTCTTCATGCAGTTGCCGTGGTTAAGGTTGGTGTGTTTTCTATAATTCGCATTACAACTGGCATATTTGGTGTAGACCTTTTAGCTAACACCCCATCACTTACAACGATCATATGTGTTATAGCAGCCATTACTCTCATTACTGCCTCACTAATCGCATTGACTCAGGACAATCTAAAGGCTCGGCTAGCTTACTCTACCATAGGTCAACTATCATACATAATACTAGGTGTAGGACTTGCCTCTGCAAGTGGCATTGCTGGAGCAATGTTACACATACCCATGCATGCAGTTGGTAAAATCACTCTGTTCCTTTGCGCTGGTGCAATATACGAGGCTTGTGGCGCAAAATACATTAGTCAAATGAACGGTATCGGACGCAAAATACCTTTCACATTTACGGCCTTTTTCCTTGGGTCGCTTTGCGTAATTGGACTGCCGCCAACAGGTGGTTTTATCAGTAAATGGCATTTACTAAATGGCACTTTGGATTCCATTCAACAATGGACATTCGCTATTTTCCTTATCAGTTCATTTCTTAATGCGGCGTACTTTATTCCCATTGTATTTAAAGGATTCTTCTCAGCTCCGTCAGATGAAAAGGTATATAATAAAGCATCAGAACCATCTATGTTAATGGTTGCCCCGATGCTGATCACTGCTACGGGCTGCCTTTTAGTGTTTTTCTTTTCTAACTTTCTTTACCAGTTCGTGGAGCAATTTTTAAACGTGTACGCAAAGACCAACTAAAACTGAAAACATGGCAATAAAGAAAAAAGCGACACAAAAAAAAGCGGTCACTAAGAAGACAAAAGCTAAACCGAGTGTCTCGAAAGAAATAATTCCCGATGAAGATAATCCATATATAAGCCCTTCTTTCTGGAAAGCAATGTGGATAATTAGTGGTATTTCAATCATACTCGAGTTCTTCATTCATCGGCACAAACACTTTAAAGAACTCGATGCATCTGTATTGGGTAATATGAGTAATTGGTTTGGATTCTATGGAATGCTTGGTTTAATTGCATGTAGCGGATCTATTCTAATTGCCAAGGGCCTCAGTGTATTTCTAAAAGCAAAGGAGGACTTTCACGATGACACTCCTTAACAATTTACCTCCTGCATTCCTGCTGATAATTGGCGCATTGATATTGGTAATTTTACCTGCCACTGCTCGTAAGGTTGGAGCTATTACTTTAGCCCTTTTTGGATTTTATGCCATATCACAATTAAGTGAGGAAAGTAGATTCTTACCAGAATTTCTTGGATATGATCTTACTCTTCTACGAGTAGATTCAACCAGTAAAGTTTTTGGATATATTTTCACACTGAGTGCTTTTGGAGCACTTGCCTTTTCGTGGAGCGAACGTTGCCGACTGCAAAACACTGCTGCATTGATCTATGTTGGAAGCGCATTGGGAGTGGTTTTCGCCGGAGATATGATTAGCTGGTATCTCTTCTGGGAGATGATGGCTATATCGTCAACGTTCTTAATACTTGCCCGAAATAACGAAAGGGCGCGACTCGCTGCGCAAAGGTATATTCTACTTCATCTGGCGGGAGGACTAGTATTACTGACAGGCATTCTTCTCGCAATTCACGAAACGGGATCTATTGATTTCACTAAGGAAAATATCCATCAAAATGCTACAGCTAAAAACTTCATTCTAATTGGAATTTTAATAAACGCAGCTGCTGTTCCATTTTCAAGCTGGCTGCCAGACGCTTATCCTGAGTCCACCGTTTTTGGAGGTATTATACTTAGTGCATATACAACTAAAACTGCTGTTTATACTCTTGTACGCGGGTTTCCAGGTGAAGAGATTTTAATTCCAATCGGCTGTATTATGGCAGTCTATGGTATCATATACGCCTTACTTGAAAATGACATGCGCCGAATTCTCGCATATAGCATAATTAACCAAGTAGGATTTATGGTATGTGGAGTTGGGATAGGCACTAAACTTGCAATTGCTGGCGTTGTTGCCCATGCATTTTGTGGTGTTATATACAAATCCCTACTTTGGATGTCAGCAGGTGCTGTGCTTTATCGCACCAATAAAAGTAAATGCACAGAGCTGGGAGGACTCTATAAAACAATGCCGATTACTATGGTTTTAGGCACGATCGGAGCCCTCTCCATTTCCGGAGTACCGCTAACAAGCGGCTTTATCAGTAAAACTCTAATTACTGCCGCTGCTGATCACCAAAACTATATATGGGCGTGGCTAGCTCTTGAGGTCGCTTCTGCGGGCGTAGTTCTTCATGCTGGGATAAAATTTCCGTTCTTCGTATTCTTTAATGTCGACCGCGGACTTCGCCCCAAGGAGGCCCCCCGACCTATGATTTTTGGAATGAGTCTAATGGCTTTCCTTTCCATCTACCTAGGGCTTAACCCAAGCAGCCTGTACAGCATATTACCAAACAACGAGATTTTGGCTGACCAAAAAAATTTTTACGATATATATATAAAGCACTTTGACCATGTTACCACGATGCTCCAAATGCTAATATTTTCTGGACTAACATTCTTCCTTTTTCTTCCTATGCTAAGACCAACTCCAACAATCTCAATTGATTTCGACTGGTTCTACCGAAAAGGGGCAAAAATATTTTATTATTGTGTAGACAAAGCCTTCAATAGCATCAATCGAGCAGCTGAAAAGTTAGTTATCAAAACATTTCTACCAGCCTTAGTGCAGTTTATTATAACTGCTCCTGTATCAATTACGAAAATACTACTTCGCCCTATTTGGCAGGAATCACTAAGCGCGGATAAAAGCACCTTGAAGAAACAAGAAAAAGATCTTACAGCAAAATTCTCTTCAGGAACTTTTCCCGTAGCTTACTCTGCAATTTTTATCTTAATTTTTATTGGTCTACTTATCTTTCTCGGCAGTTCATCCAATTAAAAAAATTATTAATGCTTACTTGTAGCATTTTGAATCTTGCACTTTTCGGCAAGCGGGTTGAAGTTTTTCATATCTGTCCCAAATATTAACACACTTATGAAAAAACTCTTTTACAAATCCATTCTTCACCCAGTCTGCATTTGCTTTTGGTTAGTATTCTTAATTTCCCCCAATAACCCGAAAGCAGAAATTACAGGCCAATGGAACTTTACTGACGGCCTAACTGCAAAAATCGGACAAGACCTCGAATGGAATTTTGATCAAGGCGAAGCAAAGTTCGGCAAAGCAAGTGAATTCAAAGTAAAAGCTATCGACGGCAAGGATCCAATGGTCATGAGCTTTCCTAACAGTAATCCGGAATCTGATTTTAATGGATTAGACGTATATCATAGTGGTGAGCCAAATGGCGGATCCGACTGGCTAGTAAACAAATACACTATTATCGCAGATCTTTACTATACTGTTAGATCCTATAACAAAATAAGAGCATTAGTTGCTCTTAATGATTTTGAGGGAGCTCAATTTTTAATTGGTACAAGCAACGGAGTCGGAAGTGGTTCATTTTCTGGAAAATTAAGGCCTAATGGTTGGTATCGCGTAGCTTTTACAGTTGATCATGTGATTGGGGAGATAAACTATTACATCAATGGAGAATTTGTTGGAACAGAGGTAATTGATAAAGCACAAGACGACGATGGGAAATATGCTATGGAAGATGTGTTTTATCTTTTTAAACATACCTCCGATTCATTCGGAGGTTTCATTAGCAGCCTTCAATACAGAGACGAAGTATTGCCTGGATCGATTATTGAAGAACTAGGCAATCCAAGCGCAGAGGGCATTCCCTCAAAACCACCCGTTAAGCCTTATATTGTTTCTGTTTTTCCAAAGCCCACACCTTTCAGGCGTCCGATTCCCACTGACATCCTTCCAAGCACAATAATTAAATGCAGTCTTAAAGACGGCCAAGACAAGATCAATGATAACTCTATTAAAATGTGGCTTAACGATAAGCCGCTCAATGTCGCAGTCGAAAGAACAGATGATCTTGTAACTATATCAGCTCAACCAGAGTTGTTACTTGAACCATTGGGTAAATATGAAGCGCTCGTAAAATTTGATGATAATATTGGAATGAATCACACTAAGAAATGGAGATTTACAGTAACAGACTTCCAAAAACTACCGCCCTCAACAGCTCTACCCATCGACTCAGGAAGTAGCCCCGGATTCCTCGTGCGCACTATCCAATCTCCGATGGAGACAACTATTCAGCATGACTTTAAAAGAGCAATATACCAACTTGAAGGTTTGCTTAAAGATAATGAAGGAAACATGGTGAAAAACGTCGCGATACCAAGTGAAACCGACAAAGAATTTGATTTATATGAAGTTATTGATTTCCAAAAAGATGGATCGATATTTGGGCACTTTGATTTCGACGACTTCTTTCCAGGCATCCCGGGAGAGGAAGAACAAGACACAAATTTTAGCACTGAAATACTAACATTTCTTGCTCTTAAACCAGGCACTCATAGGCTTGGTATTACAACTCATGTGGCAAAACCTGACCAGAACGATGAGGACAAATTCAAGGTGTTCACTGCTGCTAATTCTAGAGACAGATTCGCACAGGAAGTCGGCGAATTCCAATTAAACTTAATCGGTTACCGTGAAGGAGCCAATGACTGTTCATTTGATTTCACAGTTGAAAAAGAAGGTCTCTATCCATTTCGCATTGTATACTGGAATAAGTCTGGAAACGCCGCTTTAGAATTTTACTCAATTGACATAAACACTGAAGAGAAGATCCTGATAAACGACATCGAAAACGAAAAGTCGATTAAATCCTTCACTCGTACAGATAAAAATCGTTTGCCTTATGTTGCTGTCGCTGACCCAGCTCCTAATTCTTCTGGCAATAGCAAAGAGACCCCAATCTCTATAATAATAGCAGACGATGAAACCACAATAGACACTGATTCCGTGAAACTATATGTTAACAATCGTCGTTCTAAACCAACCATTTCAAAAACTGGCAAACATACATTTGTTAACTTTCAACCTGAACACAAAAGCCTCAGCGAATTAGAATACGATGTGAAAATAAAATTTGAAGACTCTCAGGGTAACTTAATTCAAAGAGAGTGGAGCTTTAGTGTTGATGCTCGCGATGAAATAAAAATCACAGGTTATTGGAATTTTAGTAATGAATTGAAAGCCACAATTGGTAATAATTTAAAATATCTCGATGGAGAGAAAGGAGCCACAGCTAGTGCCACTGAATTTGGAATTACTTCAGATTTTGAAATACCTGATATCAATGGCAAAAAAACTTCAGTAATGAAAGTTAACCATATTGGTTCAAATGCCAATTTGGGATATTTAATGGACCATGGCATTACCCCAAATGGTGGTGGCAAAAAAGTGAACCAATACTCAATCGTTTTTGACGTACTATTCACCGGCGGAGGAAATGGATGGGCCTCTTTACTAAACATGGATGCCCTTGGAGATGGAGATGTGTTTTGGCGACGCAATGATGGAGGTCTTGGACAAGGATCAAATGGATATGAACCTGATGATCCTGAAATCAAAATCAATACAGGCCAGTGGCACCGTATTGTCTTGGCTATTGATCTAGCTCAGGGACTGTATGAAAAATATGTTGACGGCATTTATCACTCGAGCCAGACAAATTCCGGACTGGATGGTCGACAATCAATGGATACTACCTCTTGGCTATTTAATGATAATGATGGGGAAAACGGCGAGATCTATGTCGCAGCTATCCAGATTAGAAATGGAAAAGTCAGCCAAGATGAAGCAAGGGCTCTTGGAGCTCCATCAGCTCTAGGAATTCCAATGCCTACTCCAGTCCGAGGTTTGTGGACGTTCGAAGAAAAAGATTTTTCAGCAATTATAGGTCAATCAATATCATATATCGATGGCCCAAAAGGTGCGACATCCGGTGCAACTGATTTGGGAACCACAGAGTCATTCGAAATCGAAGGTGTTGGAGGTAAAACCTTAAATGTAATGAAAGTCGGACATGTTGGATCCAATCCTAATTTCGGATATATAATAAATCACAACATAGAAGCCAACGGCGGGGGCAAACGAGTCAATCAATACAGCTTGGCCTATGATATTTATTTTTCAGGAAAAGGTAATGGATGGGCATCAATAGCAAACCTCGACAATAATGGAGACGGAGATGTGTTTTGGAGAAAAAGTGATGGAGGCCTGGGGCAAGGCGGGGGTGGATATGAGCCAGAAGAACCTGAAAACCAAGTAACTGCTGAGCAATGGCATAGAATTATTCTCTCATTCGACCTCTCCTCAGGCTTCTATACAAAATATCTAAATGGAAAATATCACTCCAAACAAGCAAACGGAGGATTAGATGGAAGGCAGTCCATGGGAGAAAGCGTCTGGTTATTTAACGACAACGATGGCGAAAATGGAGAATTATTCATTAACTCAATCGCTATTTACAATCGTGAGATATCACCAGCTGAAGCAGCTATCCTTGGGGGTGTTGAACCCAAAGGTCTGCCTCTTTTCATTCCAAAGTCAAAACACACAACTGAACCAATGATCAGCGTAGAGAAAAATGCGAACGGTGTTACCATCAAGTTTACGGGATTGTTAGAATCCTCCTCTAATGTTAACGGACCATGGAAAGAATTGAATGCAAAAAGCCCAATAACAATTCCAACAGATGGAATAAGTCAGTTTTTCCGATCAAGTAATTAAACAGTCAAACGATCAAGTAATCGTTCTGAATCTGTATCAACAAAAAACAATTCGGCGTGTTTAGGTCTCAAAAATTTGGATGACAACATAGTTTTAAAAAATTGTTCAATTCCATTATAAAACCCGCCCACATTTAACATACCTATGGGCTTGCAATGATAATCTAGTTGACGCCAAGTTACCGCCTCAAAAAACTCTTCCATCGTCCCAATACCACCAGGCAATACTAAAAAGGCGTCGCATAAATCGTGCATTTTTGCTTTTCGGTCATGCATTGTCTCAACTACATGCAATTCTGTTAATCCTTGGTGCGCTAATTCGCGCCCTACAAGCTTTTCAGGTATTATTCCGATCGCTTCACCACCTGCTGCTAGAACCGAATCTGCCAGCACTCCCATCAAACCGATATTTCCTGCCCCATAAACCAAATTAAACCCTCGAGCAGCCATCAACTTACCTAGACTTTGTGTAGCCTGAGTATATATAGGGTCACCCCCTACAGATGAACCACAAAAAACACAAATATTAGAAATTTTACCCATTAATTATTAAGTTTTAATTTTTTGGCTTTAATCCATTACTCTTTGCCCAAGTACGCCAATCCAGTGCCAAACGCGTGACTAATTCTGGCATGCTTTCAGCTAAATCAGTCGTCTCTGTCCGATCTTCCAGCATATCAAACAATGCCCACTTTTTATCAAACTTGTCCCAAACCAGCTTCCATTTCCCCTCTCGAAGCGCCCTATTTCCAGACCATTCCCATGCCAGTTGATCGTGTCCTTTACGTCGTTTACCGTTCAAAACACTCACAAGACTTTTCCCCTCAACCGGAATAATTTTTTCCCCATTAAATTCTTTTGGATACTTACCACCACTTAATTCAAGAAAGGTAGGCATAAAATCTATTATATGACCAACCTCTTTAGTTATCGAACCACTGGACACTCTTCCGGGCCACCAAGCAATACAAGGCGTTGCTATACCACCTTCATGCGCCCAACTCTTATAACGACGAAATGGCGAATTTTGTGCCCACCCCCAAGACGGTCCAACCGATGCATAAAACTCCTTTGGACCAGGAATAATTTCAGGAGATCGACCGCCCGGCTCCTCGGCGCATCCCCCATTATCAGACAGAAATATAACAAGCGTATTGTCCCCTCCTTTATTCATTTTAATAGACTTAATGAGTCTCCCAATATTCTGGTCCATACTATCTATCATTGCAGCATAAACAGCCATTCTTAGATCCTCATGCTCTTTGTTTGCAGTCTCCCAATCGTACGACCTAAAGTCCTTATCTGAAAGCTGCCATTCAGAATCAATCAGCCCCATCTGAATTAAGCGTCTATATCTTTGTTTACGCATTTCTTCCCATCCCATTTTGTATTTACCTATATATTTTTTAATATCTTTCGGTTTAGCATGTAATGGATAATGGGGTGCTGTATAACAGACATGTAAAAAGTACGGCTTGCTGTTTTGTGTGAACTTCTCCACACATTCAATAGCGTGATCTGTAAAAGCATCGGTAGTATAATAATCATCTGAAAAATCATTAATATCTCGATCATTTATTCCAAATTTACGAATCCTACCTCCTTTGTATTTCGGATCTTTTTGCTTTGGATTAAAAAAATTACAGCAACCGTCTAATAATCCATAATATTCATCAAACCCACGTCTATATGGGTGAGTTGATTCACTGGAGCCCAAATGCCATTTACCACTTAATGCCGTTTGATAACCAGCTAATTTCATAGCCTCGCCCAACGTCACCATGTTTTCTCTCAGCAAACCTCCTTTTCCACGCCTAGGGTAAAGGCCTGTCAATATTGATGCCCTTGTAGTAGTGCATTTGGCATTGTTATAAAACTGCGTAAACCTCAATCCCTCAGCAGCTAATTGGTCAAGATTAGGGGTCTTCACTTCACCACCATAACAACCAATATCACTCCAGCCCATGTCATCACACATAATCAAAACAATATTGGGAGGCTTAGAGGGATTATCAGCATTTAGAGATACTGCTAATGTTAGAAAACAAACCATCAAAGTCATTTTAATTAAATGAAATAAACGCATAGCAAACAAACTAAAGATCTTACGCAATCACGACCAGCCCTTTTCAGCAGATTGCCAATTTCTGATTCTAGCTTTAGTATTCTTTGCGATGCAGACACAAAACTCTATTGCATTTGTCTTAAAGATTAGCTTACTGACACTGGTCTTCATAATGGCAAATTCAATACAAGCGCAGACCACATCTCCTCGAAAAATCGGCTCTACATGGCCATCTTGGGAACTGTTAGACTTTCAGCCTGAAAGCCTAAAATACAAACAAACATATGGCTTAGATCAATTTAGAGGACGGGTCACTATAGTGGGATTGCTCGCCTCATGGTGCCATTTCTGCCGACGTCAGATAGAAAAAATGGAACTACTGCAAAAAGAACTCTCAACTGATGGATTTGAAGTCAATTTTGTTGTAATTAACATTCACTCGGGCATGGATTCACAAGATGAGTTTATTTCAAGATGTAGCTTCCCATTGTTTCAAGACACAAAAGAAGTTGACGCTTTTTCTAAACATCAAGGAGGTAAAGATGATTTCTATATTTACAATGAGCGAGGAGAACTTACCGATTACTTCCCGTTCCTTGGCGAAAGAAATTCTGATCTCAATGACGACGAGGGCTATAAGAATATCAAACAATCCCTTCTTAAATCCCCATACAAAACAAATATTACTGCAGATACCGTCATTAAAATCACAATAGAAGGGATTGAAGGAAGGTCTTATGAAATTCAATATAGCGAAGACTTAGGACAGGATAATAATTGGAAAACTTTAAAAAAAATAACACTTGAAAGAGACAAAGAAGAAGTCATAGACACGACCGCTGCTCTAACACGAAAAAAACGTTTTTATCGGACAGTTGAAATACCCTGACCAAATATGCGTTACAAAAAAAAATACATCTTAGCTCTAGATCAAGGAACAACCAGCTCAAGAGCTATTGTATTTAATTCAAATAGCCAAGTTGTTGCTATTAGCCAAAGAGAATTCCCTCAACTATTCCCTAAATCAGGCTGGGTAGAGCACGACCCAGAAACAATATGGAAGACTCAGTTGCAAACAGCAAAACAAGCGATTCGAAAAGCAAAATTAACATCAAACGAAATCTCTGGCATAGGGATTACCAACCAACGTGAAACAACTGTGGTCTGGGATCGAACCACAGGAGTACCGGTTTACAATGCGATAGTTTGGCAAGATCGACGAACATCAGACTATTGTTCATCACTCCGAAAAGATAATGTTGATAAACTTATACGACGCTTAACCGGACTTGAATTAGACGCTTATTTCAGCGCAACAAAAATTCAATGGATATTGAATAATATTAAAGGAGCAAAAGCAAAAGCCAAGGCTGGCAAACTCGCTTTTGGGACAATTGACACATGGTTATTATGGAAATTAACCAATGGAAAATTGCACATAACAGATTTCTCTAATGCTTCTAGAACCATGCTCTTCAACATCAAGAAAGGAGACTGGGATAAGCGTTTACTCGAGCTATTCAAAATACCCCGTTCAATGATGCCTACGGTAGTCTCTTCGAGTGAAATTTATGATCACACCTTAGCATTAGGAAGTTCCATACCAATTGCAGGTATAGCAGGCGATCAACAAGCTGCACTTTTTGGCCAATGCTGCCATCAAAGCGGAATGGTTAAATCCACTTATGGCACTGGATGCTTCCTACTAATGCATACGGGATCTAAACCGATGCCATCCAAAAACCGCCTTCTCACAACAGTAGCTTGGAAAATCAAAGGTAAAACGGAATATGCACTTGAAGGAAGTGTATTCACGGCGGGAGCAGCCGTACAATGGCTTCGAGATCAATTAGGCATTATAAAATCAGCGTCAGATATAGAATCCTTAGCAAGCCAAGTTAAAGACAATGGAGGGGTTAGTTTTGTTCCAGCGTTCACAGGTCTTGGCGCTCCTTACTGGAATCCATACGCACGTGCGAAAATCAGCGGTCTAAGCCGAGGAACAAATAAAGGTCATATTGCTAGAGCAGCTTTAGAAGGAATTGCTTTGCAAGTTAACGACGTCATACGTTGTATGTCATCAGATGCAAAACTACCCCTTCGTGAACTACGTGTTGATGGAGGAGCAAGCCAAAACAATCTGTTAATGCAGCTCCAAAGCGATATACTTAATGCGCGAATTGTTCGACCAACTACAACTGAAACAACCGCACTTGGAGCGGCATACTTAGCAGGTTTAGCAGTAAACGTCTGGAAGAATAAATCCAGTATTAAAACCCATTGGAAAGCAGATACTTTTTTCCGCCCAAGCATGAACAATTCAAATAGAATAAAGCTCCTCAAAGAATGGAAGAAAACAGTTAGCAATCTATCATAAATAACAATTATTAAAATACTGTTATAAGGATATATTACTTGCTAATAATATAATTACGCACAAGCATTTTCACATGCAGTATCCTCTAACTTTAAATTTCAAAAAAATCGCGCTCGCTAAACAAGCAACCCTGACTGATTCAAATTCCACTCCGATCGCTTACGCCCGTCAAAAAATCCTGAAATTTAAAGAGGAGCTAGAAGTTTTCGAGGATAAAACTAAGTCCAAAAAAGTATGCAGCATTAAGGCAAACAAGATTTTAGATTTTCGCGCTGCATATTCTTTCATTGATTTAAACGAGAACTCTTTTGGATCAATAAAACGCGAAGGCCTTCGCTCAATATGGAAAGCGACCTACTTGCTTAAAGACGCTAAAGACAACCACTACGCTACCATTCGCGAGGAAAATCCATTTGCTAAAGTTGTAGACACATTGCTAGGAGGAATTATTGGCGTAGGATTAATAGTCAATTATATTTTTAATCCTTCCTATATAATTACCACCGAGGAAGGAAAAGAATTGTTTCGCATAACAAAGGCGCCAAGCTTCTGGGGAGGACTATTTAAAATAGATAAACTTAGTGAGCTTGATGACAACGAGGAGATACGCTGCTTAATGGCCACATTTATGATGATATTCCTTGAGAAATCCAGAGGTTAATATTTATAAAATCCAATTTAAATCTTCTATCACTTATGGAAGATAATATATTAAATTCCTTAATATGCTCTTATTTACGCCCAAAGTATTATTCCTCAAAAAAATGATAAACTTTAGGAAATACCAACAGGCCACGTTTGTCCTGATTTTTTCAATCCTACCCAATTTAGAAAACAGTGTAGTAGCTGAACATCATTCAAATAAACCTAATATTGTTTTTATTCTAGCAGATGATCTAGGTTACGGAGATGTAGGTTGTTATAATTCTGAATCGAAAATACCAACACCCAACATTGATCTTTTGGCTAAGGAGGGAATTATGTTCACCGACGCCCATAGCCCATCCACAGTCTGCACCCCAACAAGATATAGTTTTCTTACTGGAAGAATGGCTTTTCGAAATGGCATGAAGGGTGTTTTCACAGGCGCAGGAGGTCCGTGCCTGATTGAGAACGACAGGCTAACGATTGCTAAAATGTTACAAGAACAAAGCTATATTACTGCCATGTTCGGCAAGTGGCATGTCGGTTTAACTTTTTATGATACAGACGGAAAACCGATTTTAAAAAACGGGCTAGATGCGGTGAAACGAATTGACTACACAAAGGCAATTACTGATGGCCCATTACATCAGGGATTTGATTATTTTTTTGGTACAGCCAGCTGCCCAACTACTGATTGGCTTTATGCTTATATAGACGGGGATAAAATTCCAACACCCCCCACCCATATTGTTGATCGCACACCACTCCCTAAACATCCATATTCAAGAGATAATAGACCAGGGATGATCGCTCCGGGCTTTGATCTTGAGGAGGTCGACATGGTCTTTCTTCAAAAAAGCATAGAATTTTTAGAAAATCACAAAAAAAACTCATCAAATAAACCTTTCTTCCTCTTCCACTCCGCACAAGCAGTTCATTTGCCATCTTTCCCAGGGAGAGCATTCAAAGGTTCTACTCAATCTGGACCTCATGGTGATTTTATCTTTGAACTAGACTTCATTGTTGGCGCATTAGTAAAAAAAATTGATCAATTAGGATTTGGTGAGAACACATTAATAATATTCACTAGCGACAACGGCCCAGAAGTCCCAACATCAATTGATATGCGAAAAAAATATAATCACGATGGAGCCCGCCCATGGCGAGGTGTAAAACGTGATCAATGGGAGGGAGGGCATCGAGTTCCATTCGTTGTACGATGGCCAAAAAAAATAAAAGCCGGCCGCGTATCATCTCAGACAATTTGTTTAACGGATATAATGGCCACATGCGCAACTCTTTCAGGAGCTAAGTTACCTAACAATGCGGCCGAAGATAGTTTCGACATTTTACCAGCACTACTTAAGACAACAAAAAAACCAATTCGAGAATACACCCTACATCAAACAATCAGTCTTGATTTGGCAATTCGAAACGGTAAATGGAAATTTCTTGATCATAAGGGCTCCGGAGGAAACAACTATGAACGCGAAGGAGAATGGGGAATGAAACAATTTGCTCTAGCTGAACATACTCCAGAATCTCCAGGCCAATTATACAACTTAGAAAAAGATCCCGGGGAAATTAAAAACCTTTATAACAACTATCCTGAAATAGTTAAAAAATTAAAAAGCAAACTAGAAGAATACAAAAAAAAGGGATACAGCCGATTAATTGAATGACAATTATCAAAAGTTAATTATTTTTCCTGCTTATTTATCCAATTTTCAATGCGCTTCTCAAGAATACTCAACGGCAATGCACCATTCCATAAAATTTCATCATGAAATAATCGGATATCAAATTCGTCCTTCAGCTTACTGCTTGCTCGAGTACGAAGCTGCTTAATTTTAAGCTCACCCAGCTTGTAAGCTAAAGCTTGCCCCGGCCAAACAATATATCGGTCAACCTCAACAACTATATCATGCTCTGCCTTACCAGCATTGGCTTTAAAAAAATCAATTGCTTGGTTTCGAGACCAACCCTTAGCATGCAATCCAGTATCAACCACCAGTCGAATAGCTCTCCACATCTCATAGGTTAATTGACCGAACTTAGAGTAAGGATCCGTGTAAAATCCCATTTCTTCACCAAGACTCTCTGAATACAAACCCCACCCTTCGACATAACCAGTATAACGACCATACTTACGAAATTCAGGCAGACCTTCAATCTCATCAGCAATAGCTAGCTGCAGATGATGCCCTGGAACAGCCTCATGAAGTGCAAGAGCTTCCATTTCCCATTTAGGCCTCGAAGCAAGATCATATGTATTAGCAAAAAAGAAACCAGCACGTCCGGCTTCATTTGAACCTGGTTGATAATAAGCCGTAGTTACAGACTTTTCTATATAGGCAGGTATAGGAACCACTCCATAAGGCTGTCGCGGCAACTTACGGAACAACTTAATTAACTCGGGATCGGCACGCTTACAAATATCTCGATATCCAGCCAACAATTCATCAGCAGTCTCATAATAAAAACGAGAGTCTGTTCTAAGGAATTTAAAGAAATCAATTAAGCCCTCATTAAATCCTACCTCTTCTTTTATTGCCTCCATTTCCTCTCTAATACGTTTAACCTCAATTAACCCTATTTCATGGATCTTATCAGGAGTTAATGACGTTGTGGTATAATGACGAATCATATAGTCATACCATTTAAGACCATTTGGCAATGCGCTACGGCCTACGGAATCTCTACATTTAGGAACATATTCATCTCGAAGATATACATGCAAACGATTCCAAGCTGGTTTAACTTCGCTCAAGTAAACATTCTCAGCAGTCTTTTTAAGACGAGCTTGATCATTCGAGGAAACTGTTTCTGGAAAAGATTTAAAATGAGTAAGCATTGGCGAAGCAAACGCATCCTCATGAATCTGACCTAAAACTTGATCGGCTAATGTCCTTAAGGGTATTTTAGGAGGAACAATCCCTCGAGCCAGTCCTTCCTGTAATAAAACAATTGTTTGATCAACCAAACCAGAAACACCCGAGAGCCTTGAAAGAATTGTTTTATAATCATTCAAATTTGATCTCGGCATCATTTCAATCATAGAAGGAACATCTCTTGGCAAACCTTCCATTTGATTGATTACAAGATATTCACCAGGGAATTGCTGCTTCTCAACTGACATCTCAGCATTGCGACGAAATAAATCATAATTAAGTTGATTATCTACAGACAGCTTAGAACGCTTAATGGAAAGAATAGTTTTCAATGTAAGCCTATCAACTTCTTTTCCCTTTTCTAAGGCCTTTAGTGAAAGATCGCTCCAACGATGATTTTGACCTGGATAACCACGCCAAGTAGCAGACTCAGGAGATGACATCATTTGATATTTCCAATTAGCATCAAACAACTGCCAAAGCCTCTTTTCCTCATCTAAGCTTTTAGAAATAATAAGCTCATTACATTTATTGCGATAATCGATTATGTAATCTGAAGACAAACACACTGGGGTCATTATAAAAATAATTAATATAAAAAAATACCGGATCATTGTGGCAGTGTTGTAACATTTAGCTGATTTAGTGAAAACCCCTTAAAACAAAGTAGTAATATCTTACTATAAAAAACTGGCAATTATTGTTTTAAAACCTCAGCTTCTGTCTTTCTAGTGAAGTCTATTAGTAAATATATATAGACACTAAAAAGGACTTAAAACGAAAAATGAAACTCAAAATTAAAAACCATCGAGAATCATTAGATTGTTTCAGCTCAGGAGTAAATAAACACTTTCATTTGTGAATCGAACTGTCGTCCTAAATGTTGTTGGCCTCTCCCAACGTTGTATTGGTAAGCACACACCTGCTATTTCTAAATTCATTTCCAATGGCCATGCAAAAACTATTGATCCAGCATTCCCGGCTGTCACCTGTACCGCTCAGTCCAATTACCTTACAGGTAAAACCCCAACTCATCACGGGATTGTAGGTAATGGTTGGTATAATCAAGAAATAGCTGAAGTTACATTCTGGAAGCAACCAAACCAAACTGTTCAAGGTTCAAAAATATGGCATGACATAAAGGGTGTAGACAAAAACTTCTCCTGCGCCAAAATGTTTTGGTGGTACAACATGTATGCCGATGTTGATTGGTCAGCAACCCCAAGACCCATTTATCCAGCTGATGGCAGTAAACACTTCGATATTTATTGTTGGCCATTTAATATTAGTCAGGAATTGAAAAATGAAATTGGTGAATTCCCCTTCCCGTGCTTTTGGGGCCCAATGGCAGGAAAACAGTCTCCAGCAGGGAAGCCCGAATCTGTCAGTCAATGGATAGCAAATTCTGCAAAATGGATAGAGGAAAAACAAAAACCCACACTTAACCTAGTCTATCTTCCTCACCTTGATTACAATATGCAAAGACTGGGACCTCAACATAAAGAGATCGAAAACGATCTCATTCGAATAGACAATATAGTTGGAGACCTTATAGATTTTTTTGAAAACCGAGGAGTCCAAGTTATTCTCCTTTCCGAATACGGAATAACTCCAGTGAATCATCCAATTCATTTAAATAGGATTTTCCGAGAGAAGGGTTGGTTAACAATAAAGGATGAACTTGGACTTGAGCGTCTTGACTGCGGCAACAGCAAGGTTTTTGCTGTCGCAGATCATCAAGTTGCCCATGTTTACATCAAAGATTCATCTATAGAATCCCAAGTCCGATCACTACTTGAATCAACTCCCGGAATCGATTCTGTTTGGGGAGATAATGAAAAAAAAGAAAAAGGTATTTACCACAAACGAGCAGGCAATCTGGTTGTAACTTCTAATGAGAACTCGTGGTTCACATATTACTATTGGCTAAATGATAAACTTGCTCCGGATTTTGCTCGATGCGTTGATATCCATCGAAAGCCTGGCTATGATCCAGTCGAATTGTTCAAAGATCAGATACGAGGATCGATGCCACGAGTGATGCTTAATTTACTTAAGAAGAAGTTCGGCTTTAGAATGTTAATGGACATTATACCACTCGATGCAAGTCTAGTTAAGGGATCTCACGGGTGCAGACCCAAAAACAAAGAGGATTGGCCTATGATTATTTCAAAGAAAGAAACTGCATTCTCTGCAGAATCAACATTAAATTCCACTGATGTTTACGGCGTACTCCGGTCTCACATCCTCGGTTGAATTAGTGCAATTTTAATTTTTAAGCTACTAAGAAAATAATAGATCAGAAATTAAGAAGATAATTTAAGTCTCGAATGAGTTTCCACATCCACACGATTCTTTAGCATTGGGATTTTTAATCTTAAAGCCTGAGTCGTTGAGATCATCATGATAATCGACTATAGCCCCTTTTAGATAATTTGCGCTAAATTCGTCCACTAGAACGGTTTCACCAAAAGATTTAATCGCATGATCATTGTCACGCTTTTCGTCAAACACCATCCCATACTGAAGGCCGCTGCAGCCTCCTTTCTCAACAAAAATCCTTAAAGTTTTTTCAGCATTTTCAGGTTCATTTTGACGAACAATAGCCACCTGCTTAGCAGCTTCTTCTGTAACTGTTATAATTTGCTCAGTTAATGTATCTTCGTTCATTCAGCAATAAAGAATCAAAATAACCTTGGCAGGTGGAAACGTCAACATAACCGACTCTTTTTTCAGAAAACTTGAATTTACATCATAATCAAGCCAACGTTCCCAAGTCTTTACAAATGAGTATTCAACCAATTAGAACATTTAACGCTGATGCCCTTCCTGTACGTGTTTTTGCAACTGAAAAAGATATGGCAATAGACGTTGCCCATACAGTTCATGATTTTCTAGTTGAGACCATTAATCAAAAGGGCCACGCAGCTGCCATTTTAGCAACTGGCAATTCACAGATTCAATTTTTGCGGAATCTGGCTGATCTAGGTGGCATTGATTGGAGTAAAATGACTTTATTCCATATGGACGAATACCTAGGAGTTGATGAAAATCACCCTGCCTGTTTTCGAAGGTATATGAGAGAGCGAGTTGAATCACAAGTTAGCCCAAAGGTATTCCACTACCTTGGAGGAGATGCTTCTGAACCTATCGCAGAGTGTGAACGCTATGAATCCCTTCTCAAAAGCCAGACTATTGACTTATGTTGCATGGGCGTTGGAGAAAACGGACATATCGCATTTAATGACCCTCCCGTAGCAAATTTTGAAGACAAACGTTTAGTTAAAATTGTTGAACTTGATGTCGAATGCAGAATGCAACAGGTCAACGAAGGGCACTTCCCAAATTTAGAAGCAGTACCAAAATATGCATTAACATTAACTGTTCCAGCACTTTGCTCTGCAAAAAAAATTATCTGTGTTGCCCCTGAATCAAGAAAAGCAGCACCAGTAAAAGCACTATTAGAAGGACCAATAAGTACTAATTGCCCTGCCTCTTACTTACGTACAAAGCCACAAGCGACTTTGTATGTTGATACAGACTCGACAAAACTTTTGGAGAAGTACTAACAATCCCTTAACGACCTGGAGGTATCGGAGCGCCTGGCAACATAGGCACTGGAGGCCCTTGACCAGGAACCGGCGGGCGAACAGGCATTTGCCCATTAATGTTACCAGCAGAGGGCTCTTTTAATGCATTCTCAAAAGGCAAAGGAGGCATTGGAACCCCAACTCTTTCGGCCTCCTGCTTCTGCTGCACCATCTCAATAGCCTGCATAGCTGGATCACGATCTTGCTGAATAACAGGAGGATTCGGATTTGTTGAGCCACCCCTAACCGGGACAGTCCTCATAGAATTTGAAGACCTTCCAGGAACAGATTTTACATTACTTCCCGTTCCCCTACTAGAGGTTGAACTAGTTCTAGATGAACGAGCGGACGAACTAGTAGTTCTACCTGAGGAGGATCGTGACGATGATGACTTGGAAGATGTTGATCGTGAACTTGATTTTGATTTCGAAGGAGCCTTAGCAAGAGATGTCTTAAAAGTATGCTCTTCATTACCTAAATTTAACTCAAGTAGTTTGCCATTTCGTAACAACTTAACCAACCCTGCTTTTGCGTCTATCGACTTAACTTCTATAGAACCCTGCTTATCTCCGACAGGAATTTGAAAATAGTTTGTCTCAGGCGGTTTAGCACTACTATCAATTAAAGCTAAACAAGCTTTCTCTACTCCCTTTAAACGAAAAATCCCAGTAAACTTAAGGTCTAGATCTTTTAAGGGTTCAGGCGGGGGCGGGCTATCCTTTCGAGTAGGAGGTTCATTGGCTAAGTCAAAAGCATTTCGCTTGTTAATTGCTTCATAAGGATTCCCATCAGATTGAGCATCCTGAATAGCTGAAGCCGATAAAATCGATACAGAGAACAAGCACATCAACAAAAGCACTCTATTCAATATATCTGATTTTATAACCATAACAGATATTTTAAACACCACTGATTCAGAATGGTTGCTTTCTGAAATTAAACTTAACATCAAAAAACGACCTATCCCTAATAGAATGTAATAATTAACCCTTTTTAGTAGGCTGCTTGAGCTCCCTTAACTGTTCTTTTTTGCATCCAAGGCATCATAGAACGAAGACGTGATCCCACTTTTTCAATATTATGTTTTTCACCAGCTTTAAGTAATTTATTGTATTGCTTATAACCGCCCTTGTATTCCCTAACCCAAGCTTTAGCAAACTTACCGTCTTGAATATCTTTCAAGGCAGCTTTCATCCTTTTCTTGACACTTGAATCAATAATCTTTGGACCAACTTTAACATCTCCCCACTTCGCAGTTTCAGATATTGAAAAACGCATTCCGCTGACACCTGACTCATTGATTAAATCAACAATTAATTTAAGCTCATGAAGGCATTCAAAATATGCCATTTCCGGTTGATAACCTGCTTCTACTAAAACTTCATAACCCGCCTGAATTAAGGCACTAGTCCCGCCACAAAGAACAGTCTGTTCACCAAACAAGTCGGTTTCAGTTTCTTCTTTGAAAGTAGTTTGAATAACCCCAGCTCGAGTCCCGCCAATACCTTTGGCCCACGCGAGTGCAATTTTTTTGGCTTTTCTGTCAGCATTTTGCTCAATAGCTATTAAGCTTGGGACTCCCTTACCTTCGACATATTGACGCCGTACAATGTGACCAGGACCTTTTGGAGCAACAAGAATAACGTTCACATCCTTGGGAGGAACTACTGTTTTAAAATGAACAGCAAAGCCATGAGAAAAAAGAAGAGTCTTTCCCTTTGTTAAATTTGGCTTTATGTCGTTTTTAAAAACCTCTGCCTGCTTTGTATCAGGCACAGCAACAAAGATTACATCAGCTCGCTTTACAGCTTCTGAGTTCTCGTAAACCTTAAACCCTTTATTTTTGGCCACTTTAGCCGATTTACTGCCCTTGTAGAGACCTATAATAACATTCACACCACTATCTTTTAGATTAAGTGCGTGTGCGTGACCCTGGGAACCAAAACCTAAAACAGCCATGGTTTTACCTTTTAAAACATTAAGGTCCGCGTCTTTATCGTGATATACTTTTGCTGCCATATTTTTTTCGTAAATAAAATTATTTTCTTGGTAAAGCTACCTTGCCTGTACGGGTCAACTCCTGCACTCCAAAGTTTTCCATCAATCCCAGAAACTTGCTAACCTTAGATTCACTTCCGGTAATTTCAATTGTTAAACTTGATGGCTGAACATCAACAATCTTGGCTCGGAAAATATCTGTAATCTGCATCACCTCTGCACGAGATTGAGAATCTACACCTACTCGAACTAAAACTAATTCTCGATCAACATACTCACCATCTCGGAAGTCCTGCACCTCCAATGAATCAACAAGCTTATTTAGCTGCTTAACAATCTGATCTAAAGTTGCATCATCTCCTCTAGTTATAATAGTCATTCGAGACATACTAGGGTCATGAGTTGGAGCAACATTCAAAGAATCTATATTGAAACCACGGCCACTAAATAAACCTGCAACGCGCGTAAGCACGCCAAACTTATTTTGAACCAATACTGATATGGTATGTCGCATGATCTTAATTCTTAACAACCTTAAAGTTGTCTTTAACAGAATCCGTACTTTTAAAAAAAGCGAAATTCAAAACAACCGGCGGGAAAAGCTAGGACAAGGCCTAAACGGGGTCAACCTTTTTGCCTCTTAATTAAGTAACTTAAGCACTATTTATTTTGTTATCGGAAGAACAACAGGAACTGCTTTAATAAGCTTTCCGTCAACGGATCGATATTGAGCCAATATTGCAGCCTTTCTTTTAGGTGCATTTGCTGGGTCCCAAAGCAATCGAAAATCATACACCACACCTATCTGAGTCGTTAACATATGTTTTTTCAATTTCTTCGAATTAAATTTCCATATTTGCAAGGGATCACCATCAATCGTAGATTCATATAGCAAAAACTCAATCTCACCTTTGTTAACCTTTATAGGCTTCGGCATATCTTGGTCGAGAGCATAAATCTTTGCTGTAAATCCATCTACACCGGGTTTGTTGTCGAGATTTAAAACTGAAGGTGAAGTAAATAACCGAATAGAATCTACAGCCCCAACACCAGATAAACCGATTGAAATCTTCCGATCACTAACACTATCTCGATCAGTGACGCATCCGCAAAATACTTGAGCTATAAAGGCAAAGAGAATTAAACGCTTAAATAATTGTCCATATATAAAAAATCTTATAGATCTTTTATGCATCAAATTTTATCTCTCAACTTACTTTGTGATGGTTCCGGAATCGCAACCCCCTTTTCTTTTCGAGCTTTCGGCTTTATAGAATCAAGGATTCTCATTTGAGTTTCATTTCTTTTAGTTCTCCTATCGTTAATGGGCTGCAAAAAAGTAGAATTATCAATAGACTTTCGACTGTACTTTTCTATCTCTTCTGGAGTGTCGATAACTTGAGGAGTCAAAATAATAAGCAACTCTGTTCGGCTTCTAATCTTCTGAGTCCTTTTAAAAGCCACTCCAAGATAAGGAATATCACCAAGTAGTGGTATCTTAGTAACGCGTTCATTGTCCTCTGTGCTGATTAATCCCCCCATAACAACTGTCTGGCCATCTTGAACGCTAACCATCGTACTTGCACTACGATTGTTAATTACGGGAGCATTAAATCCCTCTGAAATAGGAACACTCGAAGTTGATAATGAACTTATAGTTGGTTCAACATCCAGCTTCACAAGCCCATCAGGACTAATTCTTGGAGTTACACTAAGCTGGACGCCAACTTGTTCGTAGCTGAATGAATTAACCAAATTTCCTCTTT
>SHAK01000017.1 GCA_004213515.1 Limisphaerales bacterium | reverse complement strand
TGCCAATAGAACCGGCTTGAAAAAACGAGGGCCATACTGGTGTTAATTTTGCCTGATTGAAGCTAACCTTTCAATAGCTTGACCAATGTTTCGCCAACTATTTGTGGATTAGCCTTGCCTCGACTAGCCTTCATGACCTGCCCTTTAAGAAAATTAATGGCATTTTCTTTTCCATTCCGAACATCATCTGCTGGTCCGGGATTGGATTCGATAGCGTTCATACACCACTTATTTAATTCGCCGCTATCATTTACCTGAGCTAACCCTTTAGAATCAACAATATCCTTTGGATTTCCTCCTGCATCAAATAACTCAGTGAAGACCTCCTGCCCACCCTTGTTACTAATTGCACCACTATCGATAATCTCAACTAATTCACGAACGGCCTCTGGCCCGAACTTTAATTGATCTATTGAAAGTTCACTGTTAGCCAAAAGTGCCTGTAGATTGTTAATTACCCAGTTGGCAACAGATTTAGCATTATTTGATCCATCAACAGCTTTTTCAAAAAATCCACCTAAGGGTACATTCCCTACGAAAACCTCTGCGTCCTGCGCAGGGATGTTATAATCTTTAATGAAGCGTTTTTTACGAGCCAAAGGCAGTTCAACAATGTGCGTTTGAATCTCTTTAAGCCACTCTTCACTAGGCTTCAACGGCATGAGATCAGGCTCTGGAAAATACCGATAATCGTGAGCATGTTCTTTTGAACGCATAGTCTCAGTTATACCTGTATCATCATCCCAACGCCGGGTCTCTTGCATAAGGGTTCCTCCTGAATCAAGGGTTTCTATTTGACGTTTAACCTCGTAGTTTATTGCTCGGCGAACACCACTAAAAGTGTTCATATTTTTAATTTCGACTTTTGTTCCTAGCTCGGTTGCACCTTTTGGCCTGACGCTTATGTTAACGTCACAACGCACCATACCTTTCTCCATGTCACAATCACTAATTCCACCATATATTAATATATCTTTAAGAGCATTTAAATAATCATATGCCATATCGGCACTACTAATATCAGGCTCAGATACGATCTCTAATAACGGAACTCCAGCACGATTAAAATCTACACCACTATGCTGTTCATAGTGATTATTTTTACCAACATCTTCTTCCAGATGAGCACGAGTAATACGAACGCGCTCAATCTTGCTTTCAGATTCAAAATCAACATATCCAGTAGTAGTTGACGGAAAATCGAATTGGGTGATTTGATAATCTTTGCAAACGTCAGGATAAAAATAGTTTTTTCTGTCAAACTTAGCAAATTTTGGGATTTCACAATTTAAAAGATATCCAGTAAGTACTGTTAGCTGAAGCGCCAACTCATTAGGTACTGGTAATACGCCGGGCATACCTAGGCAAATTGGACAAACATTTGTATTTGGAGCAGCACCAAACTCGTTGGCACAACCACAGAACATTTTTGACTTTGTCTTCAACTGGCAGTGAGTTTCCAGTCCAATTACTGATTCATATTCCATCAGAGAGGGGCCCTTTCCTTATGCCATGGAGTTGCTTGTTCATAAGCATAAGCTATGTTCAACAAATCTTGTTCTCCAAAAGGTTTACCCAACAGCTGCAATCCAACCGGCAACTTTGGACTACCAGAAAAACCACAAGGTAAACTTACCCCACAAGTTCCAGTTAAATTGCAGGATATTGTAAATATATCGGAAAGATACATCTGCAATGGATCATCAGTTTTTTCTCCAGCTTTAAATGCCGTATAAGGAACTGTTGGTGTAATTAAAGCATCAACCTTCTCTAAAGCTTGATCGAAGTCTTGTTTAATCAGAGACCTAACCTTCTGAGCTCGAATGTAATAAGCATCATAATAGCCACTACTCAACACATAAGTACCGAGTATTATCCTCCGTTTAACCTCATCCCCAAAACCTTTGCCTCGAGTATTACAATAAAGAGAAAATGGATCATCTCCTTCAACTCGGTCACAAAACCTAATTCCATCAAAACGAGCTAAATTAGCACTGGCTTCTGCTGTAGCCAAAATATAATAAGTTGCCACCGCATATTCTGTATGAGGCAAACTTACTTCCTGAATCTCAGCTCCAAGTGCCTCATATTGTTTCACTGCAGCCTCAAAAACAGATCGCACCTCAGAATCAATACCGGCACCTAGAAATTCCTTAGGTAACCCAAGCTTTATTCCGTCAAGGTCTGCATTAAGGTCTCCAACATAATCAGGAACTTCTGTCGGCACACTTGTTGAATCCTTGGGGTCATAACCTGCAATAGAGCCCAACAAAGTGGCAGCATCACTCACGTTCCTAGCCATTGGCCCGACTTGATCAAGAGACGATGCAAATGCAATAACACCAAAACGAGAGACTCGTCCGTAAGTTGGTTTAATCCCTACACAGCCGCACAGCGCAGCAGGCTGACGAATTGATCCACCTGTGTCAGTACCAATACTTCCAAAACATTCCTGCGCTACCACCGACGCCGCACACCCACCGCTTGATCCCCCCGGCACTCGATCGAGATCCCAAGGATTAGAAGTCCGGCCAAATGCCGAATTCTCAGTAGAACTACCCATTGCAAACTCATCCATGTTTACTCGACCAAAAATCACAGCCCCTGCTTGCTTAAGTTTCTGAACAACTGACCCATCGTATGGCGAACGAAAATCACCAAGAATTTTTGAAGCACAATTCGCTGGTTGATTCTTAACGCAAAAAATATCCTTCAGAGAAACAGGCACACCAAGTAATGGTTGATCATTATGATTAGCACCATTTTTTAGAGCACTATCAGCAGCATCTGCTTGATCTAAAGCATTCTCACGATCAAGACTTATAAACGCATTAATAGAATTGTCTATATTATCAATTCTATCAAGGCATGCCTGCATAGCATCCCGGGATGAAACCTCTTTCGAAGCCAACTTTTTTGTCAATTCATCTATTGTAAGCTCGTGTAAAATCATTCGACAATTTTTGGGACTACAAACAAACCGTTAGCTTTCTTGGGAGCATTAGCCAAAGCTTCCTCATTTGTGATTGACGGCTGAACTTGGTCAGCCCTCATAACATTGTGAAGAGGAACTGCATGCGCCATAGGTTCTACATTACTTACATCGAGTTCTTCTAGTTTTTTCACATAACCTAAAATATCTCCGAGCTGTGATCCTAAACGGTCCTCTTGATCAGATGTAAGTTTGATTCTAGCTAGGTTAGCCACATATTTTATATCAAAATCGTTATTAGACATTTCTATTCTTCCTCAAAATTCCTCTTAACGAGCTGTTCCAATTCGTTAAGGGCTTGTTTTGCATCATTACCTTCAGCACAAATGGTAATGGATTCGCCGGGGGCAGCTGCAAGCATCATTAGTCCCATTATACTTTTACCGTTCACTTCTTCACCATCTTTTATCACGAAAATTTCGCTCTTAAACTTAGTGGCTAATTTAACGAACATCGATGCCGGCCGGGCATGTAATCCTAGTTTATTTTGAACTAATAAGTCTCGAAATTCTCGATTACATTTATGTTCACCTGTACTCATTTTTGCAAAGAGAGGAGTATTCTGGCTCGGTCGCTCATCTTTGGCCAACTTTTTTACATTTTATCATCAAAACAAGCTTTTATGAATTGACCTTGGCTCTCGGTACGGCAGCATGAGGGGACATGTTTTGGAGGCTCAGTTTCTTGAACAGATAACAACTCCAGACGTCTACATAACCGACATGATCCAAAAAATCTCAACCCTAGCCAATAAATTGATCTATCTGGCTGCGCTTGTAGCTTTTCAAGGGCTTTTGATAGCTCAAGACATCACGGAAAAAGTGGAAGTCGTCAGCGTTAACGATGATTCATCGACTGTTGATATTAACATTACCAACCCACTAGATGATCAGCCCGGCATGTATGGTAGCGAAATGATCGCTGTAAAAATGCCGGTCGCTGAGGTGCATGCCTCTACAATTGAAGAAATTGAAGGAGGCCTGGTAACAGCTTGGTTCGGCGGAACCAAGGAAGGGTCTAGAGATGTAGTAATCTGGCTTTCTCGAAACACGGGAGAGGGTTGGGCCAAGCCGTTGGTAGTCGCCGACGGGATTAATTCATCAAATCGCACCCAACAACCATGCTGGAATCCGGTTTTATTTAGACAGTCTACGGGTTCACTTATTTTGTTTTACAAGGTAGGCCCGTCACCTAGCCGTTGGTGGGGCATGATGAAGCGATCTGATGACGAGGGTTTAACCTGGAAAAAACCTATAAAACTTCCAAACGGTTATGTTGGCCCAGTTAGAAGTAAACCTATCGAACTTTCCAATCGCACCTTACTTTGTGGATCTAGCCTGGAAGATTCAGGATGGTACGTACAAATTGAAAGCTTTATTCAGAACCGTTACTGGAGCAAAAGCAAACCCCTAAACTCATCGCTAGATTTCGCTGCCATTCAGCCCACACTTCTTAAGTATCCTGATGGATCTATACAGGCCTTATGCCGTTCTAAATCAGGTCGACTTACCGAATGCTGGACTACAAATGGAGGCAAAAAGTGGTCACGAATGCGACGTTCCCAACTGCCAAATCCAAACGCAGGAGCTGACGGCACAGTTTTGGCAGATGGCAGAGCATTGCTTGTTTACAATCACACCCGTGAAGGGCGATCCCCTCTAAACGTAGCTATTTCAAAAAATGGAAAAGAATGGGATGCCGCACTGGTTCTTGAAAATCAACCTGGAGAATACTCATATCCAGCAGTCATTCAAACTAGCGATGGTAATGTTCACATTACTTACACACATAATCGCACAAATATTAAGCATATTGTTATTGATCCTTCTAAACTCAAATTAGTGCCAATCACACAAGGTCAGTGGCCTCAATAACAGATTTAAAGGCCGATCTTTAACTGAATTTCGTTGGAACTTCCATACGGAATTCTGGAATCCGAGTCACGACAGTCTGACCATTTTCAATCAGCCCTAAATAACTTCCATTAGCCACAGCCCATGGACCACTAAACAAATGAAAGCTGTGATAATCAAATTCTTCCCCAGGCTTCAACTCAGGAAATAAACCCACTACTCCATCACCTTCGACTACTGTTTTTTTACCGTCAGATTCATTTACTACCCATTTTCTTCCTTTAATCGTAACTGTTTGTTTTGAATTATTGTGGATGGTAATAAAATAAGCGAAGCAATGTGGTCGCTCCTCAGGAGTTGCTATATCAGGCTGGTAAATTACCCGATCAACAACAACTGTAAGTCCTTCCAGTTTGAGCATATTTTAAATGCCCATTTCTGGGCGTAAATGAAATAGTAAGGGATGTCCCTGTAACAGGCAACCTCATGCTAATTTAATAAAATACGAGTTTTCAATACGGAAGCAAACCAGTAAAATATGAGTATGATCGGTTGTTCTAAAAAAAAAATCACTAGAATATTATCACTTGGAATTTGCACTTTTTCTTTAATTACATTCGGACAAGAAAATTCCCCGAACAATGAAGCATTCAAAAATGTCGTTCTTATACTAAGTGATGATCATAGATATGACTTTCTTGGATTCCATCAAGACAGCCCTGATTTTCTAGAGACACCTAATTTCGATCGTATGTTCTACAAAGGAGCTCATATGGAGAATGCATTTGTAACTACTTCTCTTTGCTCTCCTAGTCGCGCTACTATTTTAACGGGACAATATATGCATCATCATAAGGTAGTAGATAATCAACGAGCTATTCCTAATAACACTCGTTTTTTTTCAGAGTATCTTCAGGAAGAAGGTATTCTCACAGCATATATTGGTAAATGGCATATGGGTCATGATAACGACGAACCACGTAAAGGCTTCGACCACTGGGCAAGCTTCAAGGGACAAGGGGTATACTTTGATCCGGTATTTAACATCAATGGTAACAAAAGAAAGTTTGATGGATATAATGCAGATGTCACCACTGGATTAGCACTCGACTATTTAAAACAAGTTGGGGAAAAAAGATTTTTTCTGCAAATCGGATATAAAGCAGTTCACTATCCGTTTCAGCCAGCTAAAAGACATCATGGTCGTTATGACAAATACAAGGTGCCATTGCCACAAACTATGTCTTTAACTGAGAGAAATTATGAAACTCAATCCAATTGGATACGTGAACGCAGATATGGAATTCACGGTATCGACCATATGGAAACAGGCCCTCTAGACAATGACCCTGTACCCTCTTTTCCAAAATTGTACCGACGTTTTGCTGAGACCGTTCATGGACTAGATGAAAATGTTGGTCAAATTTTAAATTATCTTGATAATTCAGGGCTAGCTAAAGACACACTCGTTTTATATTTGGGAGATAACGGTTTTGCTTTAGGAGAACACGGCTTTTATGACAAACGCGATGCTTTTGAAGAATCCATACGAATTCCAATGCTTGCCTACGCACCTGGAAGAATAAAATCAGAAACAAAGATTAAGGAAATGGTTTTAAACCTTGATATAGCCCAAACCATATTAGCTGCAATGAAAGTTCAAAAACCAAATAATAGCCCGAAAATGACCGGGCGATCCTTTCTGCCGCTAATGCTTGGACAAACTCAATCTAATTGGCGAAAACATCTGCTTTACGAATATCACTGGGAGTGGAATTTCCCTGCTACACCAACAACATTGGCTATTCGAACCAATCGTTACAAATATATATATTACCATGGAATATGGGATAAGAACGGTCTTTATGATTTACAGACAGACCCTTACGAAAGGCATAATTTGATCCGCATTCCAGCATTCAATGAGTTAGCTAGTAATTTAAAAAAACAATTGTTTGACGAACTTGGAGAAATGGGCGGTTTAAATATACCTATTAGAAGACCTAAGGATTTTCAATTTTACGATCGCAAGCTACGACGTTGACCGTAAGCTCAGCATGCATAAAACTCACTGGACACGAAACAATGAGCGACGATTCGAAAATAAAAGTTTACCCACCAAGCGCTGAGTTTTCAACTAAAGCGCATATTTCATCTCTTGAGGACTACAATTCTCTATACGACCAATCAATTAATAAGCCAGAAGAATTCTGGAGTGAACAAGCAGAACGACTTCATTGGTTTGAAAAGTGGAATAAGCTACGTGAATGGGACTATCAAAAAGCTGAAATTAAATGGTTTGTAGGTGGGAAAATTAATGCATGCTATAATTGTGTTGATAGACATGTAAAAGATGGCCAGGGCGAAGAAACCGCTCTCATATGGGAAGGCAACGATCCAAACGAAAGTCGCTCTTACACTTATAGTCAGCTTCAAGCTGAAGTGCAAAAAGCTGGAAATGCGCTGAAGAATTTAGGTATTCAAAAAGGTGATCGCGTATGTATTTACATGCAAATGATCCCTGAACTTACCATCGCTATGCTAGCATGCGCACGAATAGGAGCAGTACACTCAATCGTATTTGGTGCATTTAGTGCTGATAGCCTCGTCACGCGTATTAACGACTCCAAGTGCAAGGCTATCATTACACAAGATACCGGAGTACGCGGGACCAAACTGGACATACCTATGAAATCCAATGCTGACAAGGCAGTGGAGAGCACCCCATCCATCGAGAAAATCATTGTTGTTAAACGGACGGGCTCTAAAATTGAAATGAAAAATGACCGTGACATTTGGTGGCACGAATCTCTTGATGCTGCCGAATCCATCTGCCCAGCCGAGCCTATGGATGCAGACGACCCATTGTTCATACTTTATACTTCTGGCAGTACAGGTAAACCAAAGGGGGTAATGCATACCACTGGTGGATATCTAACCTATGCTGCTACAACCCATCACTATATATTCGATTATCATCCTGGTGATGTCTACTGGTGCACGGCCGACATCGGCTGGATCACTGGACACACTTATATCGTCTATGGACCGATGGCAAATCGAGCTATCACGATGATGTATGAGGGTGTTCCTAATTACCCAGATTTTGGAAGGTTTTGGCAAATTGTGGATAAACACAAAGTGAATATATTTTACACTGCACCAACGGCACTTCGCGCTTTGATGAAGGAAGGGGACACTTGGCCAAATGCTTATGATCTGTCTAGTCTTCGATTGCTTGGAACAGTTGGCGAACCCATTAAAACGCCTGAATGGTCATGGTATTATGAAATAATTGGTAAAGGAAAATGCCCAATTGTCGATACATGGTGGCAAACTGAAACTGGCGGTATTCTTATTTCGCCATTGCCCGGAGCTACACCAACAAAACCCGGCTCGGCCACGTTACCTTTTTTTGGGGTTAAACCAGCACTAGTAGATGATGAAGGTAATATTATAGAAGGAAATAGTGTATCCGGGAATTTGTGCATGCTCGAAACTTGGCCAGGGCAAATGCGAACGGTCTACGGCGATCATAAGCGTTTTATAGACACCTATTTTTCAAGGTTTCCAGGAAAGTATTTTAGTGGAGACGGTTGTCGACGCGATGAGGATGGATACTATTGGATTACTGGAAGAGTGGATGATGTCATCATTGTCAGCGGGCACAACTTAGGAACAGCAGAAATTGAAGGAGCAATTGGTGGACACAAAGCCGTTGCTGAAGCCGCCGTAGTGGGCTATCCACATGATATTAAAGGGAATGCCATCTACGCATTTGTTACTCTTAAGACAGGAGAAGAAATTACTGAGACACTGACAAGCGAAATCATTAAGCAAGTTCGTGCAGATATTGGACCTCATGCTTCGCCTCAAAAAATCCAGTTTACTCCAGGATTACCGAAAACTAGAAGCGGAAAAATAATGAGAAGAATTTTACGTAAGATCGCTGAAGGTGATACTAAAAGTATGGGCGACACTAGCACACTAGCCGATCCTGCAGTCGTTGAATCTTTGGTTAAGGGCAGAATTGAATAAGCAAATTTGGGGCCTCACTCTTTAATAGCTATTAAGTTCTAAATAGTTGCTGCTTTTTATTTTTCAAATACATAACCTCACGACTACAAAATAAAAAAACGAGATTTTGTGCTCCAAGGCAGCTTCTATTTATATTTAATAAACAACAACCAAGAGGGATAAACGTAAAAACTTGTGGTCAACGACAGTAAAACACATAATCACTTCCCTTTTTTGAAATGAGTAAAGATCCTATTCGTGTTGCAGTAACTGGAGCAGCTGGCCAAATCGGTTATTCGTTGTTATTTCGCATTGCCTCTGGCCAGATGTTCGGCCCAAATCAGCCGGTCATTATACACATGATCGAGATTGAGCCAGCTCTACCGGCGCTTGAAGGCGTTGCAATGGAGCTGGACGACTGTGCTTTCCCTTTATTGAAAGGCACCGTTGCAACAGCTGATCTAAACAAAGGCTTTAATGGAGTTAATTGGGCATTACTAGTAGGCAGTGTGCCTCGCAAGCAAGGTATGGAGCGTGGTGACCTACTTGGTATTAATGGCAAAATATTTATCGGTCAGGGCCAAGCAATCCAAAACAATGCCTCAAGTAATATTCAAACGCTTGTTGTTGGTAATCCGTGCAACACGAATTGCCTCATAGCTATGAACAATGCGCCAGATATTCCTCGCGATCGTTGGTTTGCTATGACACGACTTGATGAAAATCGCGCTAAGTCTCAACTAGCTCAAAAAGCAGGCGTCGATATTACCGCTATAACCAATATGACTGTTTGGGGCAATCACTCTGCAACACAGTATCCAGACTTTACAAATACCAAGATTGCTGGCGAAGCAGCTACAAGTGTAATCAAGGACCATGAATGGCTGGAAGGCGACTTTATTAAAACAGTTCAACAGCGAGGTGCTGCTATTATCAAAGCACGAGGTGCTTCAAGCGCTGCTAGCGCTGCTAATGCAGTGGTAGATTCCGTCGTGTCTGCTATAAATCCAACTTCTGGAGGAGACTATCACAGTCTATGTCTTTGCTCAGATGGCAGCTATGGAGTTGAGAAGGGATTAATATCATCTTTTCCTACTCGAAATATCGGAGGCCAACTTGACATCGTGCAAGGGGTTCAGCTAAATGAATTTAGCCAAACTAAACTTGATGCTACAGTTAATGAGCTCAAGGAAGAGCGTGATATGGTTAAAGAGCTTCTTTCAAATTAATCAATGCCTGATCAACCGGAAACTCTACTAAACGGTTATATAGATCATACTCTTTTACGACCGGACGCCACTGCTAGCGATATAGAAAAACTCTGTAAAGAAGCTGAATCAAACGAGCTTTTTGCAGTTTGCATCAACGGCTGCTGGGTACAAAATGCATGGAATTATTTAGGTGAATCTAATGTTTTAATTGCTACGGTCGTCGGATTTCCATTTGGTGCAACTGATTCAGATTCCAAACGCTATGAAACTGAGGTTGCAATAGATAATGGGGCACACGAAATTGATCTAATGATCAATATTGGAAAATTTCTTGATGGAGACCATCAAACCATTAGCCGTGAAATTCGTGATGTCATCGATGCCGCTGATGATAGGCGTGTAAAAGTTATTATCGAAACCGGTTATTTCAATGATGAGCAAATTGCTACGGCCTGCAAGGTTGCTGTTCAAGCTGAAGCCCATTTTGTAAAAACCAGCTCCGGATTTGGTCCTAGCGGAGCAACAATTGAACATGTCAAATTAATGAGAGAAACTGTTGGGCAATTCTGTGGAGTAAAGGCTTCAGGAGGAATCCGCAATGCAGAAATTGCTAGAGCTATGATTTCAGCAGGCGCCACTCGCATTGGCACCTCCTCAGGCGTTTCTATTGTAAGCAGCTAGTTTTATCTGTTTTTCAAATTACTTATTATCACTTGTTATTATTTTATTCACAATTGTGAATAAAAAATAAAAAGCTGTTAATACTTTCGGTTTGGAAACATAACAGACATAGCCTATCATCTGTATGTCGTTTTAGAGAATCTGATTGTGAGAAAAATTTTCTACACATTTATTTCAGCATGTAGCCGGTTATTATCAACCCGGAAAGCTCCTCTTAATCAGTCTCGCCTAATGAGCATGTACCTCTCACAAGCTAATAGCAAAACGATCTATAGTCCCCGCTTTCAGGAAACCCGGACTCGAAGAAACGGCAAATATAGTCATGTTCGAACTCGCTCCTGATTCCTCTTTAGACTTCTAACAGAAAACACATTCAACATTCTTAGAAAAGCGATTACTTTTCTTAATCAATGATAACATTATATTCTGTATTGGATCTTGAATGGGACATCCTAATATTTCCTAAAAGAGCCTGATTTTCGCTTAATGCAGCAAACTATAAGTCTAAACCATTTTTTGTTTTCCACCTAAAACAATCTTACGTTTTTGCTATATCAATATAAGGACATTAAAATAGAAAATTTTTGAACTACTCACGGGTGACCGTTTCATCAAGGTTAAGTATTACTCGAGCGAGTGAAATAAAAGCAGCCAAATTCGAAGTACCTCCCTTTATTCCAGTGATTTTTTCTGCACTTTGAGGCGTTGCCAAGATCAGCTTTTTCTGATCTTCATAAAACTTCATTAAGCGAGAAATCTCAAAGTTAGTAATTGGACGAGATAAACAACGCTCAAAACCATATATTATTTGCTGCCTAAGACTACCCGTTTCCTCACTCATTAATCGCCCAAGTGCTTGAGCAGATTCAAAAAATACTGGATCATTTAGAAGCGTCAGTGCTTGTAAAGGGGTGTTAGAATTTTCACGGCGCATACATGCAACAGAGGTGTCATTAGCATCGAAAGTGGTAAGCATTGGATATGGAACTGTTCGCTGTGCATGAATATAGACTCCGCGACGGTATTTATTTTCTCCAGTACTAGCTTTCCACTTAACAGAATTGGCATAGCCAAGAGCTGCAATATCAGACGGTAAAGGAGGCCTAATACTGGGCCCATATTTACGAAGACTAAGCAAACCTGCTGCATACAGCTGGGTATCTCGAACACCTTCCGCACTTAAACGAAATCTATTCTGTCTCGCAAGCCATCGATTATCAGCATCATTAACTTGAAGATCTCCTCGCACTGAAGAGGATTGCTGATAGGTCTCAGAAGTAACAATAATTCGAATCAGTTCTTTTCGACTCCAGTTAAGCCTCTGTAATTCATTAGCCAACCAATCGAGTAATTTAGGATGAGACGGGAAATCACCACGAACACCAAAATCATCAACAGTTTTTACTAGCCCACTACCAAAAAGATTTTGCCAAATATAGTTAACTGAAACTCTACTTGTGAGAGGGTTTTTTGAATCAAAAATCCACTTAGAAAAATCGAGCCTATTTGCTTCCTTTATGCTTCTCAAAGGATGAAGCACCGAAAGAGTACCCGGCTTAACTTCTGGGCCCTTACGCAAAAAGTCACCACGAACATGAATATAAGTTTTACGCCTTTTGGACTGTTCAATAACCACATTAGCTTTTGGACCAGGATATTTAGGAGCAAGTTTTATATGGTCATTAAGTTTTTTTTGTAAAGCTTCACCCTGCTCATCAACATTACTAAGAAACCAATTGTGAATAATAGCGATTTGCTTTTCACTACGATTATTTACCGACACATTAAGGGCAGCAGTAACAGTACTAGGAATGAAGTTAAAAATTGAAGATGAACTTGATTCAGTAACCTCCAGCCTTAAACCGCCTAAAGTATGTTTTTTGCCATGAGATTGAACAATAGTAATTCTAATTTTAGCATCAAGCGGCACAGATATCGGATTAGATGCAAATATAGCAAAGTTGTCTTGATTAATTTTTGGAGAAACAGCCCATCCAGAATTGGATCCAATTTTACCATCAATAGTATTACCTACATCAAAATTATTTTGAGAATGTGAAGCTTCCACTGCCTTAAATGGAATTGGTTGAGTTTTTCCGTTTGAAAGCAATAATTCAGCCCGGAATTGATTTATAACAAAATTTCCATTATCGGCTCGGCCTGCACCTTTTTTATTAACCTTTACAGTAGTCAATCGGAATCCGGTGATTTTTTTTAGACTTGTTGCTCCGACTATTGTGTAAGTTGCTATATCAGGATTTTCACCTCCGGCCCTTATGACTCCTTCACTATCAGCAGAAAGTTCAACTTTGCCAGTAGAGACTAATTCTTTAGCGGCAAACACAGACCAATCAGGAATGTTCTGACTGAAATCTTTTTCCCAATCAATTTGTTTTTTTGGTGCTTCATTTTTAAGGTATGAATCCAAATCTCCTTCAATTTTCTTCTTAGATTTATTCCAATCTTCATTAAGAATTTTAAAACTACTGAGTTCTTCATCATTAGGTGCTTGTATCGTATGATCATTAGAAGTGTTAAAAAAAGCCATCATTTCGTAGAACTCTCTCTGCGTAATAGGATCATACTTGTGTGTGTGGCATTCTGCACATCCAATGGTAAGCCCTAGCCAAATTGAACCAGCAGTGCTTAATCTGTCGACGACAGCCTTTATCCGAAACTCCTCTTGGTCAGTACCTCCCTCCGTATTGTGAAGCGTATTCCGATGAAAACCAGTTGCTAATTGTTCATTAACATCTGCTCCAGGTAGCATATCACCGGCAATTTGCTTTATGGAAAATTGGTCATAAGGAATATCTTTGTTAATTGCATCAATCACCCAATCGCGCCAAACCCATGCAGTAGGTCTCACATTATCTTTTTCGTACCCATCACTATCAGCATAACGTGCCTTATCCAGCCAGAAACGCCCCCAGTGCTCTCCAAATGCATCTGATGCAATTAATTTATCAACCAATTGAATGTATGAATCTTGAGAATTATTTTGAAGAAATTGTCTAACCTCTTCAGCACTAGGCGGAATACCTAACAAGTCAAAACTCAAACGCCTAATCAGCATAGACTTTTTAGCACGAGGCGACGGATCAATTCCTTCTTTTTCAAGTTTAGACAGTACAAAATTATCTATTGCATTATTTGGCCATAATTTGTTTTGAATTAACGGAGGAATTGGCCTCTTTGGAGTTTGGAATGCCCAATGCTTGGGCTGAAGCTCCTTAAGACCATCAGCCAATGATGTTGGCCATACGGCACCCGAATCAATCCATTGTTTAATAGTTGCAATGGATTCGCTTGGGAGCAGATCACCCTTAGGCGGCATCTGTTTACCATCCTCAATGTTTGCAATAAGCTTATAAAGAGAGCTTTTTAGACTATCTCCAGCAATAATTACAGGCCCAGAATCCCCGCCTAACATAGCTTCTCGCTTACGATCAAGTCTCAATCCCCCTTTACGTTTGTCAGGACCATGACATTCGAAACAATTTTGTCGAAGGATCGGATAAACGGATTCACTAAAGAGATCACCTCGAACTTTGTTCGGGCCCAAAAGCACTAGCAAAAAAAGGAAGAAAAATACTTTTGATTTTGGAATTAAGATAAACAAAAATTTAATGACTAAAACAAAAGAAATCCACAATAATTTGTGTATCAATCAAACACAGAAAATACACCTCGCCCCCTTGGATCTGCTGAACCCACAAAAGCACCAATATTGTTTCGACCAAGAGCCTGAGCCGCTCCAATGGAATCAATCAATTTAACTTTATGACCAATTTTAACTAATGAATCTATACATTCCTGACCTACCTTCTTTTCTAGAAGCAACTGATTTGGTTTCCATTGATGATGAAACCTTGCTTGATCAAGGGCCTTACTCGGTTTCATTTTATGATCAATGATATTTATGATTGCCAACACGGCCTGTGAAATAATTGTTGGGCCACCTGCTGCTCCTATTGTAAAAATGGGCACTCCATCCTTTAATACAATTGTTGGACTCATACTTGAAAGCGGACGTTTTCCAGAAACAATTGCATTAGCCTCTGCTCCGACTAAACCAAATACATTTGGAACCCCTGGTTGAGCAGAGAAATCATCCATTTCATTGTTCATTACTATGCCAGTGTCTGGAATTACTACTCCTGAACCAAAAGTTGTATTAATTGTTGCAGTACAAGCCACCCACCAGCCATCTGAATCAGCTGTGGAAAAATGTGTCGTATGCTTACCAAATAAATCCGAATCGGCGTCCTCTGGAATTGAATGCACATTGATGCTAGCTACTTTTGAAAGATTTATTTTTTTAGCAAGCATACGAGCGTATTTTTTTGATGCTAATCCTCTTGGAACCGAAACAAAATCAGCGTCTCCAAGCCAATATGATCTGTCTACAAAAGCTAGGCGCATTGCTTCAGTAACAATGTGAACGAACTCGGAAGAATCAGGAGCCATCGAAAACAAATCAAAATTTTCAAGAATATTCAAAATTTGCGCTACATGAACACCCCCTGAGCTTGGTGGGGGAAAACCAATTATCTCATGATCCCGGTAAGTTGTTCGAACTGGCTCACGCCGTTTTGCCTCATAACTAATAAAGTCCTCATGAACAATTAAACCATCATTTAACACCATCCATTGTTCCGTTTTTAGTGCAAAAGGACCTTTATAAAACCAATCAACAGAATGATTTGCAATGTTTCGATATGACTTTGCCAAATCAGATTGCTTAAGACGGTAACCCTTCGGCCAAGGGCTACCATTTGAATCAAGAAATATTCGTGAACTAGCAGGAAAAAGCCGAAGTTTATTGACGACTTTTTTTAGTCGAACTAAATATGAATCATCAAGTAAAAATCCTTCATCAGCAATCATTGCCGCCTGCCTTAAAAGCTTAGCAAAATCAAGGTTCCCATATTTATTAATCGCAAGATTATAGGCTGCCAACGCACCCGGAATGCCTATAGCCAATGCACCAGTCTGACTTAATTCGGACTTCGCAATACCATCACGTAAGTACATATCACGACTGGCTTTACTTGGAGCCGTTTCACGCCCATCTATAGCAATGAATTCACCATCAGACTTACGAATTAACATAAAACAACCGCCCCCAATACCAGAATTAAAACCATCAACAACACCTAAAGTAAGTGCACTAGCAACGGCTGCATCAACAGCGTTTCCTCCTTCCTTAAAAGCTTTTTCTGCAGCTTTAGTCGCCAATGGATGAACTGTCACTGCAGCAAGAGTTCGATCAGCAGGGAGACCAAGCGGTACAATGATTAACATAATCAGAAGCACACAAATCATCATAACAAAAGATGAACTTTTCCTGGTATGATCTTCTAAAAGGCAAGTAACTCTTTCTTTTGAATAAACTATCATTTCTTAGATATTTTTATTAATTACTAAACTTAATTAAAAAGAATTTTTAAATAAAAAAAACAAATTAGCCAAGAAAGGTTTGCAACACCTTTAGAGTTAAACAATGAAATATTATGAAATAAAAAAGTCTAAATCGTGTTGGATAATTAATACTTCGAAGTTACTATACTTCTCCAATTAATCAAATGAAGAAACCATTAAAAACAATCATAATCCCACAACTATTTCTATTAGTTTTTATGATTGGTTGCAATAATTCACCAAAAAATGTTTCTGGCACTATTTTCAAAAAAGAATTTGAACTTGGAATGAATCAAACCATGAAGCAATCAAGATACTTAGGTGAAACAAATGATATATTTTACCTCAGCCACAAGACTCGCTCTATAATAAGCGGAGCATGGAAAGAAGAAATTTGGTATGCTAAATCTGAGGATTTAGAACCAGGTTTTATGAATAAACTTAGGGAATTCAACAAAAACAAAGAAACTAAATTAATAAATGCAACTAAAAAGGGTGATCTTGAAACTGTTAAAACATACTTAAAAGAGGGCATAGACATAAACACTAGAGACTCCGATAATGGATACTCAATATTACACTGGGCTGCCGAAAAAGGACAAAAAAAAATTGTTAAATTACTTATTGAAAAAGGAGCGAATTTAAATGCAAAGACCAAAAATAATTTAACTCCATTAAATCTTGCTGATAATAATTTCGAAAATGAAATATCAGAGCTACTTATCAAGAATGGAGCTACAGAATTTCTCTATTAAATATATACTTACTATATTAAATAGATTTACTACTTTGATTAGCCTTAAAAATTGTTATTCCAAGGCCAATTGGAATAGCACTTAAAAAAGTAAGTACTATAATTAGAAGAGCAAGTTGTTCACTTCCCATTGGATGGGGAACAGGCTTCATCTCCATTTCAGCAATGAGTGGCAAATGGTCAGATGCTTTTGTCATTGGGACATCTACCCAACGCATAGTGAAGTTTTTTTTATCTGAAACCCAAACATAGTCAATACGACGTGAGGGCATAGAGCTTGTCATCGTAAAACCGTCGCCTTTACCAGCAAGACTCCAAGAATCGACCCATTTTTCACTCATTCGCTTATAAAGCTCACTGTCTGGTGTATCATTAAAGTCACCACAAAAAATAGCTGGTAGATCTTTATATTTAGCAAACAAATCATCAAATTGCGATTGGCTAAAAAGTCGCTCAGCCTGATCTTTAGTGTGGTCAAGATGAGTGCTCACAAACAATATTTGCCCTTGACCAACATCTAGGACAGCTTGAAGAACACCACGAGGCTCTCCGTCACGCACCTGCTTGAGTGCATGATTTTCGAACGACTGAATAGGGTGCTTACTAAGAATTGCCGTACCATATTCCCCTCCTTGAAAATCTAAATTAGACCCAAAAGCAAAATGCATATTAGTACGTTTTCCTAACTCCTTAATCATATCGACACCACCTGTTCTTCTAGTATTTCGGTCAACCTCCTGCAATGCAACCGCATCAGCGTTTGCTTCTAAAATAACATTGGCAATTCGATCTAAATCGACTTTCCCATCTACTCCTTCACCATGATGGATGTTAAAAGTCATTACCCGAAATATGATCGGAGTAACCTTAGCTGGTTTACATCCAAACAAAAGCGCCATTACTATTAAGGATAAAAAAAGACAGAGGCGACTAAACCTCCGTCTGAAAAAATTTAACATAAATAAGGACTATTTCTTTTTTTGTTTCTTTAGCCGAAAAGCAGCAGGACGCTTGCTTTGCTTTGGCCAATAATCTTTGGAACGAAAGCTATACTGAAGCGGCTTAAATTCCCCTGTTAGATCTACCTTAGCTCCATTCTTTGGAATCTTCAGATCGAGTAACCAATAAACACCATTTATCATCATTCGACGACTGCCTTCAGCCACAAGGTCTGTAGATGAACCCATTGTAGTAGTGAAAACACGACCCTTTTTGCCACCGGGAACCTGATAATTCTTAGTCCAAGTTATAGGCATCATGGGAGCATTCTTTCTACCAGCTACTGCTTCATCATCTGTTGGTTTCATCCCAAAAAAAGGATCGTTAGTGCGGGGCCCTTTTCTCTTTGTAACTTGTCCGAGAAAAATGTGCTGTGAACTTTTGTCTAATGGCAAACGCACTCCATAAACGTCGCTAGGTCCCCATACATCACCATTCTTAATTCCGCGAGTAATAGGATGCTTTTCCGCACCAGGAGCAATCATTCCTACAGTACTTTCCGACTTGTGCCCACCGTGATGATTTAACCAAAAATCACCAAGAACTAACTTCCCGAAACCTCCCTTCCATTCTTTTTTTGGACCATTGTAACCATTGCTGTAATGAGAGTAAGTTTTTCCTCCACCAAAATTAAAAGCATGAGTAGCAGTTCGCATTCCAATAACAGGCTTACCAGTTTTCAGGTAAGAATCAATATGAACCATCTGATTATCAGGCAAAGCACGGAAGCGTGTTCCAATAATCATCAGGTCAGCTTCATTAAGCACTTCAAGGCCTGGAATATTTGTACGATTGTTTGGATCAACAAGGCCGCTCTTAGGATCAATCGCGAACACAACACGGCAATTGAATCCATGATGTCTAGATAAAATACCAGCAAGCATAGGCATAGCCTCTTCAGATCGGTACTCTTCATCTCCCGAGATAAGAACAACACTTTTACCTTTTCCTGGGCCTTTCTTACCTTTGTAATCTAACCACAATTTCGGTGCAGCAGAAGCACTGAATGTTGCTGTTGCAAAGATTACAACCAGCAGTTTTGATAATTGTTTCATGATCTTAATTGTTTATAAGAAGGAAAATGCTAGACGATAGCGCCTTAATTGCAAGCCGTTGAAAAACTTAAAATCACTCGCACGTCTTAATTAATTAATTTATTATGGAATCAACTTGTGAGTCAAAAAAACACAGTCAACTTTTGGAGTATTGCAGGGATAAATCTCCTGGCTTGGCCCGGATTAGGAACTTTTCTGGCTGGAAGGAAATTATCTGGATTCATACAAGCTACAATGTCAATGGTTGGAGCCATATTAACAATTTGCTTGTTTTTAGTTCTGTTCAAATTTGCATCTCATGAAATAGGATCTCAAGAACCAATAGATTCTAATCTATTTTTTGAACAAAATAGCTCGCTAATCTTTTATGGAATAATCGGATTAGGAATATTTTCCTTTGCTTGGTTCTGGGCTGCAATAAGTACATATTTTATTTCAATACAACTCCGTAAAAATTTGAAGAAATGAATAATATTAAAGCAGAAATCATCTTGGGCAAACTAACGCGAAAGGAGTTTCGGGAGAGAATGCATAGCGGCGAGCTTGAAGTCTGCCTTATTCCAATAGCAGCAATTGAACAACATCTTGAGCATTTAGCTATGGAGCATGATTGGCGAAGTGTTAACTCTATAGTCCAGGCTGTTGCAGAACGCCTCGCACCAAGGGCGTTAATTGCAGAAGGATTAATGTGCGGCATAAGCGAGCATCACATGCGCCACCCTGGCACAATTACTTTAACCCCAAGCACATTTCTTGGTGTACTAGAAGACATCATTAATAGCATGGCGCGTGCAGGTTTTCATAATATTGTTGTAATTAATGGACATGGAGGAAATATCGAACCAATTCGTGGTACTTGGGATCAGTTCCTTCGAAAGTTTGAAGGGATTAATCTTCATTTCCTATCTTACTGGGACACACTGGACCAAGGCGACGCAGACAACTTGCTTCAGGGCGGAAAGCAGATTCCAAAAGACTTGCCAGGCCATGCTCAAGAATTTGAGACATCAATCGCTCTAGCTAAATTCCCTGAGAATGTACGTCTCGAATCGGTAAAAAATCAAATCGATTCAAATCCAACACTTGCTAGTGCTAATCAAGGAAGGCAATGGTTTAATATCATAACCGAACGCCTAACAAATTTTGTGAATGAAGTACTTAATGGAGAGAGACAATCAGAAACCCCTCCCTTTCATCCTTAGCATTTATGCAAAAAATAGATTAGAATGAATAATTCATACTTTTGATATTTTAACTTTATATATATGGATAAATAAAAACCACTTGCAAGGTGGTAAGAGCTTTGGCAGTGTCCCCAGCCTTCGGTTGCGCCCGTAGATCAACTGGATAGATCGCATGGCTACGAACCATGAGGTTGGGGGTTCGAATCCTCCCGGGCGTACCATTTGTTACCTTTAACTGCTTCCACTTTGCAATCGATTATTTTCTGCTTTTTCCCGCTAAATAAGACTTTAAAAACAGCAAAACTTGGGTAGTTTTTCCGCATGAAGTCCACACCTTTTTCAAGACGCCGTTTTATAGAGGCAACCGCTGTTGCCAGTGCTCCATTCATACTGCCATCTGGAATTTGGTCAGCAAAAATAAAGCCAAATGATAAGATAACTATGGGTTTTATTGGAATGGGCATACAAAACAGAGGATTACAGAATCGATTCATGGCCGATAGCAATGTTGTATGCGTCGCTGTTTCAGACTGTGACACTTCACGGCGAGATGCTGCCCTAAAAAAAGCAAACAAGCGTTACCAAAATGATAATTGCAAAGGTTACAATGATTATCGTGAAGTAATTGCTCGTAATGACATAGACGCTGTTTGCATTGCTACTCCCGATCACTGGCATGCAATACAAACGGTTGAAGCTATAAATTCAGGGAAAGATGTCTATTGCGAAAAACCATTAACTCACAACATTCATGAGTCCATTGAGGTCATGAAAGCTGTGGATAAGAAAAAGGCAATTCTACAAACCGGTTCAATGCAACGTTCATCAAGAGAATTTAGAGTAGCATGTGAATTGGTTCGTAATGGGGTTATCGGTAAAATTAAAAGTACCGCGGTTAACGTCGGCCCTCCTGGTATTCCTTGTGATCTCCCAACAGAAAAAATGGAACCTGGACTCGACTGGAATATGTGGGTTGGACCTGGCCCTATGCGAGGTTATAGCTCAGTTCTAAGTCCAAGAGGGGTTCACGGGCATTTCCCAAACTGGCGAAACTATAAAGAGTATGGTGGCGGTATGGTTTGTGACTGGGGTGCTCATATGATTGATATTGTTCATTGGGGTTTGGGCGTTGATGACAGTGGGCCAATAGCAACTATACCGGCAGAAAACCCAAAAGCAAAAAAAGGGGCTCAACTGGTTTATGACGGAAATGTACCACTTATGCATGGCACAGGTATGGGTTCGAGCTTCTACGGTACAGATGGTCGTGTGGAATGTCATCGAGGGCGAATTGGTCTTTGGCTTGGAGATAAATTTATCGCTGGGAAAACCAATAATAGTGAACGCAATGTCAACCTATCCAAAGAACTAGACAAATTGGAATCGGATTTTCTAAAAGATGCGAAGGTAAAACTATACAAAAGTAATAGTCATATTCCAGACTTCCTGAATTCGATGCGAACTCGAAATAAACCATGTACACACGAAATTATTGGAGCTCGAACATCAATCGCATGCCACCTGCTTAACCAAACTTACTATAATCATTCAGGAATTAAGTGGAATCCAAAGAAAAACGCTTTTGCTGCGGGAGGTGACTCCTCTTGGTTAACGCGCAATTATCGTGGGGATTTCAAAGTATAAGCATAAAAAAAGTTAAAAAGTTAAAATAAAAAAATTTATAACACGTAATGAGTCTTAGACTTATTACGTGTTTTTTCTCTTTAACCAAAAGCTTTACTTGAACAGTTGTAATAGTTTCTGTACTCGTCTGCAGGGCAAGGAGTTCTAGGACAAACACCAATAAAGCTTCAACTTACTTTTATGCTTATTACCACTTCTGGTTATGAGTACAAAATTAAAGTTGTTTTATCTTTAATAACCAAATCAATTTTTTGAAAGCAGATCACATACGAAATATAGCAATAATTGCACATGTCGATCATGGCAAAACTACCCTCGTGGATGAACTACTGCAACAAAGCGGTACCTTTCGAGATAATCAAGTAATAGCTGAACGAGTCATGGACTCGATGGACTTAGAACGAGAAAAAGGTATTACCATCAAAGCCAAGAACACAGCTATCAAATGGAAGGACTATACGATTAACATCGTTGATACTCCTGGGCATGCTGATTTTGGGGCTGAAGTAGAACGTGTAATGAAAATGGTAGACGGAGTGCTTCTACTAACTGACGCCGTGAGTGGTCCTCAAGCACAAACTCGCTGGGTTTTACGTAAAGCGCTTGGGCATGGATTAAAGACAATCTGTGTTGTTAATAAGATCGACCGCGATACAGCGAGACCTACATGGGTACATGATAAAGTTTTAGAACTATTCTTAGAACTTGGTGCTGATGAAGACCAGTTTAATGCTCCATTCTTATACGGTAGTGCGAAACTAGGATTCGCTGATAATAAACTAGATGGACCTCGAACAAACATGAACGACCTGTTTGAGGCCGTCATCTCTCGAGTGCCACCTCCTCTAATTGAAGATGCTCCATTCCGAATGCTAGTGAGCAATATAGATTGGGATGAATACGTAGGTCGTATGGCTATAGGTAGAATCTTGTCTGGCGACATAAAACAAGGCGATCAAATAAACGTACTTCGAAAAGATGGATCTCAACTAAAAGCAAAGATCATCAAACTAAAAGAATTTTCCGGACTTCAAACCAACGATGTAAATTCTGCAACTGCTGGAGATATTGCCGGTTTAGCCGGTTTTGAGGAGGTAGATATTGGAGATACATTAGCAATATCCGAGAACGCTGAGCCATTACCTTTCATTGAAATTGATCCAGCAACTGTTCAAATGGAATTCTCAGTCAACGACGGCCCACTTGCTGGTCAAGACGGGAAAAAAGTTACTTCACGAGAAATCCGTGCACGACTTGATCGCGAAACAAAATCAAATATTTCCATTAGCATTCATGACACAGAGGAAAGCACTAAATTCCTCGTTAACGCTCGAGGCAGCATGCAGATTGCAGTCTTACTAGAGACTATGCGACGTGAAGGCTATGAAGTTCTCGTTTCACGCCCAACAGTTTTGTATCAAAAAATCAACGGCAAACAGTGTGAGCCTTATGAACAGATCTGGATTGAAGCTCCTGAGGATCAACTTGGAACAATCATGCAAAGTCTCAGTAACAGACTAGGTAAAATCACTAATATTGAACATCACTCTGCAGGGGTAACCGTATCAGCTGAGATACCTACACGAGGGCTAATAGGTTTTGAAAGCGATCTAGTAACCCTTACAAGCGGTAATGGTGTTATGAGCCATATGTTCCTGGAATATCGCCCTTACAAAGGAGAATTAGTAACACGTCAAACTGGTACCCTAGTAAGTATGGAGAACGGCAATGCAATGGCTTATGCACTCGACATGCTTCAAACTAGAGGAAACCTTTTCATATCTCCGGGTGACTCAGTGTATGCTGGACAGGTGGTAGGCGAGAACCCACGTCGTGATGATTTGCCGGTAAACCCTGCAAAAGCAAAACACCTCGATAATATGCGTGCGTCCGGATCGGATAAATCAATTGCCCTAACGCCTCCGATCAAATTTTCCATCGAACGTGCGATTGAATATATTGCTAATGACGAACTGGTTGAAGTAACTCCTAATAACCTGCGATTTAGAAAACGTATACTCGATGCCAACGAAAGACGAAAAGCAACCAAACGCGCCAAAGATATTTCCTCTAAAAAGTCCTAGGAGTGATAGTGGTTCTATTTAATTTCACCCCATATACCCCTAAGAATTTTGAACATATGAGGATCATGTTCTTTGAGTTCTGCTCGTACAAAAGGATAAAAATCATTAACCCCAAGATATGCCTCAGTACTTTCTGCAAAATACTCCATTTGAGTCGTAAGCGCGTAATGGTTCACAGTACGACCAGTGTATAGTAAAACCTTCTCATAAATCCCTGCCTTTTTAATATTATTATAGGCATCAAGTATTTCCTTGTTTTGAAATCCCTTTTCTAGAACTTGATCATGATAAGCATGAGCCAGTTCGTGTAAAACTACGTAAGGATGCTTGGCCCATTGACTGCGGCTTAGCAGTGCTTTTGCCCTGGGAATATGCACATGCTTTACAAGTCTGGGATCGTGCTGATTAGCGCGAAGCCAAGTTGCACCAGGATGATACTGCATATTACCTAGTGGCTCGTAATGATAATCCAACCATATGGGAAGTCGTTGCAACTCCTTCACTCGATCATCAGGAAGAATGTATTTTATACGCTGAAGATGATTAGCAAGCGCATCAAACACCTCTGATTTAAACTTATTATGTTTCTTCTCAAGTAACTTTGGATCAACTTTAATGCTCCATCCCTCAAGTTTCTTTACAATTGGATCATAGAATTTTTTTTGTTCTTCAGCAGCCGTATAACTAATTACAAGTTTAGACATTAAAAGAATGATTAATATTTTAGGGATAATTTTTAACATAAGAATTTATTTTTTGTTTAATCTAAGTATCTCCTTTCCAAAAGCATCTCCAATTAAGAAGTAGCTCTCGGCATTGCCAAACCAATGGTGTCCGTGCCCTACGTTAGGAGAGTCCTTTGCTTTCCGAGCAAACTGTGCTGTTGATACAAAGACAGCATTTGCCCCAAGCAATTCTGCAGCACCCTTTTGAGCCATACGAATTGAGAGCATATTTTCATTAACATCGAGCCCCCCATTTCCCAATTCACCAATAACTACCGGAAGGTCGATCTGTTTAACTTCTTTTCGAATATCATTGATTAAACAGATTAGATTGGTTTGATAATTCTTTCTTGCAGCTTCATCATACATGTCATTCCATCCCTGAAACCATACGAATCCACCAAGTACTGGCTCAAGCTCAGCCAAATATGGAAATTCATTTTCAATTTTAGCCAAGCCCTCTCTAAATTCATTAATCATCTTTTGGTAGAATTCTCCGGACTCTCCGCCAGCACTAGGAGGACGAAAATCTTTATTGAGACTTTTTCCTCCCCAAGCAGTTTTAATGAGAAGCACTGGTTCCTCAAAACCATCTCCTAAAGAATGTCCAAGTTGAAACTCTGGCCCAATATGATGTTTGCCTCCATACCCTGTGTACCCAATTGATAACCCTCCAGTCTTAAGCTCCTCTTTGGTTTGATATCGCACATAAACATCTTTTCTCACAATCCAATCTCCTTTTTCATCAACTATATGATTATATCTATCAGCAAGTTCTGAGTGCTTCATGACGTTTTTAAGAATACCTTTCCCGCTGTTATAGTACTTTGGATGATCTAAATCGACTACCCCCTGCCCTTGCATATTTGACTGACCTGCAAGCCAAAAAACTCTTAATTTTTTAGCAGGTTTAAGATGTTTATCAAGAAAAGCATAACCAGCGTTTTGGGCTTTTTTGTTAAACATCATTGCGATATGCCCAGCCCCTTTGCCAATATATAAACCGGTATCAACATTAACCTTCTTGAGCGATTCATAGAGAGCAATTGGACCACGGAAGCCAACCATTGGATGTTTATCTGGATGAACCAAAAGGTCAACCGAACCATTATAAAAAAAGATTGGTGAATCACCTTTATCTACAAATGCATTAGGAGAGTCAGCCTCATATGCTTCCGGTTCAGTATTTCTTTCTGCCCCAAACCAATATGATAGTGCATTTGATTTTTTGCGAACTGTTCGAAAATCGGTTGGTGCACCGCCTGCTACTGCAGCAATAATCTTTGTACCAATGCCTTTTGGATCACTTTCCTTGGTAAGCCCAGTTGTTGCCAACATCGAAACAAGATGTCCTCCAGCAGAATAGCCCATTGCCCCGATAAGGTCAGGATTCGCCTTATACTTAGAAGCATTTGTTCGAATCCATCGTATGGCATCTCGACAGTCCTCAGTTTGTGCAGGGCTTTTGAACTTGGGAGCTAATCGATAATTAATTGCAAAACAGGTATAGCCTCGTTTAGCTAAACTCCTCGCATAAATAGCTAATTGACCTTTAGAACCAAGGCGCCACGCCCCTCCATGAACTACTAATATTGATGGGAATGGTCCATCACCTTCAGGAACATAGACGTCAAGTTTAAGTATCTGATCATCTACCTTCTTATAAGCAACATTTTTGATTCGTTCGTATTTATAATTTTTGCTCCAAGCGTACATATCAAATCCACACAACAAGAACAAAATCAATAAACGATTCATAGAAAGGTTAGTTTTAACTGATTTGAATTTTCACTCAAATAAATTTCAATAAAGATAATTAAAGACAGACACTTCGTTCATCACAAAATTTTATCACTTATATTCCCCCTACTAAACTTAGTAATAATAAATACAATTAGAAGATTAACTATTAATCCAAAAATACCCGCGTGTATTCCCCAATTTGTTAAAGTGTCGACTCGATAAAGTGTAAATATACATATCAAACCACAAACCAAACCCCAAAATGGAGCGTTAGCCTTCATGCCACGCCAATGCATTCCTAAAATGAAGCCCGGGGCGAGCTGCATAAGTATATCAAATTTCATATTCATGAGTTTGACCAAAGTTGGCTTGTTCTCAAGTGATTGTAAATATATGGCAACGCTTGCAATAATAAAGACCACAATAAAAGAGATTATTTTACCTATTAAAGTCAATTTAGCCTGACTTGCATTCTTATTGATTTGCCGAAAATATATATCTTTAGTTAGCATGGACGATACAGATAAAAGAACAGAATCAGCTGTAGACATTAATGCTGCGAGTACAGCGGCCAAAAGCAAAACCACCAACCATCTGTGCAGAACTGACTTACCCATAATAATACGGCACACCTCACTAAATACTCTGTCTGAATCTGCACTACTTAATTCAGATAATTCTGGCGAGGCCAATGCAGTGATACCAACTAGAACTGCTACTAGAGACGCAGTTAGTGGAAGAAATGCCATTGTTGCAACTCCGTTTCTAAGCACTTTTTGGCTTCGAGCTGCATAAATCCTCTGGATTGCTTGCGGATAAAGCGCACCTCCTAAACCGACAACAAAAATATAACTAAACCACTGCCTATTCATGTGAGCATTTGGTACTGAAACTTTCTCCGGTTTAGAAGATTTGAGTAACTCGTAGCTGCTACTCAAACCACCAAAATGATCAAGGACTACGAAAAGCAAAACAATAAAACCAATCATTAAAATACCCCCCTGAATCATATCCGTCCAAGCTACAGCACGAAAGCCACCGAGGTTCTCATATACCAGCATAATAACTGCAAGAATTATGACTCCAGCAATGAAAGCAGTACGATCGTCAAATTCCGTTATACCCTGAAGCAGCAGTCCCATAGATGTTAGTTGAGCAAGCAAATAATTACCAATTGCAAGGACCATAGTAATTGAGGCGAGCACAGTGTATGGTCTATGAGCAAATCGATGTTCGAGAAAATCTGAAGGTGTAATAAAATTTTCCCGCTTTGCTAGACTGTGCAACTTTGGAGCAAAAACAAGATAGACCACAATAATAGAAGTCATGAAATGGACACTCATTAACCAAGGATAGCCAATCCGAAAAGTTTTACCAGTGAACGCAAACAGCGTATTACCACTATATTGTGTAGCATAAAGAGTCAGCACTAAAACCATAAACCCAACACCTGATCCTGCTAGGTAAAAGTCTTTAAGTGAGTTCTCAGTTCGAGCTCGCATACCCCAATATCCAATACCAATTAACGATACTAAATAGATAGCAATAAATCCTAATTCTAATGGCCCAAGCGGAATTTTACTCATTCATCGACCTCCGATTGATCCCCATCACTTGGCCAAACACGAAATGCCACCCATGCCGTCAAACAGGAGATTAAAAATGAAATAAAAGTACTAATTCCTACCCATAAGGGCATACCAAATATTAATGGTTCCTCGCCCCCTTCACCCCAGTACCAAGGTACTGCTAGAATAAAAAGAATTACAAATCCAACAACCAACAACCATGATCCTTGTGATGATTTTCGTTCGTTATCTCTCATTACATTGACTGAGCTTTTTGAAGTGCTGCTTTAATAATACAAATTGCTTTATTCATTTCCTGATTTGTAATGGTCAAAGGAGGAGTTAATGTCAGCACATTTCCATTTGAAACCTTAAAACTCAAACCATTTGAAAGGCATTCGTATAGAATGAACTCAGATATATCTGAGCGTGTAATTTCAATAGCTAAGGCGAGACCTAGACCTCGAATCTCTTTTACAATTGATAAATCACTAAACAGTGCCTCTAACTCCATTTTTGTTTTTCGACCGAGGCTGGCAGACCTATCAATAAGTTTTTCAGACTCGATAACATCAAACATTGCTAAAGCTGCAGCTGCACCAACTGGAGATTTCTCATGAGTATAGTGACCTAAAGCCTTCATTTGAGCAATGTTGAGACTATCTTTAGCAATAATTGAGGCCAAAGGAAAGATACCTCCACCGAGCCCTTTTCCTACAATTAAAATATCTGGAATTACTCCACTATGTTCACAGCAAAACATTTTACCAGTTCTGCCAAATGCTAAAGGAATTTCATCTAAAATCAAAAGCACGCCGTGCTTGTCACATAATTCTCTCAATCGCAACCAATAATCATCATCTGGCCTATCGACTGTAGTACATCTCATTGGTTCAGAAACTATTGCCCCTATATCTCCCTCTTGTTCCATTATCTTTTCTATCTCATCTGCATCTTCAATTCTTTTTGGCCAAGGAACATGAAAGCAACCAGGAAGCAATGGGCCTAAATCATCTCTAAATAGTGATTCACCGCCTATAGATATCGCATCAAGAGAAGCTCCATGAAAAGTTCCCCACATAGAAATTGTCTTGTGCCTCCCGGTAGCATATCGGGCAAGCTTCATTGCCATTCCGACAGCGGATGTTCCACCTGGAGCAAATAAAACCTTATTTAATTCACCCGGAGCAAGTGAACCAAGTTTCTCAGCCAATTCTATGGCTGGTTTATTGGTGAAACGCCTTGGACAAAATGACAATTGATCCAACTGCAATTTGATAGCATCGATAATTTTTGGATGTGAATATCCAACTTGATGTAAACTATTCCCATGAAAATCTAAAAATTTTCGACCCGAGGCATCAATAAGATAAGAACCTTCACAATTTACTATCTCAGTAAGACATGGCGTTGACAGGGATTGATGTAGAAAAAAATTCTCATCTCTAGACAATGTTTCTCTAACATTTGCATCAATGTTTTGATCTTGCCACATGTGACGCAAGGGAGTGGAGTTAAAATCTCCTTCTGTATTGTCGATAGACATTAAACTTGTGTCAAAGACTCATAATGAATTCACATTTTGATAACGCGAACGATATTCCTTGGGCACCATACCAGTCTCCCTTTTGAAAAATCGAGAAAGTTCCTCCGGACTTCCAAATTTCATGTCCTTAGCAATCTTACTGATCTTGTCATTGGAATTCTTAAGCGAAGCCTGAATCTTTGCCAATCTAACACTCTTAATTTCTTCTTTTGGAGTATGCCCCATATGTTGTGAAAAATGTTTATTAAACCCTGAAAGAGAAAGCGAACTTCGAGCTGCCACTTCCGATACATGTATTGGGTAAACTGGAGCAACTGCCCGAATATACTGGACCGCTTGTGTAACGACTAGATCTTCAATAGCAAATGTGTTCGTGGATTCTCTGGCAATTATATCTTTAATTGGTATAGTAATTAAATGATCATTTTCAATAGATTTCCCATTCATCATAATAGAAAGAAGACGAGCAGCCTCATATCCCACACTCTCTCCTGGATACGCTACACTAGATAATGGTGGAGTTGATATTTGACAGAATACTTCATCAGCATTAGTACCCATAACAGATATTTCATCGGGAACTAAAATCCCAACTTCATTACATATACGTATAATATTACTACCAAGCATATCATCTTTTGCAAAAATCCCAACTGGTTTTGGAAGTCGACTTAGCTCTTTCACTATACGCTCATGCATCTTCACCCAACGATTATCCCATGGGAGATGATCGGGCTCAATCTGCACTTTAATACAATTATACCCGGCAGAGTGTATTTCCTGTTCAAAAGCATTTCCTCTTTCAATAGAATAATTTCGAGATGGATCCCCCCAATAAGAAAAATGCTTTAGCCCAAGAGTTAGCATATGCTGAGCAGCTTGTTTTCCTATTTCAAAATTATTTGGAATCACAGTAGGAAACCCTTTCCCAAGACACTCGGCACTAAGGTTAACGACTGGTATTTCATACTGTTTAAAAATTTTGGCTTCTTCAGGTGAATATCTAAATAATATTAAACCATCTCCTCTCCAATTTTCATCAATCAAAACTGGCGCCATTTCATTAGTGGAATCCACAAGAGTCTGCAGCTGCCATTTCTCATTATTTCTAATGAAATCAACAATTCCTCGAAAAATAGGTCTAGTAAAAGAAGCCCAAGATGGAACACGAATGCCAACTACAGGCATTTCACCTTTTGACTTAGTCTTAATAAAATTATGCTGATTTGATGAATCCATTTCCTAAACAATTTTATTTTTTTTAAAATCAGCCATTATTCTAAATATTTAAAAAGGCAAATCAAAAACTACTCTTTTATATTTACAGGACGATTATTCCTTTTACTAAAGAGGCGCTCTATTTCTTGTTTATTCATTATCCCGTCCTCAAGAATCAAAATTTGCGGCCTGTTTTTTATGTTTAAGGAGTTTCTCTTTTCAGATAGCCAAATACTCATTGCCTCATTTGACTTAAGCGCGAGTTCATTATTATCGGACAAATAATCATATTCAAAATTGTTAAATGATTCCTGAGATTTAAGACTTCTATGAGCTATATAACGAACTACCCCATAAGGGTCATCCAAAAGTTTTATAAGATAAGGAGGAAGCCACTCTTTGTCAGATGTGTTTTTTGCAGGCTCCCATCCACCATGCCAAGCCGCTATTGCCCTTTGAGCAGCATCACCCTGCAGCATCCAAAGAACCCATGCAGAAATATTTCTTTGATCATCTGTTTGTGGAATTATTTCATGATTGTATCTCACACTTAAATGCTTTTGGGTCCAATCTAAAGTTTTATCTAAGTGGCATAGATTGCATGCATTTGGAACACCATGTTTTATACTTCGTAATGCAGAGGGTGATTGAATTTGATGACTCCTTAATGCACCAAGCAAAGCATAACTTGTGTGAGGCATGTGACAATTAACACAGCTACTACCAGAAGAATCAACTTCATGATAGGTATGTAATTTTATGTCTATGGTATATTTATCCTCTTTGTGGCATTGAACACATGACTGATTGCCAACCATATCATTCCTTAGCTGATCTTTTGGCTCACTATGATGCATAGAATGACAATCAAGACATGAAATATTATTAATTCCTGCTTTTTCATTAGTATAGCAAGCACTTACCCTCATAGCTGTATATTCCCTACCACCGGCTAATATAGTTCCATCATCCCACCATCGTTCCTGGAAAAAATCTTTATTTTCCTCTAGCTCATCCATATTCATTTTACCGCCTAATGAACCTGGATGTTGAATAAAGTATCTGTAATCATGTATGTTTTTACCAGGTCTATACATCGGTCCATTTCGAGCATACTCCATTCCAGCTTCTGCATCTTTATAGATATAAACCCCATGGCATTGGCCGCATATTTGACTGGAAAGCTTATGATCAAGTTTAGAAGGGTTTTTTATGTGTTCTGCAGTTTTTGATTTATCACCAAAATGTTTAGCATATCTGGCAATTGGGGATTGATAATATTTTACATGCTCTTCAGCCGCGCCATGACATGCTTCACAAGAAATGCCAAGTTCTGCTACTTCAGTTTCAAATTTATTACTCCCCTTAAGCCCAGGGTTTCCATTCGTGCTATGACATTTAATACAATGATGATTCCATTGAGAAATCATTCGCTTACTAGAAGGCGCCCTCATGAAAGCATCTTCTCGCGGGATCCACTTATCTTCCTTTGGCAAATATACTAATGGTAATGTCTGTAATAGATTTCCATATTTTGATTCATTAATCTGTTCCATTTGATTCGATACAGATCCATCAATCCAATATGTTTGGTAATGATGTGAACCCGTCGTCATGACTACCCTCTTGTTAACTCTGGGAATAGATCTCAAATCTAACATAGAAAGAACACCATTTGTCCTGATCTGATAGGTATAATCATTAATCCTTCTACCTGTTTCCACAGTCTTCATTATAATCTCAGGATCTGGAACTTTTGCCCAATACTGATCATTTGTTTTGTAGATCTTATATTTTAAACCTCTAGAATCTATTTCTGTTCCATCAAACCTTCCAATAACCGAATGATTGCCAGCAATTTGAGTCATGGTTCGATGATAAGTGTTATACCAACTAGCATATTCAGCAGGATGACATGACCGACAATTATCTGAAGATATATACCCTTTTGCTTGTTCCTTATTTGGAATCTTAGAGTTTAGAGAAAATCGATCTAAATCTTTTTTAGATAAGTATTTCCAATAGAAGTATGTTGAAATTACAGAAAAAAAGATTAGTAGAACAAAAAAAACCCTCCCGTTAATTCTTAAAGGATTTTTAGTTTTGAACATAACACACCTATTAAATTTTTTATTGGGTTAAAAGAGTGTTAGTTACTGATACTTGGTAATACAAGATGATTAATCCAATTTTGAACTTCAATCGTTCTAATTGAATCATCTAAGATATCAGATTTAACCTTAAGCTTGGATGCAATATCAGCTCTAGTAGGCTCATTGTGCAATAGCTCTAATTGATCAATATAAGCTAAAGCTTCATGCTCACTCTTAAAAAAATTAAGTTTTATTAATTTTTCCATACGACAAAACATCAATCTTGCCATTTCATGAAGGTCATATTCCGGATGATATTGAACAGCCCAAAATTCTGAATTATCAAAACTTACCGCAACTGACTGCACAGAAGTAAATTCATTACCTGAAAGCCGCTTTCCTGTATCAGGCAAAACTGTAATCTCGTCATCATGACTGGTAAACGCATCAAAACATTCTTTTTTTCCAATATATAAAGGATGATTCATTCCTTCACTTGTTAATTGAATATCGCGCGAAATCCCCATCTCCCTACCCTTGGGATTCACTTCAACTTTGCCACCTGCAGCCACTACTGCAATTTGAGCTGCCCAACAGCTGCCAAAAGCAGGAACACCATACCTAAAGCATTCTTTTGCAAATTCGATTTGAATCTCTACATCAGGTTTACCTGAATAAACGCAGGAGCTACATCCCGTCCAAGCAATACCATTATAATTTCGAATCGCTTCACCAGAAGGCAAATCAACACCAGGGTCAGCCGGGAAAATAATTTCACACTGACTTGAAACAGGTGAACATTTAAGAAGCATTTTTTTATAAAGATCAGCCGCAAGACTTGCTCCACCTGACTGTAATTGGTCACGAGCTTCTTTTGTATAACCATCAATTATTAAAAATTTTAGCGGTTTCATATCTACCATAAATTGATAAGTTGAGCCCTTATACCTCTTTTAACCTAATAATTATTTCTTCAATTTTATTTAACAACTCTAACACATCCTCTTTGTAAACATCTCCTATTGTTCCAATTCTGAAACACTCTGCGTTTGATACTTTCCCTGGATAAATCACAAAGCTGCACCTCTTTAATGAATCGTAAAAATTTTGGAAATTAAATCCCGGTAAATCCGGATAATGAAAAGAAGTAATAATTGGTGATTGAAATTCATCATCAATTAAGGTTTTAAATCCAATGGAACGCATCCCTTCAACTAAAGCCTTTTGGTTAATTAAATATCTACTAAACCTTGCCTTCACACCACCTTCGGCATCCAATTCTTTCAATGCACAGGCAAAAGCATTCACTACATGAGTAGGCGAAGTAAACCTCCACTTTCCTCCTTTCGCTTCCATTTCCCTCCATTGATCATAAAGGTCTAGACTGTGTGATCTCGCCAACCCTTTGGCAGCTTCAAGATTATCACGATCTGCAATAACAAAACCGAACCCCGGGACACCCTGTACACACTTATTTGCAGAAGAGATAAGATAATGAGCACCAGTAGACTCCATGCTTATTGGCATACCTCCAAAAGATGACATGGCATCAAGTATGTATATACGACCAAGACGACGAACAATTTCCCCAACAGATTCCGCTGGATTAAGCATTCCGGTTGTGGTTTCACAGTGAACCATCGCAACGTGGGAAATAGCAGGATCTTCAATCAGCATTTGCTCCACTTTATTAAGATTAGTCCGTTCAGTCTCCAATTGACTAAGCTCGACAGTTTCGATCCCAAGCATGCGAGATATGGTTGAAATTCGAGCTCCATAAGCTCCATTATTAAGAACAAGAAGCTTTCCATCAGAAGGAATAACTGATCCTACGACCGATTCGACTGCAAAAGTACCACTACCTGGCATCAGTACCGCAGAAAAAGATTTAAGGTTGTCACCATCTCGCACTGCAAGTCGAATTAGATTATCGCGAATAGATTCAACAATATTATTATAATCAACATCCCAAGTTGAATATTCCTGCATCATTGACTCTCGAACTGACCTAGTTGTTGTAAGAGGACCAGGAGTCAACAGCAGATACTGAGTGTCCCTGTTATTCACCATGGTAAAGAGAATGTCTTGGTAGTTGTCATGAACTTCATTGCTTCTATAACTCCTTCCTTGATACCCAAACCTGAATCCTTAACACCTCCAAAAGGGGAACACTCCATACGAAAACCCGGTACTTGATTTATATTGACCGCCCCTGTTTTCAACTCCTTCACTACCTTGATTGCAGCTGCCATATCATTTGTAACAACTCCAGAGGAAAGCCCAAAAGGAGAAGAATTTGCTAAGGAAATAGCATCATCAATATCTCGAACGGACATAATGGGAGCAAGTGGCCCGAAAGATTCCTCACATACCATCTCAGCGTCGCGGGGCACATTGGCAATAATAGTAGGTTCCAGTTGAGACCCATTTCTATTACCTCCTAATAACACCTTTGCCCCTGAATTGACTGCTTTAATTACTCGTTGTTCAAGCTCGGCAGCGGCTTTTTCGTCAATAACAGTACCCATAAGTGTTTCTTCGTCAGCGGGGTCACCAACCTTAAATTTAGAAGCCTTATCCAAAAACTTTTCTGTAAACTGTTCTAGGACTTCCTTCTCAACCAATATTCTTTTAACAGCAGTACAACGCTGACCAGAATTACGAAATGATCCCTCGGTTGCCAGCGTTGCGGCTAAATCAAGGTCCGCATCCCGAAGAATAATCAATGGAGCATTACCACCTAATTCTAAACAAAGTTTTTTATAGCCTGCTATTTTTGTAAGATGTTTACCTGGTTCAGTACCTCCGGTAAAAGTAACCATGTCAACTCGCGTATCTTTCACAAGCGCCTCGGTTATAGTTTTACGGTCTCCAACAAAAGTGCTTAACATTGGCTTTGGCAGTCCAGCTTCATACAATAATTCTGTAAGACGAATTGCTGTCAGCGGAGTTTTACTTGATGGCTTTAACAATACTGGAACCCCCGCAGCTATGGCTGGAGCTAATTTATGGGCAACCTGATTGAGAGGATGATTAAACGGCGTAATTGCAACTATCAAACTCAAGGGTTCTCGCAATGTAAAAATTTTTCGAGCTGGTCCATTTTTCGCTGCATCACAGGAAAAGATACTCTCATCATCTCGCAGGGCCTCTGCAGCTGCAAACTTAAGAACCTCTTGAGCTCGACCTACCTCATAGCGAGTCTCTCGCATACAAAGGCCTGCCTCAAGTCTAATCAAATTAGCAAACTCATCAGCTCGTTCGGCCAACAAAACACGAGCGCGCATAAGTATTTCATATCGCTCATTTTTAGTCGGTATCAGCTTATTACCTAACGCAGCCTGTATGGCTTGCTCTAGTTGCTTTGGAGTTATCTTCGATAGAGTACCTGTAAGTGAACCATCCCAGGGATAACGAACCTCAAGTATATCATCGGACTTTACCGGTTCCCCTGCTATGTAGCTGGACCAGGCTAGTGGCAGTGACTTTGTAAGATCAGAAACTTGGCTCATGACTTAATCCCGTTACAAATAAAATCGAATATATCAAAGTTTCTTGGATCACCCTTAGCGAGAGCTGCATACTTATCGTTAAGAGGTTTCGAAATAAGAAAAGGCACCATTTCCTCGTAACGACCACCATGTGAACGAAGCGTGCCTTCAAGTTTTCCAAGATCGTGATGATCAGGCGTTCGTCCAATAACCCAATCACGTTCTGAAAGAACAAATAAATCTCCAATTCGATCACCTGGCAATTCGAGCTTAATAATAGCAGCATCTTTTGAATACACCTCAGCAACTCCATCAAGCGCAGCAATCCAGTCAGCTACCTTTTGAGCATCCACACCATCTGGAAGGTAGACTGTTACCGCAGAGCCAAGTGCACCATGGTGCACAACATAAGGGTCAGTGATTGGACATATCACACGGATTCCATCACCAAATTCTTGGACCAAATCAGTTTCAAGAAAAATTACATTCGGTTCACCGTTACTATCACACTTGGCATTCATTCCATGATCGGCAGTAACCCCAACAACAGCGTTAAGATCAAGTAATTTACCAATTTCAAAATCAATTAAACGATAAAACTCCCGTGATTCTGATGCTTCAGGAGCATACTTATGCTGCATGTAGTCAGTAAGCGATAAATACAAAAAGTCCCCTCGGCCGGAAGCCAACAGTTCAACACCAACCCTTAACACATAAAGGCTAGCATCAGCTGAATAGATCACAGGCTTTGGACCAACAAGGGACTCAATATTATCGATACCATTTAATTCAATACTTACCTCGTCAGCTTTTTCTGCAGAAATTGATATGCCATTCATCCCTTTCGAAAGCAGTTCCCGAAGCTTATCCTTAGCTGTGACCATAGCAACCTTCCGACCAGCCTGAGAAGCAGCAGCCAAAATAGTATCGTTTCTTAAGAAACGTGATGAATTGGTCATCAATTCTTCACCACTTTCAGGATCAATAATATAATTCCCCCCTATTCCAGTTTCAAAAGGAGGGGTCCCAGTGACTATCGAGCAATTGTTTACATTAGTAAAAGAAGGAAGAGCTCCCCGAGCCAATCCATAATATCCATCAGACGCCAACCTTGCTAGATTAGGTAATTCACCGTGCGCAAATCCCAGACTAATATATTCATTAGCCCAACCATCAGCACAGATCACAACCACCGGAACACCAGGTAAAGTATAATTTTTTTGATTTAATGAAACAGTAGACAAAATAATTTCCTCCAAAACAAGAAACCCAGTTTACACATTTTGATTGCAACTGATAAACTAGAAAAAAATTTCGATTAAACTCTAGAAATCTAAACTAAAGAGGCAAGCCCGTATACCAATGGATACTAGTCATATAATCCCTTCCTCCGCCCTGTTGCGCGCTTTTTCCGCAATCTTTTGTATATTTAATAGGACTAACATGCCCATCAGCCCATAATGTCTGACAGGAAGCCCCGAAGGGCTTACCACTTCCATGCCTAAACCACTCAGACACCCAATCCACATCAGGATAAAGTGGTGCAAGACTATACTTCCACTGGGTTAGATTTTCAGCTGCTCCATTGGCTGCTAGCGTATCACTAGGACCTCCATCCATTTTTTGTTCACCTGCATCCTGTACTATTATCGTCTGATTTGGATCCATTAGTTCATTACGTCTTCTTGGTCTAAATCCATTTGTTCCTCTTTTTTGAACCGTACTAAAGAATCGCCCATTCATTCCATAAGAAGCATCTACCCAAAAGCTTGCTCCATATTTTATACCATCCTCTCTCCATTCGTCAGAAGTCTTGGCAGCTGGACAACGAAAGAGAGATATAGATCTTCCTACGTATTCATAATAAGCCAATCCCCAATAAGCCTCACCGCTATTTGGATCTGCTATCAATTTACGAGCAGCCTTCATTCTTGGATTCATATACCATTTCCCATGATTAGGAGGACTTCCACCTGGGGTATGATGCATAAATCCATCGTTATCATCCTCATACATCCTAAATGCTAAATCAATTTGCTTTAGGCTATTGGTACAATAAGCCTGCCTCCCTTTTTCTTTGGCCCCAGCCAATGCAGGCAGCAGCATTCCTGCCAAAATAGCTATTATAGCAATTACGACCAGAAGCTCTATTAATGTGAAACCTTCATTTACATTAATTTTTTTTATTGTTTTCATTTTACTTTTTAAGAATTTTTTCAATATTTAAAACACTATTCTTTGAAATCACATTACCCATTGAATCACTTAAAGACTTCTGATTAAGCATAGACTCGACGACATTTATTGCCGAGTTACCCTGAAAATCTAAAATATTTTTCTCTGCCCCATTCTTCAAAAGTAATTTAGTAATAACTTCATCCGCATTTCTCACTGCATAATGCAGGGCAGTAGCACCAACCTTATTTGTTGAATTCACTTCAACCCCCATTTTAATAAGATCTTTAGCAAATCTCTCACGGGAAAAAGTTGCCGCCTTATGTAATGCAGTATTCCCTTGAATATCTTTTAACTGAGTACTGGCACCACGCTCCATGAGCAAATCGAAACCCTTTTGAGAACCAGAACCTATGATATGAAAAAGCGCAGTCTCACCAGCTGGATCTGCATGATCAATTTTAGTGCCGGCATCTAAACTTTTAACTAAACTTTTTAAATCACCAAACTTTGCAGCTTTAATAACATCATTTGGGTCATGGCATCCTGCCACTCCTAAGCACAGTGAAAGGAGCAAAACATAATGAAATGTTATTTTTGAATACTTATTTGCCAAAACTCTGCATTTTAAGGTACTGACCAGCCTGCGCATCACCATTCTCTGCTGCCTTACTTAAATTCTCTGCAACCGCCATTAAACCACCTGCAATGAGATCCCGCTGTTCGGTATCAAGATCCTTCAGAACCATTAGCCGCTTCAAAACACCATGCGCAGCTTTATAATTTTTTGATTTTAAAAGATTGGTAGCCTGATCAGCCATTGCTTTTATATTTTCATCTTTTTCATCCTTGAATGCCGCTGAAATCGTTTCTGGAGCATCTTCCAAACTGATCTCTTTTGGATATTTATCGCCAGAACATCCTACGATCGATAAAGAAACTACAACTGTTAAAAAAATTACAACTGAATTTTTAATTAGATTATTCACTCTCAAAAAATGAAAGAGCAGCCTCGAATATTTTCATAAACGAGGCTGCTAAGCTGTTAAAGCGTTTTTACCACGTGTTTAATTAGAAAGTCGATAGAAAGCAGCAGCCTGATCTGCAGCTCCACTATGGGACTCTTTGCCAGCAGTTCCATCAACATCAGTCCAAGGTCCATTAACAGATGATGCGCTTTGCAATTTAACCCCGTCCTGAGCAGCCCAATTCAATGTCAAAACACCTCCATCAACAATAATGGAATTAATGACTAAGTCACTACCACCACCAGCTTCACCAGCAATAACGATTATATTATCAATTGCCCACCACCAGTTATTGTAACCTTGGTGATCCCAAGTAATCACTGCTTTCTGTGCTCCATCTGGATTATTCAACGAGAGCGTAACTGTTTCGTTATAACCTGTAGGAGTATCTGGAGTAAGCTCTAACAAGGTTACCGGTTCAGCTCCATCATATGAAACCAATACCTTACCTTGCTGAGGTTCTTGCCTCCAACTAGAATCATAAGTCAAAACCAAAGAACCAGCAGCAGCACTCGAAACATCTATTTCAGGTGTAACAAGGGAAGCATTAAATTTAGCATCTGCCTTGTCATCATACTCGTCAGAGTCTCCCACAGCTATCACGCCCGTCCCCTTGGTAAACTGAGCACGGTCCTGTCCGGCCGTTGCGTTCCACGAAACTGGGTCAAGGAAAGTCCAGCCATCGAACTCTACAACATCATCCCCTCCGGCAGTTGGGCCATGGTCATCTCCAAATGCAACTACCCAGCCAGTTGGAGCCTCAGCTGTCCAATCAGTACCATCACCACCTGATTCACTATCAGATAAAAATGGTTCTAATTCCAAAGAATCAAAATTCTCTTCAAAGAAGATATCATCTGCCCCTAGAACATTGAAAGTAGTTGATGCAAGTTGTGTATACCCATCATTTTCAAAGAAAATGGCATAGTATTTTCCTGGCTCAAGTCCCTCAAGAGTTACTGACCCGTCAGTAAATCCATCCCCTGAAGTCTGAGTCCCATTTACATACAACCACTTAAGACTACCAACCGCACCAGGAGTCATATCCGGGCGATACAATCCAACCCAATCCTTGGCGTTACCTGGGCCGTTACTGAATTCCACCGTTATTGGCGAACCAGATGTGTAAACCGATCTAGTAGTCGTCACACTAGGAGGATCAACCAGAGTAAACTCAACCGTTGCCATCTGTTCATAGCCGTCATTGACAAAGAAAATGGCAACATAATCACCTGCTGAAAGTGGGCCACCCAACTTGTCATGAGCAAACTCAATGGTCCCTTCCGTCAAGCCTTCACCGGCAGTTTTTGTCCCACTAACATATGACCACTTCAGACTACCATCAGTACCCGGAGTCATGTCTGGACGATATATTCCAACCCAATCCTTGGCGTTACCTTGGCCATTTTTGAATGTGACGTTTACAGTTTCACCCGTCAAATAAACAGCCTTGTCAGTAGCAAGCGCAGGATCATTCGGCCCTGGTCCAGCTGGTTTCGCTTTGACTGTGATATTATCTATCGCCCACCACCAGTTGTTATGACCTTGATGATCCCAAGTTATCACTGCTGAACTAGCTCCATCAGGATTATTTAATTCTAATTCAACAGTCTCATCGTAGGCAGTTGGTGTATCTGGTGTTAACTCTAGTAGCACAACAGGTGCTGCCCCGTCATAACTCACCAATACCTTGCCCTGTTGCGGTTCCTGTCTCCAACTTGAATCATATACGAGAAGCAATTGATTTTCTCCTGCACCAGAAATATCAATCGAAGGAGTCGACAGTGAGGCATTGAACTTGGCATCTGCCTTATCATCATACTCGTCCGAATCACCTACAGCTATTACTCCTGTACCCTTAGTAAATTGTGATCGATCTTGGCCAGCTGTTGCATTCCATGAGACTGGATCAAGGAAGGTCCAGCCATCAAACTCAACAACATCATCTCCTCCAGCCGTTGGACCATGATCAGCAGCTTGAGTAACTACCCAACCTGTTGGCCCAGCCGCAGTCCAATCCGTGCCATCACCCCCTGATTCACTATCAGATACAAATGGCTCAAGATCCAAGCTATCAAAGTTTTCAGCGAAGTATACCCCCTCTGGTAAGGTCTGAGAAACAGGGGCCTTAGAATAAACAACTATATTATCAATGGCCCACCACCAGTTATTGTGACCTTGATGATCCCAACTAATCACAGCCGAGCTAGCTCCTTCAGGGTTTTCAACGTTTATTACAACGGTCTCATTATAAGCCGTAGGAGTGTCAGGGGTCAGCTCTAACAATGTTACAGGATCAGCTCCATCGAAGGATATTGTTACTTTGCCAGCTTGAGGTTCCTGCCTCCAGCTGGAGTCGTATCTAACTACTAGTGAATTCGGCTGAACTCCTGCAAGGCTTATTGAAGGAGTTGACAAAGATGCATTAAACTTTGCATCTGCCTTGTCATCATATTCATCAGAGTCACCCACTGCTATCACTCCCGTACCCTTGGTGAATTGAGCACGATCCTGCCCTGCTGTTGCGTTCCATGAAACTGGATCAAGAAAGGTCCAACCATCAAACTCTACTACATCATCCCCACCGGCTGTTGGTCCATGGCCATCTCCAAATTTAACCACCCAACCTATTGGAGCTTCAGCTGTCCAGTCTGTACCATCGCCACCTGACTCACTATCAGATACAAATGGACCCAATTCTAGACTATCAAAATTCTCTGAGTATAGCGGCTGAAGTTCTCCAGTAATTTCAATATTATCAATCGCCCACCACCAATTATTGTGGCCTTGATGATCCCAAGAAACAGTAACGCTCTGAGCTCCCTCAGGATTATTAAGCCTCAAGGTAACAGTATCATTATAACCTGTTGGGGTATCTGGTGTGAGCTCTAGCAGTGTTGTAGGTTCAGCTCCGTCATAAGAAACCAAAACTTTTCCTTGCTGCGGCTCTTGTCTCCAACTTGAATCATATTTTAAAATCAAGCTTCCTGGATCATAACCAACAATGCTAATTGCTGGAGTGGAAAGAGATGCATTAAATTTAGCATCTGCCTTGTCATCATACTCATCAGAATCGCCCACTGCGACAACACCTGTACCCTTGGTAAACTGACCTCTATCTTGGCCAGCAGTTGCATTCCATGAAACTGGATCAAGGAAGGTCCATCCATCAAACTCCACTACATCATCTCCTTCTGCTGTTGGACCATGATCTTCAGCCTGAATCATACTCCATCCTTCAGGTCCTGCGGCTGTCCAATCTGTGCCGTCTCCACCTGACTCACTATCAGACACAAATGGCCCTAACTCCAAACTATCAAAGTTTTCGGAAAAAACCGAAGTAGAACCAGGATTAAGAAGAACACTAACCGTGGCAGGGTTACTGTTTGCATCTCCTGCTGAATTACCAACAGACAGACTGTAAGCACCAGAATTATCTTCTGTTAATTGATTTAGTTCTAAAACTGGACCTTCTTGGCCAGCTATAGCTTCACCATCTTTATACCAGGTATAAAACAATGGTTCATCCCCATCTACATTCACTGACAGACTAACAGATTCACCCTCAAACGCTTCAACACTGGCTGGCTGTGAAGTAATAACTGGAGGTGCCTTGCCAACTGTTACTTTAATATTATCAATCGCCCACCACCAGTTGTTGTACCCTTGGTGGTCCCATGTGATCACTGCTTCTTTTGCCCCCTCAGGATTACCTAATGGCAAAGTTACAGTCTCATTGTAGGCAGTTGGAGTATCTGGACTCAGTTCAAGCAGTGTGATCTGTTCACCCCCGTCAAATGAAACAGTAACTTTTCCGCTTTGCGGCTCTTGCCTCCAACTAGAATCATAAACCAATATAGCCGTGCCCGGCTTTACTCCATCCAAACTAAACGTAGGGGTAGAAAGAGATGCATTAAACTTTGCATCTGCAGCGTCGTCATACTCATCAGAGTCCCCGACAGCAATAACACCTGTTCCTTTAGTGAATTCTGCACGGTCCTGACCCGCTGTTGCATTCCATGAAACAGGGTCAAGGAAAGTCCATCCATCAAACTCCTTAACGGCATCTCCGCCCGCTGTTGGGCCATGATCATCAGCCTTGGCTGTGACCCAGCCGGTTGGAGCTGTAGCTGTCCAATCTGTGCCATCTCCACCAGATTCAGTCGCTGATTCAAATCCGCCCAAGTCGAGGCTATCAAAGTTCTCAGCGAAAATTGGTTTCGGCTCTCCGGCAAGAATCAGATTGTCAACTGCCCACCACCAATTGTTTCCAGCATCCAAATAACCAAAAGTGAATTTAACTGTCCCAGCCCCATCAGGGTTGTTAATCGAAATATTGACTGTCTCATTCGGATTATGATCATGGTAATAGGCAGCATCTCCACCTTCTGATTCCCATCTCATAATCTCAATTGGATCTCCGTCGTCAAATGTAGCTTCAATTACCGCCTTTTGTAGAACTTCAGGCCGCCAACTAGAATGAAAACGCAAAACGAGGGAATTCTCCATAATCCCATCTAGTGAAATTGCCTCGGTTGTAATAAAGGTATTCATATTACCTCCCTCACGAGCCGCATCGTCCCACTCATCACCATCGGCTATTGCTGCTGCACCAATAGCTTTTTTGAATTCTGTGCGACGCTGATTTCCAGCTGTTTGACTCCACCATTTTACATCAGCAATGCTCCAGCCGGCCCACTCCGTTACACCATCCAGTTCAGGATAGCCTTCTTCATCCTCTAACCCTTGCCAAGCCCAAGTACCTGGAACTTCCTCATCGTTAATGGACCAACCTGCTGGAGGTGTCTTTGTCCAAACCTGTTCTCCAGCCAAAGCTTCATCCACATTAGGACCAAGTTCCAGTTCCTCAAAGTCCTCGCTCCATACTGTAACACCTAAACTAGCTTGAACACTCACAATACCTGCAGCACTTAAAATCTCACCAGCCTCATTGGTGACTTTAACAGTGTAATTGCCAGCATCGGCAACACTTGCCTCAGTAATTGAAAATTCGGCACTTGTAGCACCTTCAATCAAAACTCCATTCCTGAACCATTGATAAGATAAAGGAGCCCCTCCTTCAGCTGCGGCGCTAACACTAAAGCCCTCACCCTC
>SHAK01000016.1 GCA_004213515.1 Limisphaerales bacterium | reverse complement strand
TTTCCATGAGGAGGCAGTGAGAAACCCTAAGCCACCTACGTTTACTCCAAATATTGGAGTGCCTGAACCGGCAGTAGTACGAGCCCAATGCAGCATAGTGCCATCACCACCAATGACCATGATAAGGTCTGCAAAGCGGCTGATTGCTATTGGGTCTTTTCGGATAGGTAGTTTAAGTTTTGCTAAACTTGCTGTGCTCTCATCTGTAACTGGTTGTAATCCCGCAGCTTTAGCTAGCTTGATAGCTTGTTGTACGATTCGTTTTGCTGCAGATGTCTCGGCTTTAGCTACTATCGCAATTTTCTTAACCTTATTTTTCACTTTTTTAACTGCACAAGAAATTCTTTATTTCCAGCTGGCCCTATTAGTGGCGATTCCGTCTCCGCTAACCACTTAAGTGGTGACTTATCATTAATGAACAATCGTAACTCATCCAAAACTCTTTTGTGAATTGCTGGGTCCCGAATAACTCCTTGACCCTTATCCACTTCCGCTTTTCCAGCTTCAAACTGCGGTTTTAACAATGCGATTAATTGCCCCTCTGTCTGCAACAAATCTACGGCTGCGGGAAGTATCTGTCGAAGCGAAATAAAAGAGCAGTCAATCACTCCCAGATCAAAAGGCTTAAATGGTTTTGAAAAAGATAATGGCGTCAAATGCCTAGCGTTAGTTCTTTCCATCACTGTTACGCGTAAATCGTTTCGTAATTTCCATGCAAGTTGCCCTTTTCCAACATCTACTGCTGTTACAGAGACTGCACCATGTTGAAGCAGGCAGTCGGTGAACCCTCCGGTTGATGCACCCAAATCGATTGCATTTAATCCCTTAACACTGATCTTGAAGATATCTAGCGCATGATCAAGTTTGTGTCCTCCTCGACTTACATATTTATCAGAAGCAACTAATGTTAGGTTGTCATTAGGCTTAACTGTATCACTTGCTTTTAGAGCTTTTTGGCTATTTATCAATACTTGTCCAGCCATTACAGCTCTCTTGGCTTTTTCCCGGCTTACACATAGGCCACGATCAACCAAAGCTAGGTCAATTCTTGTTGGCTTTGTAATTTTTGTGAATTGCTGTTTTTCTTCCATTAATCGATTAGAACGATTTGATCCCGCGCTCCTTTTAGTCACAATGACTGCCGTGTCGCAAGCAGCGAACTCATTAACTAAAGAAATTCGATCTGAGATCGATGTGTCTGGTTGCATTTCATTTGCCCGTTTTATGGAATTAGCTCTATATCATCCAGAATACGGATACTATCAAATGGATGCTTCTCGTATTGGTCGTGAAGGTGATTTTATCACCAGTGTTAGTGTCGGAGAAGCATTTGGTCATCTATTAGCTTCTCGTTTTAGTGAATGGCTAGATAAAATCGATGGGCCAGTACGACTAGTGGAGGCAGGTGCGCATGATGGTACACTTGCTCATGACATACTTTCTTGGTTAGTTAAATATAACCAACCGCTGTTTTTACGTTTGAAATATTCGATTATTGAGCCTTCGAAAAAACGTCGGGAATGGCAGATAAGTCGTTTAAAAAATTTTGCTAGCCATGTTGAGTGGTTTGATTCAATGAACGATATGCCTAAAACAATAGGAGTTATTTTTAGTAACGAACTACTTGATGCTTTTCCTGTGCATAGAATTTGTTGGAGTCAATCTAAGTGTTCTTGGTTCGAATGGGGTGTGTCATGGCATGGAGAAGAGTTTTATTGGGTGCCTATGGAACGGGGCAAAGGAGCTTGGAGCTCGCTTCTTCCCTCTTGGCCAGACTCGTTAATAAAGGTTTTACCCGATGAGTATTGCACTGAACTTTCTCCTGCTGCAATTGAATGGTGGCAATCTGCTGCTTCCAATTTAGATGAAGGTAAATTGATTGCATTTGATTATGGTCATAGCATTGATGAGTGGCCATCTCCAAGTCAGCTTCAAGGCACAGTTCGTAGTTATCGTAAACATAAGCATGTTAACAATATATTGGCTAATCCAGGAGGTCAGGATTTAACAGCTCATGCAAATTTTCAATTGGTTAAAAAAGCAGGAGAAGCAGTGGGATTGAAAACAGAGCAGTTCACTTCTCAGGAGCGCTTTTTGAATAGATCTTTTGCGGACCTTCTTCAGATATCTCCTCAGATTGGAAAAGCGATTGATTTATCCCAATTAAAAACACTGACTCACCCAGCCCAAATGGGTCAGACTTTTAAAGTGTTATTGCAATCCAAATAATTCTTTTAACTGAATAATAACCAAACTATGCATGGTGCAATTAATAGCGCCGGAAGGTAGTTAGCAATCTGAATGCTTCGAATATTTAGAAGTAAAAAAGGAATGCATATTATAATGAATCCCCCTGAGGCAGTTATTGAATCTAACAGCAATGCAGCTTCAGGAAGGTCATCAAGCCACTGTTTCACTGTGCTGGCTAAAATTGTTAGCGAACCTTGATAAACTAGAACTGGAATGGCCGAGAGAATGACGCTCCAGCCAAATGTCGTTGCAAATGTCATGGTTGAAATGCCGTCCATGACGGATTTAATAACAAGTATCTGAATGTCGCCATTTAGTCCGTCTTGAATTGGGCCAAGCAAGGACATTGGACCAATGCAAAATAAAAGAGTGCACGTTATGAATCCTTCATTGGGAGGATGCTTTTCTTCATTTTTTTGTGCTGCTTTATTGAATTTATTTTGAGCATTTAATCCAAGTTTATTGAGTCGTTTTTGGATTCCAATTTTTGAGCCAATCCAGTTGCCAATTCCTAAGGATAATATTATCAGAAAAAATAAATATATGCACTGTACCCAGCCCCTAGTTTCTTCTGTGAAAGCTAAATTGACTGAAGCGTTTCGGCCTGCTCCAATTATATTATTAGGATAATTTAATTTTACAGGTTGAATTGGCTCTTCAGAGTAATCTCCTGGCACATTTATTTTTATTCCTTTAATAACACCTTCTGTCGAGACGGAAGTGACCTGAAGTCGAGCGGAGCGAGCAGCTTTCCCTCCAACTGGTTCGAGAATATCACCATTTCGGAATCCTTTACCACTAGTCTTTAGTTCGCTCCAATGAATATGAAGGGGGAAACTACCTGCGACTCCATCCCAAATCATCATGAATCCTATAATCAAAGATACAAGTGCTAGTAATGATTTGAGGGATTTTTGTGTGTTTATTGAAATACTTCGAAAAATGAATAATCCAGCAAGGCCTCCGAATAGTATACATGTAGTATTTAAAATTGTGCCTAAGCCTGTCATTTTTTGAGGTTGGGCGAGTCCAGCTTCAAAGCTGAGCTAAATTTTGATTCTGAAAGGTTTAGTGCGTTTATCCAACCAGCGGCTTTGTTTAGTGTTTCTTCGTATTCGTCACTAGGATCTGAGTCTGCCACGATACCAGCACCTACATGAAACCATGCGTAACCTCGCTTGCAGATTGCGGTTCGAATCAGAATGTTTAGTTGGCTTTCACGGTTGAAGCCTAGATAACCGAGACAACCTGTATATGGTCCTCTAACAACTGGTTCAAGTTTGTCTATTATTTCCATTGCTCTTATTTTCGGGGCTCCTGTTATGCTGCCTCCTGGGAAGCTATACGCCAGAGCTTCTAGATGAGTGACTCCCATTCTAAGCCGTCCGGTAATAGTTGATATGAGATGCTGAACTTGAGCAAATCTTTCTAGCTTTGCTAAAATGGGTACGTTAACAGAGCCGTATTCACAAAATCGTCCTAGGTCGTTTCGTAGTAAATCTGTGATCATTACTAGTTCTGATCTCTCTTTCTCGCTGCTTTGTAGTTCATATCCCAGCCGTACATCGAGATCAGGGGACGTGCCGCGAGGTCGTGTTCCCTTGATGGGTCGTGTTATTACTTGATCACCACTTAATTGCAAAAATTGTTCCGGAGACGAGCTTGCTAGTTGGTATTTGCCGCATTGCATAAAAGCAGAGAAAGGGGCTGGCGATGCTGTGGTGAGACGTCGAAAAAGGGACCAGCCGTCAAAATTGACTTTTGCTCTTAATCGATGTGTAAGGTTGGCCTGATAAATGTCTCCTTGCTTAATATAGTTGATTATTTGTTTTACCTTATTGCAGTATTGCTTTTGATCTAAGGTAGAAGTCACATTAGACGTTTCCGTTTTATCGCTGGAAGGGATGTTTATATCTGTTTGGTTAGTCGAAGTGAGGTGCTTTAGCCAAAATTTAATAGCTCCTTGAGCTCGTTCTGAGCAACGGTTTCCTTCTTCGTTCATTCCAGTTGAGATCAGCCATGTCTTACTAAGATGATGATCAAACACCACTACACTGTCATAAAATCCAACATTACATTCAGGTAATTCTAGATCGTTGAGTGTTGTCAGTGGCAATTGAGGTTCAGAAAATTGTTTCATTTCATATCCGAAATAGCCAAAGCAGCCACCAAGTGGAAAGGGAAGATCTATTTCTTCTAATAATTCATAGCGATTGGATAAACTCTCAAGTAGTTTCCATGGGTTGCCAAAAAGAGTGCGTTCCCCAATGGATGATTGAATAATACATCTTGAACCAAAAGATTTAAAACTCAAGAAGGGGTGTGTAACAACTAGACTAAAGCGGTCAGAGTGTTCCATTGTGCCAGAGCGTAGTAGAATCGTTCCAGGTATTTCACTAAGCTTTGACGTCAGAATTTCTGGTGTTTGCTGAGTTTCAATTTCCTGAATTAGCGAATTGAGCATATTAATCAATTTCGAGGCACTTACTAATTTTTCTTTTACTTTTTAATGGGCTTACCATTGATAGGCAAAAATTTTCCGGTCGAAAGAAATCAATTGCTGCACGACGAATGTCGCTTGGACGAACTTTATGCAAGTGGTCCTTGATTTGATCGGGAGGGATTATTTTTTCGAAACCTAATAATTGTTCAGCTACCCAATTCATTTGATTATCAGTACTCTCAAGGGAAAGTTCAAGTTGTCCAATCAGATAATCGCGTGCTCTGTTTAATTCGCCAGCAGATGGGATTTTATTTCGTAATTGTCTCAGTTCTTCTACGCTAAGTTTTAGTGCTTTCTCAGTATTGGATGTATCGAGTCCAGCTGTTATGGTTAAACTTCCTGTATCATGATAAAAATTAGGGGTAGAATATATACAGTATGCTAATCCATGCTCCTCTCTGATAGTTCTAAATAGTCGCGAGCTCATATTTTCCCCGAGTAAGGTATTTAATAATCTCAGCGCGAATCTGCGAGGGTCATGCCGTGAACAGGTTCGGATTCCAAAAGCAAGTTGAGTTTGTTCAATGTTTCGCGTGAACAGGCAAATTTCTGGATCTGTGTTGTTCTGTGCAGCAGGAAACCATTTAGAAATACATCCTTTAGGTATTCGCTTAGCTAACTTTTTGGCTAAATGTATTAGTTCAGTGTGGCGGATATTACCAGCAGCTACAACAACGGTTGACCCGCTTACGTAATGCTTAGAGTGGAAATTAGTTAAGTGTCTCCCTTTTATGGCATTGAGGCTTTGTTCGTTTCCGGCAATGGATTGTCCGAGAGGTTGATTTGGCCACAAGGTGTTGTCAGATAATTCTAGTACATGTTGTGATGGTTGATCGAATGTCATTGCGATTTCTTCCTTTATGACATTTCGTTCACGGCTGATTTCTCGTCTATCAAATACTGGGTTTAGGTACATATCCCCGAGTACGTCCATCAGTCGAAATGCATGCTTGGCGTGAGCTCGGGCATGATAGCAAGTGTGCTCTTCACTAGTACATGCGTTAATGTAGCCTCCAATTCCTTCAATTTCTTGAGAAATTTGTATAGCTGTGCGTCGCGATGTGCCCTTAAACAGCATATGTTCAATAAAATGGCTGATGCCACTTTCGGTTTTACGTTCACATCTACTGCCTACTGCGGACCAAATTCCAAGGCTGACACTTGCCATGTGAGGCATTTCAACTGTAGCGAGGCGAAGTCCATTTGGCAGCTGAGTGACGTGATACATTCTGGATCTAGTTGTTATCGGGCGGGTGATTAAAGAGGGGTATACCGTTTCTGGTCAACACTTAGCGAAGATTTAGACCTTTTTTTGTTATACCTTTATATTTGAAACAAATTTGAGTTTATTTTAGTTGAAAACAAACAGTTTGAATAGGTTGATTTCTTTTTTTGAGCTCTGTAGTTGAGTAATCTTTAAGAGAATAAGTGGTTTTTATGCAACTTTTTTAAGAAACCGCTGTTTATTAAAATTCATCTGCAACTTGCGGAATGTTACTTACGTCTATTAAACAGATTTTAGCTGAAGCTGACTTGGCTTCTTCGGGGCAATTCTCGGAGTGGACCAAGGATTGGCGAGTTGCTACTGAAAATGGCTCTGAAGAGCCGTTGTTGGGGTTTTTTGCCAGAGAAAAAGGAGTAACTGAAGAAGTTTTCCTTGAGCGATTAGCCAAAGCTATGAAGCTTCGTTTTGTGGAACCATCTGAACTTACTCCTTCGAGCGAGGCGCGTAAGAAAGTGACTACGAAAGTAGCTTTTCAGCACTTTGTCCTGCCTATAAACGCAGAAAATGGGACGCTTGAGGTTGCAGTTTGCGACCCCTTTAATTCAGCTATGATCAACGCTGTTCAGTATACGGCTGGAGGATCTATAAAATTTGCTCTCGCGACTCGTGCTGAGATCGAGAAGGCTCTTAAAAAATATTATGGTGTAGGAGCAGAAACGCTCGAGGAGTTAGAGGATGAAGATGAAGAAACGCTTGAAATCATATTCGATGGAGACAAAGAAATTACTGAGGGGGATCAAGATGCAAGTGTTATTAAGTTTGTTAATCAGGTGATTTGGGAAGCGTTCAAGGATCGCGCGACAGATATTCATTTTGAACCGGCGGAAGATGAGTTTCGAATTAGATATCGTGTAGATGGAATACTTCACCAGACACCGATGCCTCCTCAATTGAAACGATATCAGTCTTCCTTGATTTCCCGAATTAAGGTGATGTCAGGGATGGATATTGCTGAAAAAAGATTGCCTCAGGATGGTCGAATCAACGTTCGTATTAAGGGAGAGGAACTCGACATTCGTGTTTCTACAGTTCCAACAGTATATGGAGAGAGTGTATCCCTTCGATTACTCACACGTGGGAATATTTTCCTAAGCTTGGATAAACTGGGTTTTGCCTCAAGAGACGAAAAGGTTTTGCGTGAGTTGATTGTAAAGCCACATGGTATAATTTTGGTCACAGGCCCAACAGGTTCGGGTAAATCAACATCTCTTTATGCATTTCTAAGTACGATTAATTCTGTTCATCAACGCATTATTACTATTGAGGAACCAGTTGAGTATGAGCTGAAGGGAATTAATCAGATTGCAGTGCGTTCAGACATAGGGCTGACATTTGCTACCGGACTCCGACACATTCTGCGTCAGGATCCAAATGTAGTGATGGTGGGTGAGATTCGAGATGGTGAGACAGCAGATATAGCTATTCGTGCAGCCCTGACCGGACATTTGGTGTTTAGCACACTTCATACTAATGACGCTGCGGGTGCTTTTACTCGTTTAATAGACATGGGTATCGAGCCGTTTCTTGTTGCTTCATCAGTGGAGGCTGTCATGGGGCAGCGGTTAGTTCGTACAATTTGTTCAAATTGCAAAGAGGAACAAAAAGTTGATCCTGATTACTTGCGCCAGATTAACTGTCCTGAACATGTTATCGAAGCAGGTAAGTTTTATCACGGTGCGGGCTGCGAAGAATGTCGCCAGCAAGGTTATAAGGGGCGTTTGGCTATTTATGAGTTACTGGTTATGAGTGAGGGAATTCGTCCTTTGATCCTTAACCGAGAAGCTTCTTCAATCATTGGCCAAGTCGCAGTGAACGAAGGTATGCGTACTTTACGGGATGATGGCTGGCAAAAGGTTTTGGATGGGCAGACTACTATTGAGGAAATCTTACGAGTGACAATGTCTGACGAGCATTTGAAAGAATAATAACTTGGCTGTTAAAAAAAATAATTGGAGTAGTTGTAATCTGTTCGAGCCAGCTATTGAAGGTAGTCGGTTGTGGCAGTTTTCTGCTTCCTCAAGAAAGGTGCGTCTCGCTGGTGATTTAAGAGTGCCAGAGAATGACTCTCCACCAGCAAAAATAGTTTCCAAAACTTGGACTGATATCTTCAGCAGGAAGATGAACATTGCGACTATTCCTACAGGAAAAGTTTTTTTGCGTGTTGTTAATTTGCCGGAATGTGAGCCCGAAGAATTGCTTCCTATGCTGGAGTTCCAGATTGAGGAGCTTTCGCCGCTTCCTTTGGCTCAAGTGGTTTGGTCTGCTGAAAAAGTTTCTGGAGTCACAAATAAACAAGGCAATCAAACTGTTTTAGTGATGATTGCCTCGCGTGATTCTGTCGAGAGCCGTTTAACGGAATTAGAATCACTAGGTTTTTATGCGGATCGTGTTGAAGCTCCAACATTGCGTGAATTTTTTCCCGATGAGGCAAAGGATGATGGTGCTCATATTCAGCTGATTCAGGGTGTGGATTCGGTTTTGGCTCTTATATCTTGGTGGTTTGATGGACAATTGTTCGATGTTAACTCTTTTAATTTGCCCGACAAAGATGAAAGCCGAGAAGATCTGGTTGAAAAGATAAACCGCGTGACTTGGGCTGGCGAGATGGCTGGTTGGATGCCTTCTGAGGTGACTTGCTATTTGGCAAAACGAGGTGATGTTTCTGTTGATTGGCAGGCAGTCTTGGCCCGATGTTTTAGTGATCGTATTCGAGAGGCAGTACCTATGAGTGAAGTTGACTTGGCGACCGAGACGGTCAAGTACGCTGCCACGTCCGCTTCACCGGGGCTCATGGTTGAGGATTATGCTAAGCGATATCGGCAACGGTTTCAGGATAGTTTATGGATGGAAGGCATTAAAGGGGCTGTAGCGATTTTATTATTAGGATTGGTCGCTTATTTCGGATATGGGAATTACCTTCAGAGCAGGCTGGACAATTTGGTTTTGCAGGCAAAGCGAGAGGGTAACCAGTATACTAATGCACTTTCGCTAAAGGCGCGTGTTGAAACACTTGAAAAAAGAAAGGCTCTAAAATTTGCAGCCCTTGAGGCTTGGTATAAGGTTTCGGTTGAGCTTCCTCAAGAGTTAAAGTTCTCTGAGTTGACTTTTACATCGGATCGAACATTAAGCGGAAAGACAAGCCGTCAATTACGCATTAGAGGGTCCGCTGATACTGGTACAAAAAATTTAATATTTAACTATCAAGAGGCCCTTACAAGAATGGAGGCTAACGATGGTAATACCTTATTTTCAGATGTTAGCTCAGATGGGACACGTGAGGATACTCGTAAGAAACAACTCAACTGGGCGTTAACTTGTAATTTCGATGGCGAATAGAGAGAGCATATTTGATAAGTACAATATGAGCGCAGGTGAGCGCCGTGTGGTAATGTTTGTTGCTGTCGTTTTGATTGGTGTTTTGGCTTGGATGGCGTTTGACATGATCCCAAAACCTGAGCAAACCAATGTTAAAATTAACAAAATTAACCGTGATTTAAAAAGTTGGAAAATAGAACGATTTAAGTTTGATTCATACAATAAACAAATTAATGAGCTTGAAGGCATGAGCTCAGCAGTTGTTCAGGAGGAACAGGAGGTTGATATGAGTAGGACTATTAACAAACTGGAGGCTTCTAGTGGAATAAATGTTTCACGGCAAGGTAGAGTCAATACCGAGACAAATAATTTTTTTATAGAAAAGTCTATGAGAATTGATTTCAGTGGTAAGGAAAATCAGATCGTTGATTTCCTTTGGAAATTGGGTGAAAGTGATTCATTGGTTAGAGTCAGTGAGATGCGAGTTCGTCCCGACAAGAATCGTTACAAACTTGAAGGCTGGATGGAGCTAACTGCTAGTTATCAGAAAAACGTTATTGCACCTGTAGTTGCTGTGACTCTCTCGGGAGAAGCTAAGATAGATACGACAGAGCTGACTTCCGAGAGTAAGACGCCTGAACCGAAAACAGTTGAAGTCGAGACGACTGAAAGCGAATCAAAACCAGTTGTCAAAAAAGTGCCTGAGGCTAAGACAGATAAACCAAATAGTACCAAGAGGCGCATTCCGACACGGCGCGTCCGAGAGACACAATGAAACGAAAATTTAAGTATTCAAACGGCATGAAATTCCTGACTCCTGGTCTTTTGACCTTTGCTTTGGCAGCGCTTATCCAAGCGCAACAAGCTCCTAACCCTCCTGCGCCTCCTTCCCCAGCGGCTCCTGTAGAAGACGATGCAGCGAGTGATGAATCTCCGCCAATGGAAGAGGAGGGAGCCCCATTGGCTATGGATGTTGTTATCCCAATGGCGGACTTGCAATTGGTCAATATGCCGATTGAGCAGTTCCTTAAGATTTATGCCGACTATGTTAACCGTACTATCCTTCGGCAGTCGGCCTTGCCAAATCTCAACGTCACTCTTGAGGCTCAGACTCCATTGACAGTTGAAGAGGCTATTCAGGCGATGGATAGTGTCTTATCGCTTAATGGATATACAACTATTCCCGTTGGGGAGAAGTTTATAACCTTTGTCCCAAGTGCAAACGCACTACAGGAGGGTGCTGCTTTTTCAACAATTACAGCTGCAGAAGATCTGCCTGAAGCAAATCAATTTATTACGCATATTTCTCAGCTTAATCATATATTGCCAAGTGAAGCTGTTCCTATGCTTACTCCAATGGCAAAAAATCCGGCTGGGATTGTTGCGCTGGATGTGAGTAAAACACTTGTTCTTAGAGATAACTCTTCAAACATAAAGCGCATGTTAGAATTGCTTGAACGTATTGATATAAAGCCTGATGAAGATTTCAAACTTAAAGTTATTCCAATTAGATATGGCAAAGTTGAAGAGATTTATGCATCTATGCAGGAATTGATTACTGGAAGCGGAGGCGGAGCAAGGCCTTCTAGTTCATCTTCAAGGACTTCCCCTACCAGTCGTACAGGTTCAGCTTCTCGAACTTCATCTAGTCGGGTTAGCCCTCAGCAGAACAGAACCAGTACGGCCTCTAATAATTCAAGTTCCTTTCGTAATCGTTTACAGAGCATTGTCAATAGGGCTTCAGGAGGAGATATTCAAATCTTGGAGAACGCTCGCATAGTTCCAGATTATCGATCCAATTCGCTCATTATTTTTGCTAATGACAGAGATATGGCAAAAATTGATGAGATAGTAGCACAGGTAGATAGCATTTTGGCACAGGTTCTAATTGAGGCAATCATAGTTAATGTGACTCTTAGTGATGGAATGGATACGGGAGTTAATCTTCTTATGAATGAGGCTAAAGGAACTAACCCACAGTATATTTCTGGATCACTGAATGGCGGACCAAGCACTATTAACACCCCTACGTCAGTTCCAAATAATCCAGGGCAGGGAGGGTTTGTTGGTGAAGGAGGTGGGAATGGCGGAGCTAATACGGTTGCTGAGGCTGCAGGGAGTGCTGTAGGAACTTTTAGTTCTACCATGTTATCTGGTGGGTTTTCTTATTTGAGCAGATATGACAATGGATTGGACTTTGCAATGAGTGCTTTAGCTCAAAATAGTTCTGCCAAAGTAATGCAAACACCTCGTATACAAACGAGTCATGCTGTTCCAGCAACTTTCTTTAATGGTGAGCAAGTTCCTTATCAAGGAAGTTCTGGATATAGTTCCGGTTATGGAGCAGGAGGCTACGGAGGCTACGGAGGCTATGGAGGTGGTGGATATACTCAGTTTTTAAATGTAGGAATAACATTGGATGTAACTCCTTATATTACGCCAGATGATCTCGTTGTAATGGAGATAGCTCAAACTATTTCAGAGCTTGAAGGATTTGTTGATATGGGAGGAGGACAGGCTGATGGTGCTGGGATGAAGGCGCCTCAAACTACTGAAAGAGAGGCTAGCTCTACTATATCAGTTAAAGATGGAGACACTATATTATTAGGGGGATTCATACGTAGTGCTAAAACGGATACCGAATCTGGCGTGCCATTTTTGAAGGATGTTCCTTTATTAGGTAATTTATTCAAAAACAACTCAAAAACAAGCAAGCGATCCGAACTTCTTGTTCTTATTCGGCCGACAATTTTGGACACTCCTGAAGAGGCGGCTTTGATGAGTCAAAAAGAACGTATGAGACTGCCTGGGGTCAGGGAAGCAGAGGCAGAGTTTACTGAAGATGAAAAAAAACGTATGCGTCAGGTAGAGCGAAAGTTAGGTAAAAGAACTGATGGTCAAACGAAAAAGCCAGCATCTCCTCCAGGTCGTAAGCCAATTGCAAATCCTGTGTTTTAGTAAAACTTTATTTTTATTTGAAGCCGGTTGCTTAAGCAGCCGGTTTTTTATTAATTAGCTATACTTTTGTAGAGTCGATCGTATTCGATAATAGTGCGATCCCAAGAAAAGTCAGCTCTCATGCCATTATCGCGAACTTTATACAAACGGCTCTTATCATGATAAAGTTCAAGTGCTATATCTAGGGCTTGGCTAAGAGCTGTTGGAGAAGGCTCAACGAATTTTATGCCTGTTGCGATATCAATTCTAGGTTGCAAATCGATAATCGAATCTTCTAATCCTCCAGTTGCTCGTACAATAGGAACTGACCCATAGCGAAGACTATATAGTTGGTTTAGTCCGCATGGTTCAAATCGCGATGGCATCACGAAGAAATCGGTTCCGGCTTCAATAATATGTGCGAGCCTTGTGTCGTATCCAATACGAATTGCGATTTGGTTTGGATATCGTTCGCTTAGAGCCTTCATTGCAGACTCCAGAGATAAGTCTCCATTGCCAAGTCCAGCGAATTGAAAAACAGCTCCGGTATTAAGCCTATGCTGAAGAGCTTCAATCAAAATATCTATCCCTTTTTGTTCTGCGAAGCGGCTAATATTTCCAAATAGTGGTATGTCAGATTGTTCTCTTAAACCTAATTCATGTTGAAGGGCGATTTTATTTTCGGCTTTCTTACTAGGAGAATCAGCAGAATATGGTGCCACTAGATAAGGGTTATTAGTGGTATTCCATTCAGAATAGTCGACACCGTTTAGTACACCAAAAATATTACTGCTTTTCGCTTTAAAAACTTCCTCCAAACCACATCCAAATTCTGGACTAACTATTTCTTTGGCATACTGGGGGCTTACGGCAGTGACTAAATCTGCAAATGTGATTCCCCCTTTGAGAAGATTAATGTCATTATAGTACTCCATTTGTTCCCAATTGAAAAAAGATTTTGGTAAGCCGGTTAGTTCAAATTTATCACCGCTGAAACGCCCTTGATAAGCTGCATTGTGAATAGTAAATACTTTTTTTAAATTTCTTCCTCTAATCGAGAGTAATGGCATTACGAGTGCGCTAGGCCAGTCATGAGCATGAACAATTTCGAAATTAAATTCGTTTAATACGGCCAAGTGAGCGACAACCTTTGAAAAATATATATATCTTTCTGCATCGTCCTCTTGCCCATAAATAGTTTCCCGGACAAAAAAATCTGGCTGATCTACAAAAAGAATAGTTAAATTTTTTTTAGGATAAAGTTGCCAGATCTTTGCTGTTTTTTTCTTTTGGCCAATTAAAATCGATAACTCAATTCCACTTGGTTTCAAGCTTTCAAAACTTTCTCGGATTCCTTTGTAAAGAGGAGTTGCAATTGTGACATGATGGCCTGCTTCAGCTTGAGCTTTAGCTAGTGAAGCTGTCATATCACCTAGGCCACCGGTTTTTGAGTAAGGGAACACCTCGCTACTGACCTGTAGGATGTTCATAGCGGGTTTTTTAGTTGGCAGGTATGCGATCGGTGCGAAGGTATTTTTGCAAAGGTTCCGGAATCAAGATGCCGCCATCTGGCTGCTGATAGGTTTCGATCAAAGCTACAAAAAGACGAGCTAAAGCGGTGCCGCTGCCGTTAATAATGTGTGGATGACGATTCTTACCTTCAGCATCTTTATATCTAAGGTTCATTCTGCGAGCTTGGTAGTCTTCGCAATTTGAACAACTTGAGACCTCTAGGTAATCACCCTGACCAGGTGCCCAGACCTCAATATCATATGTTGTGGCACTTCCGAAGCTCATGTCTGCAGTGCAAAGTTGTAGTATGCGATAATGTAGATTTAACGACTGTAAAATCTTTTCTGCATTACCGAGCATCTCGTTAAGTTCGTTATAGCTTCCTTCTGGTTCGACTATCTTAATAAGTTCTACTTTATCAAATTGGTGAACTCGAATCATCCCTCGGGTGCCAACGCCTGCAGCCCCAGCTTCTGCTCTAAAACATGGGCTATAAGCGCAATAGTATTTGGGGAGTTCCTCGTTCTTTAATATCTCTTCTCTATGAATATTTGCAACGGGGGCTTCGGCTGTAGGAATAAGATACATTTTCCCTCTACTATCTTCATCGAGTCCTTCTTGAACCATGTAAGCTTGGTCTTCGAATTTTGGGAATTGGCCAACTCCTATCATGCAGTCGTGACTTACTATGAAGGGTGGTGAAATCTCTGTGTATCCATGGTCATGTACATGCATATCCAGTAAGTATTGAATTAAAGCTCGTTCCAGCCGTGCTCCCCAGCCGTTATAAAGAAGAAACCCACTGCCAGATAGTTTGGCGCCTCGAGCAAAATCTACTAAGCCGAGTGTTTCACAAATCTCTGTGTGCGGTTTTGGATCGAAATCAAATGACGGTTTTTCGCCCCATTTACTGATTTCTTTGTTGTCGTCTTCTGATGAGCCGATTGGTACATCGGCATGAGGAAGATTTGGTAGTCGAAGTAAAATGTTTTGCAACTTCTGATCCGTTTGGCTGGCCTTGATATCTAATTGAGAAATTTGGTTTCCAATTTCTCGAACCTCTGCTTTTTTAGATTCAGCTTCATCAAGTTTCTTTTGGCTCATTAGTAAGCCAATCTCTTTTGAGCCGCTGTTCCGTTTTGCTTTAAGTTCTTCGACAGCGGTAATGGCTTCGCGTCGTTCTGTATCAAGACGTAAAATATCGTCTACCTTCTCGGGAAATTCTATTCCTCGAGTAGCAAGACGTTCTCGAACGTGTTCGGGAGATTCTCTGAACTGTTTAATATCCAGCACGGGCGGGAGTATAGGGCGGTTATTCAGTGGCGCAAGGCATTGGCTCGTTATACATTAAATCTTTATAGCGCAATTAAGTTTTTTCTTATGAACAAAGGATATCTATCGGGGAAATTAAATATTTAATTTTTGTTATCAGGCTGGGTTTTTTGATTTAAGCAACCAAATTGGAAAGATGCTAAAAAGAGTTGCAAATGATATAATCGTGATTGTAGGTGCTATATATTCTTCTAATTCACCCATGCGGAGTGACCCGATAAGAAAGATCATTTTAGTTGTTTCTAAAAGTCCTACTGCAATTTCTTTATTGGGAAGATTTTGCTCAATCAGATATGCAATAACAAACGAGTAAATAAAAAATCCTAAAAATGCGCCACCGAAAAAGCATATGATTGTTATAAATATTTTAAGTATCATTATTCTAGTGATTAACTTTTTTAGAATGAAGTAATTTGGATAGTTGAAGTTTTAGGAGAACGGCAAAGACCCCGCATATTAACATTATTGTTAGACAAAGTTTAGGAGAGGTTGTAGGCCCTGCGACTAGTAATATCATTAAACCATCCAAGTTGAAGAAATCTCCTGAATCCTGTAGATCCATTATGTAAGCATGAACAAAATCGCCAGCAATGAAACCGATTAAAAAAGTAAGAAATTTTTTACGACTCTTCATATTTTAGTATAAATTATACTTTCGGTTTCCATCCTTTTCTATACTGACGGCCCCAAAGTTTTGCTGCTGCTGAATTGTTTATGATACGGCGTTTTTTTGATTCAAAATTAACTGTACTGTTTGTTCGCCATGCCATATTAGCTAAATGGCATAGTAGAGTACTTGCCTGTGCATCAGCAATTTCTGAATTCAGTTTTTCATCATGGCGAATGGCGTTTACAAAATTGTTGAAGTGCAGTGTTTGGTTTGGCGGTAAGTTTTTTGACTCTATTTTTTTCCCATTCAAATCATACAATGAGTAATCGTTTTTAGTGGAACAGGTCAATGAACCGCCTTCTCCATAAAAAGCAACAAATGGAGTGTTTTCTCCCTTACGCGGATCGCAACTACTTTGATCCCACATTGCGCCACATTTACCAAAGTCAAAGGTTGCCATTCCAGTATCAGGGGTTTCTTGATCATCTTTAAAGTGGTAGCGACTGCCCCCATAGGTAACGCGTTTAGGCAGGCCGACCCCTAACCCCCAGCGTGCTAAGTCTAGAGCGTGTACCCCGTTATTAGTTATCTCTCCTCCACCATAATGCCAGTGCCAGTGCCAATTATAGGGGATTAAATTGTCTTTGTAAGGTAGTTCAGGAGCGGGGCCCTGCCACATTTTATAATCAAGATGTTCAGGTATTGAAGTCATCTTGCCTTTACCAATGGAGCCTCGACTGCTGTTGTAGAAAGTGCGCGCAGAAAGTGTTTTTCCTATGATACCTTCGTTTAATCGCTGCATCGCTTCCATTACCAGTGGGTAACTTCTGCGTTGATTGCCCATCTGGACGTAGCGTTTATGTTTGCGCGCTGCTAAAATCATAAGCTCAGCCTCATTTGCATTATGGCTGCCGGGTTTCTCGACATATACATGCTTGCCTGCTTGGCATCCAAGAATGGTTGCTGGAGCATGCCAAAAATTAGGTGCAGCAATTGAAATTGCATCAAGATGACGGTCTTCAAGCATATGACGAAAATCAGTTATTCCTCTGCAGGGAGCTTTCTGTTGCTTGGTAACCTTTTTAAGGCCGTTTGCTATGCGATTATCATCAACATCGCATACGTAAGCAACTTCGACACCGGAGATTTTAAGGAAGTTATCGATGTGTGCCATACCCCGGCCTAGCCCCATCACTCCAACTCGAAGTATATTCGATGCCTTGTTAGCGGCTTGAATTAGATTAGGTTTGGCTAAGTAAGTGGTTGTAATGCCAACGGCGGAATAATCCAAAAAACGTCGTCGATTCATTGAGCATTTCATAATTATAACTTTACATATAAGGGTTATAGAACTCGGCTAAAACTGCCACAGAGGCCTTGTTTTCTTCAAGAGAATAGGGTCGGTTAAGGTTGACTGAGCTTAATTTAATAAGCAGTTTTCATTAACTACCCTTTTATAAGCCATGCATTCCTTTATTTTAAAATTAATATCCAGAAACTTAAAAGTATGCACAATAATATTTTTTTGTTTTAGCCTAAATGCTCAAACCAGAGTTCTTGATGATTTTAATGACAACAAGGTTAAAGGGTGGAGTAAATTCGATTTTGGTAGCGGCAACGGATATTTAAAAGAGGAAAATGGGCAGTTAACGATTGGTATGCATCAGGCGCCAAAGCAGCAGTTTTTTGTTGGTGCTACATATTCAGCTGAAACATTCACGGTAAAGGATGGTAATACTTTAGAGTTTAGTGTGGATTTAATTGGTGCTAATCAGGCCGATTCTTTTGCTGTTTTAAGTTTTATTCCAAAGGAATATGACGTCAGTAGTTTGACTGGATATAGTTTTGCAAAGGATGTTAATGATCTCTTATTGGCCAAAGGATTGAATAAATATTTTTACGATACAACAGAGGGTGATTGGCTTAGTAGGGAGGACAATGTGCGATTGGTCTTATCGCTGAAAGGGTCAGGGGTTTCGGTAGAGGTTACAACAAGGATTCTTGATTTAGATAATAATGAAGAAGTGCTATTTGAAGATACGACTATTGATACTGCAGATGCGGAAGAATTTAGCACAGGTGCTGACTCCCCTGAGGGGAGCTTTATTGGCAAGCCGGGAAATTTTGTTCTGTTAGTTTATCATAATGACACAAACGGATCATTGCCCCCATCAACTGTCACTTTAGATAATGCAAAAGTTTCAGTAAGTGGGGCGTCGGACAAAAATAAACCTCCTGTAATAGCTGATGTTTATCCTGTAACTAGTAGTAATTATTTAAATTTCAATGAAAGCATCTCTTTTATTATTAATGATGATCAAGAGTTGGTGTCTAGTGGTGTTTCAGTTGATTTAAACGGGAAAAAATATACTACAGAAAACGGGCTTAAAGTTGTCAGTAATGAAAACAAAATGGAAGTGTCACTTGGCGGGCTTCGTAAAGATGAAAATTATCATGCAATATTAGAAGCTGTTGATGCTGAAGGAGAAAGTGATACTCGCAATCTTTATTTTGACACATTTAATTCCGATAGTTTTGTGATAGAGATTGAGGATTTCAATTTTGATGGAGGCGAATTTATTGATTCCCCAATCGTGATTCCCGAGTTGGATGAAGAGGGAGATTTGAATTGGGAGGATAACTCTTACCAAGCGACTGAAGGATATGTTGATATTGACTATTTTGATAATAATGCAGATTTAAATCCTGCAACACATCGTTATAGGCCTAATGATGGTGTAGCAACTACTCCCGCATTAGATTTGCTTCGGGGGAAATTTGTTGATGCGGGTGGGAATGAGAAGGGAGTGGTAGATTTCTCTATTGCTGAAATTGAAGAAGGAGAATGGTTAAATTATACTCGTACATTTACAGAAGGCGATTACCGCGTATATTTGCGACAAGCGCAGTTTACCATTGCGAGTGCGATATCTACACTAGAATTAGTTACTAGTGCTAATGATGAGGAAGATCAAGAAACAGAAATAATTGGCACTTTTTTAGGGAATGAATCAGGGGTGCAGTATAGAAACGTAGCTTTAACTAACGAAAAAGGTGATCAATTGATTACGGTAAATTTAGCTGGAGAAACTACGCTGCGCTTAAAACAGAGTACGACTGATGCGCAAGATTTTTATTTAAAGCAAAACTATCTAATTTTTGTTAAGCACGAAGAGCCTGCGATCGAACTACAGTTTAGTAATTCTGTTCAAGGTCCATATAAGACTGCTACTGCCGCAATAATAAATGAGGTGTCGAAAACAATCACGGTTAACCAAGAAGAGGCAGTTCAATTTTATCGTCTTAAGGGGATCTCTGTTAAGATAACAAAAATTGATTTAGCTGGCGGTGAGGTTAATCTTACTTATCAATAATAAAAAAATAAGAGAGCTGTTTAGCTCTCTTATTATCATTAACTCTGTAAGAATTAGTTAAAGTGCTTCGTCTCCTTTTTCTTGTGTTCGAATCCTAATGGCTTCTTCGATGTTACATACGAAGATTTTTCCGTCTCCGATTTTTCCGGTGTTTGCTGCTTTTGAAATTGCTTCGATACTTTTCTCAGCGTTTTCATCAGGGATGACGATCTCAAGTTTAATCTTAGGCAAGAAATCTACGGTGTACTCACTTCCTCGATAAATTTCGGTATGTCCTTTTTGACGGCCAAAGCCTTTAACCTCAGATACTGTCATGCCTTCAACACCAACTTCAGCTAGTGCTTCTCGTACTTCATCTAGTTTGAATGGTTTGATAACTGCTTCGATTTTCTTCATTTTTAATTCCTAGTCTGCAATCTATGATACTGTTCAACCTGATTGTTGAGTACCACAATTTTATATAACCGCAAGTCTTGTGCCAAGGGCGTATTGTTTTTTGTTAAGTCATTAATAATCATAAGTTTATAAGTTAATTAATATGATTTCATCATATATTGCTTGCGAAATATTGTATTAATTATAGCGAAGTTTTTGCAGTTTGTTCAAAAAGCAACAGAAGTTTCCTTTCTTAAAGCTTCCTCACTCGACTCATTGATGGTTTGAGCCTAGCCTGCGCCGCGTTGTCTGAGATGCTCAAATCTTCTGGTGCGATGGCTTTAGCTACCATGCTTAGCCGCTTGCTTGGTATGGTGCGGGTAATAGTTTATGCTCGGTTTATGGGGGATGGCCCTATTGCCAGTGCATTTATGTATGCGTTTCAGGTTCCTAACTTGTTTCGGCGTTTACTTGGCGAAGGAGCATTGACAGCTGCTTTCATTCCTCTTTTTAAGCATAAGGAAAAGACTGATGGAGAGAAAGCGATGTGGCACACCGCTAATGCTGTTGTATCTGCCTTGGTAGTTGCTGCCGCTTTGGTGGTAGGGTTAGTAATGCTTGGAATTTCAATTGCATTGATGATGGGTGAATTCAACATTCACACTCGCCTGATGCTAGAACTCTTGCGGGTAGTATTTCCATATATGTTATTGGTTTGCCTTACAGCGGTATTCATGGGGATGCTTAATGCAAGAGGATATTTCTTTATACCAGCCTTGGGGGCAACGTTACTAAATGTAGTTATGATTGCAACAGTGTTGCTTGTGGCCCCACAATGGGGGGATGATTTGGGTGAACAAATTTTTGCATTAGCATTCGGTGTGCTTTTAGCAGGAATTGCACAGGCAGTTTTTCAGTTGCCATTTCTCTTTAAGGATGGATATCGGATCAAATGGATTACTCCATGGAAGAACGATGCAGTACGGGAAGTAATACGAAAAATGATTCCGGCAACAATTGGTGTGGCGGCATTCCAATTCAACATTATTATTACTCAAACATTGGCATTTTGGATAGAGCGTTCTAGTGGTTCAAAAATTGTGGCTTCGTTTGAATATGCAGTGCGATTAATCGAGCTTCCACAGGGAGTGTTCGGAGTTTCATTAGCGACGTTCCTTCTGCCAACCTTGGCAGGTTTAGCAGCAGAGAAAAATTTTAATCAGTTTCGCGATAATTTGAGAAAAGGAATGGGATATCTTTTTTATGTGAATGCAATTGCTGCGGTAATGTTGATTGTTTTAGCTGATCCGATTGTTAGTTTATTGTTTGAACGAGGTGAATTTACTGCCGAGTCAACCCGCCGAGCCAGTTTTGCTTTAATATGTCTTGCCCCTAGTCTTTTGACCTACTCGGCTGTGAATGTCATGGCACGCGCGTTTTATGCTATGGGTGATACAAAAGTTCCGATGCAAATTAGTGCAGTTTGTCTTGGGCTTAACTTAGTGGTTTTAGTCCCTCTTATTTTTACGTTTCCGAAAGGTAGCCAAGCGGGAGCATTGGGCTTGGCCAATGTTATGAGTTCCAGTGTCAATGTGATGCTACTTTCTTATGCATTAAAACGCAAAATGCCAAAGTGGGAATTCTTACCACTCTTGAATCCATTAGCCGTAATGCTTATAACAGCTCTGGTTGCAGGGGTAGTTGCTTGGTATCTTCATGCAGAATGGATTGCATGGATGGGTGCTGAAACAATTTGGTTACAAATTGGTGAAGTGTTTGTCCCCGCTATGCTAGCTTTGTTTCTTTACTGGGGAATAACTTCAATTTTAGGCCTGAAAGAGGCACGAGATTGTATTGCTCTTCTTCGAAATAAAGAAATTAAAGATTAAATTTTTTTATTAAATTATTTATTTTTAAGGATAATTTTCAAATGAATCGTTATGCAAATATAACCGTAATAGGTAAAGACAAGACGGGAGTAATCGCACAAATCACTAATCAGCTTTTTGATATTCGTGCCAACATCGAGGCCATGGAAGAGCAGGTGACACGTGGTCAGTTTAGTATGACAATTCAGGCTAGTTGGAAGCTGCCTGAATTTGATGAGAAATTAATTGGACAAAGGTTGCGAGCACTTGGTCGGGATCTGGGAATGGAGATTAAATGGTGGTTTACAGATCCAAATCGTCCGCAACGTATGGCATTGATGGTGACTAAAGAATCACACTGCCTTGATGCAATATTATCTGAATTAAAGTCAGGTAAACTCAAGGTTGAAATTGCTTGCGTCATTGGTAATCACAATGATTTGAAGACTAAGGCAGAGAAAGCTGGGTTAAAATTTCATTATGTTTCATGGACGCATCGAGCTAAGGCAGAGGAAAAAACTTTAAAGCTTTTAGAGAAAGCAAACGTTGATTTTGTGGTTTTAGCCCGATTTATGAAAATCCTCTCTCCAAACTTTGTTTGGCGATTTAAAAATAAAATCATCAATATACATCCTTCTTTACTGCCTGGTTTTCCTGGTCCACAGCCTTATCGTCAGGCTTATGAGCATGGTGTCAAAATTGCGGGGGTAACTGCTCATTTTGTGAGTATGCATTTAGATGAAGGGCCAATAATTGCACAGGAAAGTTTTCGTATTAAACCTGGAATGACACTAAAGCAGATCGTTGCTAGTGGGCAACCACTTGAGGCTAGGGCATTAGTTAAAGGCATTAAGCTTTATCTAGCCAAGAGGCTTGATGTGCATTGGGGGGTTGTTAAGCAGGTATAAAAGTGACTATAATTAGTCTTCCTCTTCTAGAAACCTGATTTTCAATTTGCCATCAGACTTGGATTGACCTTCGCTTAAGCTGTCTTGCAATGTAGGTGAAAGTTCGTTGCCTAGTTTAGCAGGTGGTTTATTTTCTTGTTCTGTACTTTGAGGAGAAAGTGCTGAGCGAAGTGCTCCTTGAACAAGTTCAGCACAATGGATTTTCATTGGAGGTAATGGCCCGAGTTCTCCTGAAAGTTCTTCTGGTTTTAATTCAATTGCTTCGGAGGCAGTTTTCCCCTTTATTAATTCTGTGGCTAAGCTTGCCACCGCAATCGCAGTTTCACATCCAAAACTTTGAAAGCTGGCTTTATCTATGACCTTTTCTCCATCTTGCTCCTTATATTTAACCCACATTCGAAGCATCTCTCCGCACTCGGAATTACCGACAGTCCCCACTGAATCTGCATCGGGCATCTCTCCAACATTTTTTGGATCTTGAATGGCATCGGCCACTTTTTTTTCAAGTTCTTTGTTCATTTAACTAAGTGTATAGCGGCGAATAGATGAATCCACTTCAACAGACCATGCATCGATTCCGCCTCTTAGGGCATGAGCATTAGGCATCCCATGTCCAAGATAATAGGCAGCAGCATCGAGAGCTTTTTTCCCCACATGATCGATCATCACAAACCGTTGGTTATTATCCCATTTTCCGAGAATTTCCTGCATCAAAGGCTGTGTAAGTAGTTTAGCCCCATCAATATGCACTGCCTCAAATTCCTCGCGAGATCTAATATCGACAAGTTTGATATCTTCGTTGTTGGTAAGGTGTTCTTGGAGATCAATGGGTTCAATCAAAATCTGTTTGTCCTCATCATGACTTTGCTGAATTATTTTAAGCACATCATCGACTGGTAGATCTCCATTTCGGTTACAAACGTTGGCCAGAGTTTCGTCAGGACTGAAGCCGCAACTGCTACAACCACCGATGTGGTATTTACGAAACAAGGTTCTCTGTGATCCTGGATAAATATGGAGCACTTCCTGCATGAGCGAGTTGCCTGTGATGTTTTGACTCATTAAACAAACATTTTTTGAACTTGTTGGATAACTTCTATGAATCGGTCAACCTCGGATTCGGTGTTATAAAAATTAAAACTAGCCCGGGCAGTAGATGGAACTCCCAGTTTTGTTAATAGCGGTTGGTTACAGTGATGACCTGCGCGAATAGCAATCCCTTTCTGATCGGCCATAGTTGCAAGGTCGAGAGCATGTGCGTCTTGTAAAACAAAACTTACGACTGCAGACCGTTGATTATCTGGCCCAAAAATCCGTATTCCATCAATTTCTTGCAGTCTCTTTACAGTTTGGTTTGCTAGATGCTGATCGTGTTTAAAAATGGCAGATAGTCCAATTCTATCAATATAGTCAATAGCAGTATGCAGACCAGCAGCTCCAGCAATGTTGGGAGTGCCAGCCTCGAACTTGTGAGGTATTACGTTGAAAGTAGATTCAAGATATTCAACCTTTGAAATCATTTCTCCACCACCTTGATATGGAGGCATTTCCTCTAGTTGCTCTTTTTTACCGTAAAGAACCCCTATGCCTGTAGGCCCACAAATCTTATGACCAGAGAATGCCAAAAAATCACAATCGATTTCTTGAACATCAATTGTCGTGTGACCGGCACTTTGTGCTGCATCGACTAACGAGACGACTTCGGCCTTTCGTGCCCGTTGGCAAAGTTCCTTTACAGGGTTGATAGATCCCAAGGTGTTTGAAAAATGTGTGAATGCTAGTATTTTGGCACGGTCAAGTTTTTCATCTAGATCTGTTAGATCTAATAACCCGTCGTCACCTGTGACAGATATGAATTCTAGTTTAGCCCCTATTCGCTTGGCCATGATTTGCCAGGGTACTAGATTGCTGTGATGCTCCATCTCGGTTAGCAAAATCGTATCACCTGCACAGATATTTGATTGACCCCAACTATGAGCTACCAGATTGATACTTTCAGTAGTTCCTCGAGTGAAGATAACTTCTTCTGGTCTTGCAGCATTTAAGTACTTAGCGACACGTCTACGAGACGCTTCGTATGTTTCTGTGGCTCGGTTACTCAGTTCATGTATTCCTCGATGAACATTAGCATTATTATCTTCATAATGTTTTCGGATGGCATCTATGACAACCTGTGGCTTTTGGCTGCTAGCTGCATTATCGAGATAAACTAGTTGGTGGCCATTAATTTCTTTATTTAGAATGGGGAAATCGTCTCGAATTGATTTCCAATCCTTTATTTTTTCAGTTGGATCCAAACCTTGAGTCATTACATCATGCCTAATTGCAGTTGGGCTTCCTCGGACATCATATCTCGGTTCCAAGGCGGATCCCATACGATTTCTACGTCTACCTCGTCTACGCTCTCAATGCATAGCAATCGGTTTTGAGCGTCCTGTTGTAGCACCGGACCCATGCCGCAGCCAGGTGCTGTAAGTGTCATCTTGACATCTACTTTCCAGTTATCATTGATTTTTGTTGGCTCACAGGAGTATACGAGACCTAAATCGATTATGTTTACTGGAATCTCTGGATCGTAAACGGTTTTTAGCTGTTCTTGAATCTGCTGATTTAATTCCTCTAAATTATTTGGTCTTTTTGCTGTCTCAGCGGGAGTCTTACTAGGTTCGAGTCCAAGCACGTCAGCATCGGATCCTTCAATACGGAACATATTGCCGTTAATTATAACGGTGTAGGTGCCGCCTAGAGTCTGAGTGATTTGAGCCTGTTCGCCTTTTTGTAAAGTGACTTTGTCCCCAGACGGTACAATTGAGGCTTCTACATTACGGCTTAATTCAATGAGTTCTGATGAGTGCATTGTCAGGAAACCTTAGTAATTGAATCGTTTGCAAGTGCTTTTATCCTGCTGACCATTGAGTGAAGTCCGTTACGGCGAGTGGGGCTAAGATGTTTATCAAGGCCAAGCTGCTCAAAAATCTTTGAACTATCAGTATCTAAAATTTGTTTAGCAGTTTTGTAATTATATATTAACAGCAAGACGACAATAAGTCCCTTTACAATAAATGCATCTGAGTCAGCATATATTTCATAAATATCATTTTTTTTCGGAATAACGCGAAGCCAAACACTAGCCTGGCATCCTTGAACACGATATTGTTCAATCATATCTTTATCCGATAAAGCTGGTAGCTTTTTTCCAAGTTCAATTAGATATGTAAACTTTTCTTCCCAGTCGCCTAGGAATTCAAAATTTTCGATTACTTCTTCAATCGTTGTGTCTAGTGTGATTGCCAATTCAATTTAGATTGTGTTCATTTTCAAGTCGGCTCCATACCAACTCATTGAGTTCCTCTCGGATAGCATTGTGTTGAATGCGGTCAACGATTTCTCCTGTAAAACCATGCATTAACATTTGTTGTGCAGCCTTTGTGTCAAGTCCTCGAGCACGTAGGTAAAATATCGCATCTTTATCCAACTCGCCAATTGTAGCACCATGAGTGCATTTCACATCATCTGCATAAATCTCCAACTGTGGTTTGGTGTTAACGGTGGCTTCTTCGCTAAGAATTAGATTTTTGTTTGTTTGCTTTGCATCGGTTTTTTGTGCTTCAGGTTGGACAAGAATACGACCATGAAAAACCCCTCGAGACTGATCATAGAGAATTCCATTGAAGTATTCGTGGCTATCACAGTGTGGAGCAGCGTGATTAACGATCATGTGATGATCAGCAAGTTGGCTTCCGCGAGTCATATATAGCCCGTTGAGCATGCAATCGATTCCTGGCTTGGCTAGGTTCATTCGAAGATTGTTTCGAGATAGTTGTGCCCCTAGAGCAAACGAATGAAAGGCGTATCGAGCTTCTTTACCAAGGTTCGAATGTAGTGAAGCAAGATGTATAGATTGAGGGGACTGATCTTGAAGTTTGATGTGCTCAAGGTTTGATCCATCTTCCAATTGGCTTTCAGTAACGACATTAGTGCTTGCTGCCGCATGGCCAAGAGATATATGAGATTCGATAATGGTGCCTTTTGCGTTGGACTCTGCAATAATCAAGTTTCGAGAGTGAGAGGCTTGGCCGTCTTTTTTTGCTGTAGACAAAAAAACAAGATGGACTGGCTTGGATAATGAATGATTAGCTGGGATATGGATCCAAGCGCCGTCTGTAAAGAATGCATCGTTAAGGGCAATAAGTGGATTTTCGTCTTTTCCAGATAGTAATCCAATTTTGTTATCTATTATGTCAAAGGCGCTAGCGAGATTTGAAACTGTGACTCCTTCTGGTTGATCTGAAATTTGCGAAAGCTGATCCGAAAAATGACCGTCAATGAATACTAGATTGTCAGTATCGTGCTGGCTAAAAGCAATTTCATCTAAAATTGCTTGATCAAGCAATTGTTCCCCTGAATCAGTCATGATTTCAAAGGGTATTTCAGTAAATGGTTTTAAGCTTGTAAATCGCCAATCCTCCTCATTAGTCGTTGGAAAGCCGCTTCTTTTAAAGCGGTCAAGACCTGCCTGTCGAAGAGGCAGCATTGAGGGACCAATTCGTGTGATTTCTGCAAATGCATTGGTTATGTCATTTGCCAATTCTATGACTGTTGTGCTGCTCATTAGGCGTTCTTGATCAACCAGTCGTATCCTTTTTCCTCGAGATCATGTGCTAATGTTTTGTCGCCTGATTTGATAATTCGTCCGTCGTAAAGAACGTGCACAAAGTCCGGCACAATATAGTCGAGTAATCTTTGATAGTGGGTAATTACTATCTGTGCGTTGTTTTGGTTTTTTATACGGTTGACGCCATCGGCAACAATGCGAAGGGCGTCGATATCAAGTCCTGAGTCAGTTTCGTCGAGAACTGCAAGGCTTGGGTTCAGCATGGTCATTTGTAGTATCTCATTTCGCTTTTTTTCGCCTCCAGAGAAACCGGCATTGACAGGTCGTTTGAGGAATTCCTCTGCAAGTTCTAGTTCCTTCATTTTAGCTTTCACCAATTTTAGAAAGTTCATTGCGTCTAGTTCTTCTTCTCCCCGATGCTTGCGAACCTGGTTAACAGCAGACCGAAGAAAATAGGTGCTGTTTACACCGGGAATTTCTACCGGATATTGAAATGCTAAAAACACACCCTCTCTCGCGCGTTCTTCCGGAGATAATTCAAGGATATCATTGCCTCTTAAAAAGACTTCTCCATCAGTTATATCATAGCCTTCACGCCCAGCAAGTACAGATGCAAGTGTGCTTTTGCCACTTCCATTTGGTCCCATAATAGCATGAACTTCACCATTATTAACGGAGAGATTAATCCCTTTAAGGATCTCTTTTTCTTCAATACGAGCTTTAAGATTTTTGATTTCTAGCATTCAGTAAATTAGGTTATCCAACACTTCCTTCAAGGCTCACATCCAGTAGCTTTTGAGCCTCTACAGCAAATTCCATCGGCAGTTCACGGAACACTTCTTTGCAGAAACCGTTCACAATCATATTGACGGCATCTTGTGTTTCAAGGCCACGTTGATTGCAGTAAAAAATCTGGTCTTCTCCAATTTTTGAAGTCGTTGCCTCATGTTCGATTCTAGCTGTTGAATTTTTTGCTTCTATGTAAGGAAAGGTATGCGCTCCGCATTTGTCGCCAATTAGCAACGAATCACACTGAGAAAAATTACGCGCTTTGCTGGCTTTTTTGCCGACTTGCACAAGTCCTCTATAACTATTCTGACCTTTACCTGCGGAAATACCTTTGGAGATGATAGTGCTTCGAGTGTTTTTACCTATGTGTACCATCTTGGTTCCAGTATCAGCTTGTTGAGCTTTGTTGGTTAGAGCGATTGAGTAGAATTCGCCAATTGAGTTGTCACCTTGCAAAATCACACTTGGGTATTTCCAAGTGATTGCTGATCCAGTCTCGACTTGAGTCCAAGAAATTTTTGCGTTTCGTTTACATATACCACGTTTTGTTACAAAATTATAAATACCTCCTCGACCTTCTTCGTCCCCAGGATACCAATTTTGTACGGTCGAATATTTAATCTCAGAGTTATCAAGAGCAACGAGCTCAACAACAGCTGCGTGTAGTTGATTTTCATCACGCATTGGGGCAGTGCAACCTTCAAGATAGCTAACATGGCTGCTCTCTTCGGCGATGATTAAAGTTCTTTCAAATTGTCCGGTGTTTGCAGCGTTAATACGAAAGTAAGTACTTAATTCCATTGGGCAGCGTGTTCCTTTTGGAATGTAAACAAAAGAGCCATCGCTAAAGACGGCAGAGTTTAGTGCAGAGTAATAATTATCTGTGTAAGGCACTACCGTTCCAAGATATTTTTTCACTAACTCCGGATGTTCCTGGACTGCTTCAGACATTGAGCAAAAAATCACACCAGCCTTAGCGAGATCTTCTTTAAATGTTGTGCCAATAGATTCACTGTCGAAAACAGCATCAACTGCAACTCCTGCTAAACGTGCCCTTTCATGCAAAGGCACGCCGAGCTTTTCATAAGTCTCCAGAAGCTTTGGATCAACTTCATCCAAGCTTTTTGGCCCGTCCCCTTTTTTCTTTGGGGCACTGTAATAGGAAATCTCCTGAAAATTGACTGGCGGATAATTTACATGTGCCCATTCAGGGTTTTCCATTTTCTCAAAATGACGGAATGCCTTTAATCTCCAATTGAGAAGCCACTCTGGTTCATTTTTTTTTGCAGAGATAAATTTTATGACGTCCTCGTTTAAGCCCGGATCGAGTGATTCACTTTCTATATCAGTTATAAAACCGTACTTGTACTCACTTGAGACAAATTCATCGATGGTGTCTGTATTAGCACTCATTCTTTATTTTAATTTTGAACACACTCCTCGCACTTGTCGCTACAGCGACCATGAAGGGCAATGTCGATACTTCGAACTTCGAAATCAGAGGGTACATCAACTTCTGGAACTCGCGGCGAATCCTTTAAATTTACATCGAACACTTTTCCGCAATCATCACAGCAGAAGTGCGCGTGCGCGTTCATATTTGAGCAATACATGGCAGCACCACGATCGACATTTACTTGCCTCACGACTTTACATTTCACAAGAGCGTCAAGGCTGTTGTAAACGGTCGCCATGGAGATCTCCGGTTTTGACTGTTTAGTCCGCATGAAAACTTCCTCTGCAGTCGGATGATCACGCTGACTAATCAGCACCTCATATACGTGTTTGCGCTGAGAAGTGAACCTAAGTCCTTTCTCGGCAAGCCGTTTACTGAGGAATTCACCGGACCCAAGAAGGTGGTCCGTTGCCATAAAGAAAAAATGCCATTGTACAATTCACTTGTCAATACTTGGAATAATTCTAAATAAGCGAAGCAAGTGTTTTGATTCGATAATTATTACTTTAATCATTTGGTATTAGAGCTTTCCAGTCGATTGTAGGGTCGCCAGCGCCGATAATTGACCGATTACGAAGTTCTTTTTTTGCATATTCGAGCCTATAACCATCCAGAGTGCAAACTGAGCCACCAGCTTCTTCCAGAATACACTGTGCAGCTCCAGTGTCCCATTCCATGGTAGGTATGAAACGGGGATAGAGATCGGCTTGCCCCTCTGCAATAAGACAGAATTTAAGTGAGCTCCCCATGCTGACAAGTTCTGCTGTTGGAAGTTTTTCAAGTAATGTAACTATTTTTGGGCCAGCATGATCGCGGCTAGCGACGATTCGGAGTTTGTTTTTGTCGGCTTTGCTAACTTTGATCCTAACTGGATCGGTCTGTCGAATCCGCTTGAATGCACCTTTATCACGAATAGCAAAGAATTCGAGATCGGAGGCCGGCGCAAGAACGACGCCGAGGGTAGCTTCACCATTTTCGATAAAAGCTATATTGACTGTGAATTGCCCAGTTTTTTTAACAAATTCTTTTGTTCCATCGAGAGGGTCAACTAGCCAGAAGCGATCCCAAGTCAATCGTTCTTCTGTGGTAATGCCTTCGGATTCTTCAGAGAGCACGGGGATGCTTGGTGTTAATTTGTTAAGGGCATTAACTATACAGTTATGAGCTGCGCGATCAGCTTGAGTAAGTGGCGAACCGTCTTCTTTAGACTCTATTTTGTTTGGGCCACTATAAGTTTTCATAATGGCTTCGCCTGCTTCAGCTGCTATAAGTCTGATGTTATCTATCATTATTAATTCATACCCAACCGAAGCCGGGAAATTTGGTCATTAAATTTTTACGGAGCTTTGGATACTCTCGCTGTTTAAATGTTGGCCAGTCGTCACAAAAATCTATTTTTTTGTTTTTTGGAGTTAACAATTTAAACCTAACAATTTGCCTTTCACAAATGACTGGATGTTTGTCTAGTCGAAAACACTCATGTAATTTAACATGTAATTCTACTGGAATTATTTTGCCATTTCTATCAGTTGGAGATTCTGGATAATGCAGCTTCTTTGGTTGGTCATTAGGCCAGTCGATGGTATTAGGAGCAAACTCATCTAGCCACTCCCATTGTGCTTCGGGCATATGTTTTCGAAATGATGGTTTAACATTTGCGGCTACTGCTTGTTTTGCCAGAGTCATGCCTTCAAAAGCTTTTGCGAGGCATCGTAAAACCGCATTTTCATCGAATGGTGGAAACTCCAAGTCCGGTCTTGCAACACAAATCCAGTTAAGTCGGAGAATCTGTTGTTTGATATTATTATCGAACGACTTGGGCTTGAACCAATCATGTAAGCATGCTTTAGCCAAGGCTAGTCCGGCAGCTTTCGGATCTACTTTAGATTCATGTTCCCGTTTTACTTCCAAGTCTCGAAAGCGCTTAATTTTAAATGCTTCAATTCTTTTTGGCCCTGGATCATATTTACATTCTAAATTAGTAGTAATATCATCAGGAAAAAGTTCTTCTACCCATTTTAGTTCAATGGCTGAAGCTAGGTTTAGTAGTGTCTTGCTACGGTTTCCGCGGGCAGATATTTCTCTAATTTCTGAAGCAATTAATAATTGGGATTTTTGTACTACGCTTTCACGGGCCAGTGAACCAGATCGTTCTTTTGATAGTTTACAATTCAGCGTTCCTGTATCGCAACGAATGCAAATCTGATCTGCAAAAGCTGATAGAATACAGAGTCTTAGTGCGGCTGATTTAGAACGGTCTGGTTCGGTTATTTCACTGCATTTAAAGCCAAAACCTTTAGCCAATTGTATCAATTGGGCGAAGGTTGTTTCTGCTTCTCTACAAGCGCCTGCGTGGATCCCATGTGTGCGACAGTCATCAATATTGTAGTGACGTGATTTGGCATATTGCCATGCGCGTATTAATACTTCAAAATCAGAATCAGCTCCTTCTCTAAAAGGTTCTTGCGCTTCCTGGACTCTTTTGTCTTCCCGTGCTGAACGTATAAGTATGTTTCGCCCACTGAGAAATGCAGCACACAAGGCAGCTTCATTAACACATCCTCTTTTACCTCCTTCAATCATCATTCGTGCAAAGCGAGGGTGCATAGGAAGCTTTAGCATCGATTTTCCAATCTCAGTAAGCCCAAAGTTATTGTCCGATGAACTCTTGGTTAGTGCTCCCAGCGAGCGCAGTAGTTCTTCGGCAATCTCGACGGCCGTCGCATCGGGTTTGTCGAGCCAGTCAAAGCTTGATGCTTTTTTGACTCCAGCTGAGTGAAGCATGAGAACAGCATCTGCAAGATCGGTGCGATGAATTTCAGGTGTATTATACTCTGGGCGATTCAGATGTCCGCTTTCTGTCCAAAGCCTATGACATGTTCCAGGTTTAGTGCGGCCAGCTCGGCCAGAGCGTTGTTCAGCTGAAGCACGACTAATTTCTTCAATCAAGAGTGAACTAAAGCCTCGTTTGCTATCGAACCGTGATACTCTTGCAAGGCCGCTATCAATAACGTGGCAAATGCCATCGATGGTTACTGATGTTTCAGCAACATTTGTTGCAACGACAATTTTTCTAAACTTACTTTTATTAAAAGCACGATCTTGTTCTGTAGATGGAAGTTCACCGTGCAATGGTATTAATTCAACTTGTTCTGGCAGTTGCTTTCGTGCAAGTACGCCAATTGTATTTCGGATTTCCCCCATGCCTGGCATGAAAATCAAAATGTCTCCGGGTAATCTATTCCGAAGAATAACTTCAGTTACTTGGGCTGCTTGTTCAGTTATGGGGTCAAGGTTGCGATATTTAGCATAATGAATATCGACAGGGAATGTGCGGCCCTCAGAATTAAGCACAGAACATGCAATATCGGAAGTAGAGCCTAGGTAGCTAGCTACAGATCCTGTTTGAATGGTCGCTGACATAATAATAATCATGAGTTCTTGGCGTTTGTTTTTCTGGAGTTTTTTAATGAGGCCAAGAGCAAGATCACTCAAGAGATTGCGTTCATGAAACTCATCAAACAATACCGCTCCTATTCCCTTTAGTTCAGGATCATTTTGTAATCGACGTAATAAGATCCCTTCAGTGACGAACTCGATCATTGTGGTTGGAGATGTATGGTTTTCAAAACGCACCTGATACCCAACCCCGTCACCAATTGCGGTTGATCGTTCAAACGCTACACGTCGTGCAAGTGATCTTGCAGCAACTCGGCGGGGCTGCAGTACTATAACTTTGTTTTTGCTACAAAGGATATCGTCAACAACTATCTGTGGAACCTGTGTCGACTTTCCGGATCCCGTTGGAGCCGCTATTATTAAGCAATTTTGAATTGCTAATGAGCTTGTTATTTCCCCGTGTATATCCCAAATGGGGAGTTTTTGGTTCATTTAATAATAGGCCTCACTAATTTTTAGGCTTATGGAAAGGGAGAATTTAGTTGAGGATTATCTCCAAGGATTAGCCAAAACGAAAATGTGACAAGTGTAATGATGCACATTATTCCGCTTGGCATCAATTTACCGCTACGTATGTATTTTGAGCCAAAAAGAATCAGTAATACCCCAAGTAGTATACTTGCCAGCGTTGATGGTAATACTTTTAATCCTACTAGAATTAGCGGAATGGCAGAAATGGTAGAAGCAATTATAGATGCTTTGCTTTTAGCTTTAAGATAACCCATTAGACCACCAGAGATTAGGAGTATAATATAGATCCATAAAATAGTGACTTTTAATGTTAAAAATACAGAGAGCATATCGTGTAGAAGCTTAAGGAAGTCGTTAAGAAATTCTCCATCTGCAAACAGCAGAATGGATAATTTTGTTTTTATCATTAATTTTGTGAGATTTCATTTATAATAAGTGCCCTAGTTTTTCACGCTTAGTTTTTAGGTAGTTTTTGTTGAACTTGTTTGGTTTTATTTTGATTGGAACTTGTTCAACAATTTCAAGACCGTATCCTTCCAATCCAACTATTTTTTTTGGATTATTCGTTAGAAGTTTTATTTTTTTGATATCTAAATCAGCGAGTATTTGGGCGCCGATTCCGTACTCACGAAGATCCATTGGAAAACCTAGTTTTTCGTTAGCTTCGACTGTATCGTATCCTTCTTGTTGCAGTTTGTAGGCTTTGATTTTTGGGCCAAGACCAATGCCACGTCCTTCTTGCCTCATGTAAAGAATAACGCCGTGCCCGGCTTCGCTTACTTGTTTCATGGCTTGTTGTAATTGAGGGCCACAGTCGCATCGCCGTGATCCAAATACATCTCCTGTTAGGCATTCGCTGTGGACTCTGACCAGTGTGCGTCGTCGTTTATTCATTTTACCTTTAACGAGTGCTAGGTGGTGTTCGCCGTCCAATTTGGATCGATATAAGTGTAGTTCAAATTCACCGTAATCGGTTGGCATTTTTATGATTTCTTCTAATGCTACCTGCTTCTCCCTTTTACGACGGAACTCAATTAACTGTGCAATTGAGCAAAGTTTTAGTTTATGTTTTTTTGCGAATTTTCTTAGCTCTGGAAGACGTGCCATTGAGCCATCCTCACTCATAATTTCGCAAATAACACCTATTGGTCTACAGTTTGCTAGTTGAGCTAGATCCACCGCAGCTTCGGTATGACCAGCGCGTTGTAAAACTCCACCACTTTTTGCACGTAGAGGGAAAATGTGTCCAGGTTGTACTAGATCTTTTGGGACTGAAGTGGGATTGGCCAGTGCCTGGATAGTTTTAGCACGGTCGGCAGCGCTAATTCCAGTTGTTATCCCTTTGGCAGCATCGACGCTTATTTGGAAATCTGTACTATGGCTTTCTCGGTTGTTCAAAACCATTCGTTCGATTCCCAGTTGTTGCAAACGCTCAGGAACGGTTGGTACACAAATTAGTCCTCGACCAAACTTGGCCATAAAATTAACTGCTTTTGCAGTGGCTTTTTCACCAGCCATAATGAGATCGCCTTCGTTCTCACGGTCTGCATCGTCCACGACGACTACCATCTTGCCGCTCGCGATGTCTCTTAGTACTGATTCTATTGAATTAAACTTAGTTGAAATCCTCTTTGCAGTCATCAGACTTAATAATGCCGGGAGGAAGTGTTACCTATGCTTGGCCAAGCGGTCGAGATTTGAGGGGGTTTTTTATGAAGTTTGATCACATTGGAACTTGAATTTGTATATATGCCAGCTACAGACTCTTTCTGTCAAATTTGAATGCTATTATGATAATACAAAAATCGATCTTTGTTGTTCTAAGCTTAATTTTACTATCGTCTGCCGTTGCACAGAGTCCGCCAAATCCGCCAAAGCCAACTGTTAAACCAGATTTTCCGTCTTATACCACAATACTTAAAGGCTATGATCAGGTTATTTCCAGTATGGATAAAAAGGACAGCTTGTTTTCTATTTATGTCCGAAAAAAAGACCAGCAAATGTTGGCAGCTCTTCCAGTGGGTTATGAATCCAAAAAGTTTTTTATAGCTACGACTGTTGCGAGTGGAGAGACTTATGCTGGACTTCAAGCTGGAGAGAAATACGTATATTTTAAAAGGTTAAACAAACAATTGTTGATTATTGAACCAAATTTAAGTGTTCGATCATCAGGTGACCTAGAGTCCCGTGCTTCGGTGAAACGTCTCTTCACTGATCGAGTAGTGACTTCCGTTCCTATACTAACGGTATTGACAAAAAATCGTCCTGTAATCGACATGGACGCATTGCTTGTTGGTTCGGCTTCAAAGTTTTTTGGTAGTAAAGGAGCTGGGTTCAATGCTCGATTGTCCCAAATTAAAACTGCAAAAGCTTTCCCAAGTAATGTGGAGTTAGCTTTTACTGCGCCAACTGGTAATGGAGTGCTAAAGACATTGCACTATTCAATTAGCTCAATCACTCCAAGTAAGACCTATAAGCCTCGTGTGGCTGATCAAAGAGTGGGCTATTTTACAACAAGCTACTCTGATCTAGGCAAGTATACTGATGAGCAGAAAAAAGTTCGCTATATTAACCGTTGGCACCTTGAAAAAGCGGATCCGAAATTAAAAGTAAGCCCAGTAAAGAATCCAATTATTTTTTACATTGAGCATACTGCCCCAATTCGTTACCGGAGGTGGGTAAGAGAAGGAGTTCTAATGTGGAATAAAGCTTATGAAAAGATCGGCTTAGCTGATGCTATTGAGGTTTATTATCAGGATGCTGTTACTGGTGCGCATATGGAAAAAGACCCAGAAGATGCTCGCTATAATTTTATACGTTGGTTGAATAACGATGTAGGAACGGCAATTGGACCTTCCAGAGTTAATCCTTTAACCGGGCAGATACTCGATGCTGATATTATTATGACTGATGGTTGGATTCGCCACTACTGGAAACAGTTCAACGAAATATTGCCTGAGATTGCAATGGAAGGTTTTGCTCCTGAAACATTGGCTTGGTTGAAAGATCATCCCGATTGGGATCCTCGTGTTCGTTTGGCCCATCCTTCTCAACGCGGTTCAATTCGAGCTCAACTTGCGGCATTAGGAGCTGAGGCTTATGGAGGGCACGCCTTGACTAAGGCTGATGCTGAATTAATTGGCGATAATGAATACGACGGGTTGCATGGCAGAATCAGTCAAGTGAACGGTTTTTGTCGTGCTGCAGATTGCAAGTCGCTTGATTTGGCGGCTATGCGTCTGGAACTGGAACTTGCTCGTGAGGGATTAGACAGTAAAAGTGATGGTGATAAAGAAGACGGAAAAAAACCTTCACCAAAAAAGCCTGAAGTATTGATTGATGGAGTTCCGGAATGGTTTATAGGGCCGTTGATTGCCGAGCTGGTTGCTCATGAAGTTGGCCATACGATAGGGTTGCGTCATAATTTTAAGGCTTCCAGTATTTATCCCCTTGAAAAAATAAATAGTAAGGAGATTAAGGGTAAAGAAACATTGGCAGGTTCAGTGATGGATTATCTGCCTATTAATATGTTTAAGGGTATTGGCGACCAACAGGGGGACTATACAATGATTGGAATTGGTCCATATGATTATTGGGCTATTGAGTATGGTTATTCGATTTTAAAATCTGAGAAAGATTTAAAAAAAATATTAGAACGCGTATCTGATCCGAAACTACAATTTGCTACTGATGAAGACACGATAGGGCCAGACCCATTTGCTAGGCGTTATGATTTTGCTGCAAATCCCATTCAATATGCACGAAATCAGATGAATATTGTAAAACATCATCGTGAGCGTTTATTGGATAAATTTGTTAAGGATGGACAGAGCTGGGCTAAGGCTCGTTACGGTTATCAGCTTACTTTGTCATTGCAAGCTAGAGCTCTAAGTATGATGGGTAATTGGATAGGAGGGTCTTTCGTGAATCGGGATAAAAAGGGTGATCCGGGAAATCGCTATCCAGTGACGCCTGTTCCAGCCAATCTTCAGAGAGAATCACTTGACTTTGTCCTAGAGAATTCGTTTAAGGATAAAGCATTTGGATTGAACACAGAGCTACTTCGACGTATGGGGAGTGATCGGTGGATTGATAATTTATCTCGCTCTATGGATAATGCTACATGGCCAGTTCATCAAAAGGTAATGGGGATTCAGGCGTCTACTCTTACAATGATTCTGAACCCAACCACGCTTGGTCGGGTTTATGATAATGAATTTTTAATTGAGTCAGAAAAAGATACTATAACTCTACCTGAGATTCTGAGTAAACTTGATGATGCGGTATGGGCAGAATTAAAGTCTCCAAGCAAGGGTGATTTTTCCTCTCGAAACCCAATGGTTTCTAGTCTGCGACGTAATCTGCAACGCGAGTATCTTGAGAGATTAGTCAGCCTTAGTATGCCGGGCAATTTACGAGGAGCAAGTTCTCGGCCTTTGGCCAATTTAGCTTCACAGCAACTTCGCGATTTAGCAAAGAGGATAGATAAAGTGCAAAAAATTGAAGGTTTAAAGATTGATCCTTATTCTGCTGCACACCTTTCTGAAGCTAGAGAATTAATTAAGAAAACTCTCAATGCGAGTATAGTATACGGGAGCTCAAAGATTTAAAGATGTCAGTATCTTTTTAATGAAAAGAGCGTAACGGTATAATGTGTTTTCAGTTGCTGCTGCTTTGGGCTTCTATGATGGCAGTTGCTGTAGCGTATTTATCGGTATGGCTTAAGCTTATTTGAATTTTTTCAGATCCAATTTTTTCCATCAAGAATTTAGCTTTTCCGTGAAGTCGAACGTTCGGTTTTCCGGTTTCTTCGCGAATGATTTCTATATCGTGCCAACCGAGCTTTTTCCCAATCCCAATTCCAAAGGCCTTGGCTATTGCTTCCTTTGCAGCAAATCTTACCGCAATATAAGGAGCAGAATCAGTGTAGTTAAGACAGTATACTTGTTCTGTTGGCAGCAGTATTCTGTTAAGAAATTTACCCTCAAATTTATCGCAGAATTTGCGAATACGATCTACTTCGACAATATCTGTTCCTATACCAAAGATCATTCTGTGTCGTAAGCAGCCATTTTATTAAGCATTTCGCTTGTTGCTTGGCTTAGGCCTACAGCGATGGCTCTGCAGATGATACTGTGGCCAATGTTAAGTTCGTTCAGGTGTGGAATTGAAAAGAGGCTTTGGACATTTTCGTAATTGATTCCATGCCCGGCGTTAACAATTAGACCGAGTGCATGAGCTTGCTCAGATGCCTTTATCAGCCTTTCAATTTCAAATGAGCGGTTGGTTTCGTTATCATAAGATTCCGCAAATGCACCGGTATGTAATTCTATGACAGGACTACCGGACTGAGCAGTTGCTTCGATTTGTTCTGGATCCGGATCAATAAAAAGACTTACTTCAATACCCACTTGTCTAAGTGTTTCGTTAGTAGCTTTGATGCTTTCTATTTGATTGGCTACATCGAGCCCCCCTTCAGTAGTGACTTCATTACGATGTTCCGGGACGAGGCAAACAGCTTCTGGTTTGAGGCGAGTTGCAATGTCAATCATCTCGCCTGTATTAGCCATTTCAAAATTAAGACGAGTTTTTATGGCTTTGCGAATAGCCCAAATGTCTCGATCTTGAATGTGTCTACGATCTTCTCGAAGATGCGCTGTGATGCCGTGAGCTCCTGCGGCTTCAGTTAACCTTACAGCCTCGATTGGGCATGGTTCCCCTTCAGATTGGCCGCGGTAACGGGCCTCCCTTAAAGTAGTTACGTGATCAATATTTACTCCTAGCTTTAACATATGTAGAGCTACTTCTTAGTCGCATTTTTTTCTTTTTGTGCGGCTTTTTTTTGTGTTGTTTCAGCGGGCTTTGGCCATTCCAGAGTCAGTTTTGGAAACTGTGGATTATCAAGCCAGCGTGTAGCTAGTGCAATTTCAAGAGCAGAGAGGCCTAGATGAGATTTTCGAGTTATGGTGAGTTTATTTGAGCTTAAAGTTGCATCAGTTATGGTATTACCCAATTTTGGATAGAGAGATGTGATAAACGAGATGCCTTTTGTGTTGTTGACTAGTTGTTCCCGTTGATCGGAAAGTATAGCTGCGAACTGAATAAGAAGGTTCCATTTTGCAAGTCGCTGACCGGTAATTTCCCAATTGTAGTAGATCAGATCCTTTTTGTTAATAAATTCATCAAGTAATTCCTTTGGGATTGGTTTTTTTATAGGATCTGGAGGGAACACTCCACCTACGAGATAACCTTTATCATCCGAATTTCCCTTCGTTAGATAAGGTGCAAAAAGGGGGACGTTGCCCCAGGTGACAGAAGGTTTTTTTGGATCATAAACTACATTCCCTATATATTTCTCTCCCTCATTTCCAGTTTTTTTGAAATCTCTAATTTTTTTTGAAAGTTTTGCAATTTCGTCGTTTGGGTCTTTAACCTTAAGTGCAAAAAATGATTGAAACTTTGTTCGGCCTTGTGACCAAGCAAAGAACTGGTTGTTAGTCGGATTGAGTTGGAGAGTGTTGAGGACCTCTTGAGCAGTGGATAAACCAACTCCTCTAGCAGCTGTGAAGCTTACCAGCGGTTCAGTAATAGTGCGGGTTGGTATTTCCCAATTCTCGATTTTATCTTTGAACTCTTTATTAAAAGTTACAACTGCCTTTGTAAAAAAATTATCTTTTTTCAATTGGGATGTAAGGCGAATCGATTCAGCGTTTGCTGGAAGTTGATTCCGAATTGAAGACGGCAAAACTGATGCTTTAACTTCGATAGTTATATCGTTCTCTGTATCCGTTTGAATTGCACGACCTTCCTTAGAAATTTTTCTAGCCGCCTGCTTGAGTGATTGAAAAGTTTCTTGGCCAATACCAACTAGCATCCATCCATCAACGAAACCAAAACCTAAGCTGCGACCTTCTTCGAAGTCTACTCTCCAGCCAGTGGCTCCAGCCTGCTGTTCTTCCTGAATTGTAGCTCCAGTCATTTGAGCAACCTTCTTAAGTTGCTTAATCCATTCCTGGCCTCGCGTGCTGCTCATTGAGGCTATCATAGAAATATTAGGACCATTATCACTTGTTGCGACTTCCAAGATTGTTTCGCCTAATCCCACGTCAGGGAGGATGTATTTGAAATAGGAACTATTTGCTCCAGAGAGTGAGGCAAGGTGATTAGCTAGTTTTTCTAATACCTCTTTGCGCAACTCTCTTGTTTCTTTTTGGTTCCATATTCCTTTGAGTGTTTTTGCGTCCTTGCGCTTTACTAAGTTATCAATACCTGCAAAGTGTAATTTTAGGGTTGGCTCGGCTGTTATTTTGGCTAATCCAATTAAAAGGAATACCACCGTACAGAAAACCCTTATTGCTCGCTTCATGGGGGACATTCCATGCCAGATAACGTTAGGCTAATCAATCGCAAAGAGGTCAAATTATCTTTTGAGCAATCCTTAGATGCTATTTTTCAGTTATGGATTAATAATTATGGAAAAATTTTACTAGAATAGTTTTTTTAGATTAAACGTCTTTTTTAAACAAATTATCCTCGAGTTTTGTGTTTTTTTCAGTTGTTCGATTGGATAGAAGGATGTTTTTTTAGTGAATTCTAATTTAGATGCCATATTACTAACCTGTAGCTCCTTTTAACTATATTTTTTGAAGTAATTAAATAGTTAATATGTTAAAAACTTTATAATTTTTAATCAGATTTATATCAGTATTTATTGGTTTTTTTTTCACTCTTTTTTATGAGGTTTTGTGCTTTATTAAAGATTTTATATTAAAATGTTTAAATTAAAAAAAACAAATCTATCATTTTACCGCTTGCCTTGTTGCTTTCTAGGTCGCATTTTTCCGCTGTCAGCGGCTGACTTATTCAGAAGTCGTTGTCATAGACAGGACCTATTATGGGAAATAAATTATTTGTTGGTGGCCTTAAATGGGAGGCCACAGAGGACGATCTCCGCGAGTTATTCGCTGAGGCTGGAGAAATCACAGACGCAGTTGTACTGCATGATCGAGATACTGGGCGCTCGCGTGGGTTTGGATTCGTTACCTATGCTAATGACGAGCAAGCTAAAGCGGCGGTGGAGAAGTTTAATGAGCAAGACTTCATGGGCCGAAAGTTAACGGTTAATGAGGCGCGTCAGAGAGAAGAACGTTCTGGCGGCGGTGGTGGTGGCGGCGGTGGTCGACGCGACAATTGGTAAATTTAAACCTACCGGGTTTCGCTCCAAGCAGCGGGATCTTGTTTGTAGTATGACCGGAGTTCTTTATAAAGCTCCGGTCTTTTCTTTTTTAATTGCTTTGGTTTTTCGAAGAATGCTTCAGTCGCAGTAGCAAAAAACTCAGCTGGATTAGTAGCTCCGTAGTGGTCTATGACGGTTTTTTTTCCTTTAGCAGCCTTATTCTGAAAGGATTCAAATTCCTTGGTGAAAACTAATGCCCATGAACGGTATTTCAATTTGCGTTTTTCTATCTCTTCGTCTTTTCCTAGTGTGGGGGATCCGTCTGCTACGCCATCCATTTGGTCTAATTGATGGGCAAACTCGTGAATTACAACGTTGCTTCCATCGAAGGCATTTTTGCCGCCTCGTTTACAGGAATCCCAAGCCAGTACAACCGGTCCATACTGCCATGATTCTCCAAGTCTATGCGAATGATCCTTAGAATCGTACGGGTTCTTAGCAAGGTAAGAGCTTGGATAGACAAGGATCGTTTTTAAAGAAGGGTAGTAAGATGATTTTCGATGTAAGAGTAGCAGGCATGCTTGCGCAGCAATGGTCACACGAATTTCATCGTTAATTTCAAGCCCCCCACAGCCCTCAAATTTTTTTTCGGCTAAAAAAACTAGTATGTGTTTTTGTAGCTCTAATTGATCAACTGATGAGAGCTCCTTATATATGCCAAAATTTGCTTTTAATATATCTATCCACTTCGAAGGGATTGTTCTTCGACGAATTTTTTTGCGCTGCCATTCTTTAAAAAATCCAAACACACCAAAGACTATCTATGCGCACGGCTGAAAAGACCAACATTAAAGTGGTTGATTAAATAAGATAATGTTAATTTTTCATACATGAAATCCATAAAACGCAGGGCTTTTTTGAAATCCGGTTTAGCTGCCGCTACATTAGGCTTTCCAGCAATTGGTCAGGTTAAAGGGGCTAATGACCGTGTTCAGATAGCGCTAATAGGTTGCGGCGGCCGGGGGACGCAGGTCACTTCTAGTTTGGCTCAGCGAAGTGATGTTGTTTGCTCTCAAGTATGTGATATTCATGAAGAGCGACTTGTACGAATTGCTGATTATGTGGCGGAGCAGCAAGATGGGCGAAAGCCAATCTTAGCTCGTCAAATGGATGAAGTGTTTGCGAATAAAGATGTTGATGCAGTCGTGGTCGCTACTCCAGATCATTGGCATACTCCGACCGCTATTCTTGCCTGCCAAGCTGGAAAAGATGTTTATGTAGAGAAACCATTTAGCCATAACATATGGGAGGGGAGAAAGCTTGTTGAGGCATCGCGTAAATACAAACGTATCGTTCAGGTAGGCACTCAAAATCGAAGTGCCTCTTATAACATTGAAGCTAGGGATTATGTTCAGTCTGGGAAGCTTGGTGATGTGAGACTAGTTAAAGTTTTTAACCTCAAAGGAGGTGGGCCATTTAGGCTAGGGCTTAGCGCTAAAGCACCAAAGAGTTTTTCTTGGGATGAATGGCTAGGACCAGCCAAGAGTCGTGAATATCACAGTAAAATTTTTCATGGAGGTTGGCATTATTTCTGGGACTACTCTGGTGGTGATCTAGCAGATTGCGGTATTCACCAACTTGATCTTGCTTTGATGGTTCTTGGAGATCCGCCTGCCCCTAGTGCGGTTTCAGCCTCTGGAGGAAGACTTCAGCATAAGGGTGATGATGGAGAGGTGCCGGATGTTGAGATTCTTCATTACGACTATCCAGAATTTGTCATGACTTTTGAGCACTCACATTTTGCTAATTCGATGAGTAAGATTGATGGGAGTATTCGATCTGGGGATAAGTTTCCGCATTGGCTACAATGTGCAACTCGTATCGAGTTTTATGGTGCAAAAGATAATATGATGCTGGGTCGTCACGGCGGGGGTTGGCAGGTGTTTACTTCAAATGGAAAAGTGGTAGACCAAAAGTTTGGGCGTCATCCTGATACTGAACATCAACAAAACTTTATTGATTGTATTAAGTCTCGCAATAGGCCTAATGCTGATGTTGGTCTGGCGCAGGTTAGTACTTCGGTGATGCATATTGGGAATATTGCACATAGAGTGGGTAATCAAAAGTTGCATTACAATGCGAGTGAAGAGCAATTCACCAATAACGATTCGGCCAATAGCCTGTCTAAGCGTCAGAACATCAATGACTTCTCTGTAAAAGAGATAATTTGATAATGAGTAAATTTATAATGTAAATTGTTCACTATCTATATCTCTGTTATGTATTTATTAGTCCCGCCTTGCAGGTAAGAAATTTTTTTTGATTTCTTCATCTCATGCCATTTTTAGTTATGCTTTTTTTAGTTTTCTGCTTTTGCCTTTAGTCAAATGGGCTGTTAGTTTGCCGCGCCTGCCCCTCAAGGGCTAAGTTTGAGATGGAGTACAAAAATACACTAAACCTTCCACAGACGGATTTCCCTATGCGAGCCGGACTGGTTCAACGCGAGCCGGAGAGATTAGCTAAATGGTACGCTGATGGATTGTACGAACAGATTCAAAAACGTCGTGAAGGCGCTGAGAGATTTTTACTTCATGATGGCCCCCCGTTCGCTAACGGTGATGTACATATTGGTACTGCTCTTAATAAAATTCTTAAGGATTTTATTTTAAAATATCAGTCTTTACGGGGTAAACAGGTTCCTTATGTGCCCGGTTGGGACTGTCATGGGTTGCCTATCGAATTTAAGGTAACTCAAAAAATGCGTAAGGAGGGAAATACTGATGCTACTCCAGCAGTAATACGCAAGGCTTGCGAGGAGTATGCTTTAGCCTTCGTTGATAAGCAAAGAGAGCAATTTAAACGTTTAGGTGTATTGGGGGAGTGGGATAAGCCGTACCTTACACTAAGCCCAGAGTATGAAGCGGAGGAGCTTCGTCTATTTGCTGATTTGGTAGAAAAGGGATTTGTTTATCGTGGCAAGAAACCAGTTTATTGGAGTATCCCTTGTCGTACCGCCTTGGCAGAAGCAGAAGTCGAATATCAGGATCATGTTAGTCAGAGTGTTTATGTTAAGTTTCCGGTTGTCGGCGAAACTAATATGCATTTGCTTATCTGGACAACAACACCGTGGACTTTACCTGCTAATCTAGCTGTAGCCTATAATTCGAAATTTGATTATCAAATTATTCGTGTTGGAGAAGAGGCTTTTATAGTAAGCGTCCCTCTGCTTGATATAGTTGTTGAGAAATGTGGTTGGGCTGGTGATTTTGAGATTCTCAGGACTGTGCAGGGTGATCAAATGGCGGAGATTGAGTATCATCATCCATTTTGTAACCGAACTGGAAAACTTTTTTCGGGAGATTTATTTGTCGATGATTCTGCCGGGACAGGCTTAGTTCATATTGCGCCCGGTCATGGGCAGGACGATTACAATCTTGGCCGTAGTAATGATTTGCCTGTTTACTCACCCGTGGACGACAGAGGTTGTCTTTCTCGAACGGGTGATTTGCCCGAGGATCAACAGATTTCTGATGATCTTGTTGGTAAACAGATTCTTCCAAAAAACGGAAGGAGTGAAGCTAATGAGGCGGTCATAGACGTTTTAAAAAATGTCAACAAACTAGCTTTTCAGGAGGCCTATGAGCATAGCTATCCACATTGTTGGCGTAGTAAGTCACCAGTGATTTTCCGTGCTATGGATCAGTGGTTTGTCAATATTGATCATAATGGCTTTCGTGATAAAGCCCTTGTTGAAATAGACAAGGTTAACTGGGTTCCCGGTTGGGGCCGTAATAGAATCGAAGGGGCTGTCAAATCTCGGCCGGATTGGTGCATTTCTCGGCAACGCTCTTGGGGAGTGCCAATACCAGCTTTTTACGATGCTCAGGGCGAACCGATTCTTGATCACCGTATCGTTCGAAATACTGCTGATTTAGTTCAAGAGAGTGGTTCAAATGTTTGGTTCGAAAGGGATCTTGATGATTTGTGGTCAGCTGTTAAACCTTCTGACTGGGACGGTCCAGATGCAGTTGGTAAATCAACTGATACACTTGATGTATGGATTGATTCTGGCTCTTCATCGCGTAGTGTTTTGATGCAGAGAGGTGAGCTTGGTCGATCTAATGTCGAGTCAGGGGCTCCTGAGGCCTGGCAAGCTGACTATTATCTTGAAGGAAGTGATCAACATCGTGGTTGGTTTCAGTCTTCCCTACTACTTTCACTTGCAGGTAATGGGGTTGCCCCTTATCGCAACGTGCTTACGCACGGTTTCATGGTTGATGCAGATCGTGAAAAGATTTCTAAAAGTAAACAGGATGGCGGTTATTCTAAGCCTCAAACTGCTGAAGCCTATATTGGACAGTATGGTGCGGATATTGTTCGACTCTGGGTTGCTTCTCAGGACTTTCGTAATGATATTACTGTTAGCGAAGAACGGATTAAAAAAGTTGCAGAATCCTATCGAGGTATTCGCAATGCCTTGCGCTACCAGCTGAGTAATCTTTATGACTTCGATCCGGTGAAGCACACCGTATCAGATAATGATTTAACAGGACTTGACCGTTGGATTCTTGATCATTTTTCAAAGGTTGATGCAGATGTTCGCTCTTCATTTGATAAGTGCGAATTTCATATCGCTTACCAACGTATTACGCAGTTTGTTTCAGTTGAGCTTTCTGCTGTTTATCATGATACAGTAAAAGATCGCCTTTATACTTCATCTAGTAATTCACTTCGGCGCCGCTCCACTCAAACAACACTTTACCGATTGGTCCAGGGGTTTTCTAAGATGCTTTCTCCGATGCTAGTTTTTACTGCAGATGAGGCTTGGGAAGCTATCCCGCATCTTGATTCATCTTGCGTACATTTAACCGACTGGGATCCGTTCAAATTTAGTATCAGTGACAATGAGGCAAACAATTGGAAGACTATGTTTGCGATTCGTGAACGTGTTATGCCCGTTCTCGAGGAGTCACGTCGAGCCAAGCAGATTGGAAAAGGACTTGAGGCTTGTGTAAGTTTAAGTGGTGTTGGTAATGAATTTCAGATTGCTAAAGATTATCATGAGGATTTGCGGGAACTTATCAACGTTTCTCAGCTTAGACTGAATGAAGGGGAAAGTGAGGTTTTAGAAATAGCTGTATCAAAAGCTGCAGGAGAAAAATGTGAACGCTGTTGGCGTTGGGAAACCAGTGTTGGTTCCCATAGTGATCATGTGACACTCTGTACTCGATGTTTAGAGGCCATTAGTTAGATTGCGATCAATTAAATTTCGTTTTTAGACTTTTTTTAAAGGATTTTAAGATAGGCAATTAAGTCTCTAATTTCGTGTTTAGTTAGGATAGCACCCATGGGCGGCATTACGGACGTGTTAGCCGCTGTGATTTTCTTAATTTTAGTAGCAGCTATTTTTTGTGGCTTTCCTTCAGGAGAAATGAGGGTAATTATTTTTTTTGTTTGGTCTTTTAGTCGGCCAATAATCGATTTGCCGTTTGTTAACTCAATTACATTTACGTTGAATCCATCTGCAATATCCACACTTGGATCAACTAAAGAGCGGAGCAGGTAATTTTTGTCAGTGCGTTTTCCAATTCCCGTTAAATTTGGTCCAACTTGATTGTCTTTACCGCCTGCGTTGTGGCAGCGGACACACTGTGCCGCTACATGATTTTCGTAAACATGTTTCCCTTTTTCTGTATCTCCTCCAAAGAGTGTAGAGCTATATGGAGAAACAGAATCGTTGGCAGATTGGTTTGCTTCATATTTTTTAAGTTGTTTTTTTAGGTTTGGATTTTTGCTTTTTTCAGCTGCAACTAAGACATCTAGCTCTAGTGATTTTGATAAGTTGCCATTAAGTAAAGAGGAGAATGCTGTGTTTAAAATTTTATCGCCTTCAGAACTGCTATTTTTTCCAATGCTATAAATAAAAGCCTGCTGAGCTTGTGTGCTTAATGTGGTCCATAGCTCATTAAGTATATTAGCAATATTTTGGGGCTCTATCTCAGCAATTTTATTGATGGCAGCGACTTGAATTGAAGGTTTATTGTCTTTGGCTAAGGTAATTAAAGAATTGAGAATTGGTTTGGGGTCTTGTTTTTTTATTGATTGGATAGCTTGAATTCGTGCGGCTAAGTCTTGTGTATCGGACTTTGCGATAACAAGCAGTTGTCCGGCTCCGAGTGTAATTTGAAGTTTTTCACAAAGGCGTATGAGCTCGGCAAGCAATGCACCATTTGCTGTTTCAAAAAGTTTATTGAGATTTTTTTCTACTAAAAGTTTGGTCGACTCATTATTTCGCTTTGAAAGTTCTCTAACTTGGCCTTCCACCCGGTCGACAAACGGTCGCCTATTCCAGTCGCGTAAACAAAGAAGTGCTTCAGCACGCATAGCGCTAGAATTGGAGTTATCTATTGCATAGTTAACCAAGCGGACGGCATTCTTTTTTTGTCCTACTCGGAGGTTGGCGCTAAGTAATCTTCGCGTCACTGCCTCGGATTTATTTTTGTTATTTGTTAGTAAATCTGCAATATCAGGAAGTGCTTCAGGAATCGATCGGTCATCATGGACCGCGCTAATTGCTTCTTTTAATACCCATTCACTTGGATCTGCG